>JAITRF010000117.1 GCA_031288535.1 Desulfovibrio sp. | reverse complement strand
GTGAGCGGCTTATTCAGTTGAACAACGTGG
Organism: Desulfovibrio sp.; assembly: GCA_031288535.1. GTDB lineage: Bacteria > Desulfobacterota > Desulfovibrionia > Desulfovibrionales > Desulfovibrionaceae > Frigididesulfovibrio. The sequence goes on along the minus strand of JAITRF010000117.1, from coordinate 29,187 downwards.
CTATTACGCAAATGAAGTCTTTGTTCGGTAATCAGCACATACGAACGATAGCGAAGTGAAGAATCCATCTTGAAAAAGGCATGAAGATGCATTCTTCGCTACGCTAACTCCAAGACGGCGGCAAATATACGGGCGTGGTGAATGAGCATCGGAAATGGACGGGGACCGTCCATGTTGACAGGGGTGGGCCTAATGGGAGGGAGACGGGGACTTACCATTGGGCCGACTATATCCCCTTAATGCGGTTCTTGCGGCGCCTGTTTTGCACCGCCTGCGGGGAAACGCCAAGCTGTCGCGCGATCTGGCAGTCTGGCAGGCTCCAATCCACCCCGGACCAATCCGGGGCGTCCTCCAAGGTCGGCCGCCCGCGACACCATCAACGGCGTCCGGAACCACCGTCGCGTCCTGGTGATGCGGCGCGGGAAAAACCGGTGCCGCATCAGCAAAGTTTCCCCCGCGTGTGCAGGGATGTACGCTTCTGGCCCGACGGGCTATTTTCAAACATTTGCCGATAACTTTGTGCCTGAGCTTCGCATCTGCCGGAGTGCATCAAAACGCGACAAGGACTGCCCGGTTCTTTGAATTGCCTCTCTCACAAAGTCTTTAGGCACATCCACCACCGCCGCGGCCTGAGCAAGGTCGGCATCGGTGACGTCTTTTCCCTTGCCGTTGACCATGGCCGAATGTTCGCCGTTAAACCCCACGGATGGAGTGAGGTCATAAGCAGGCGCGAACCTCCAGCGCCCGGACGCATCCAGAAAAAATGAGAAATTCTTGGAGTGATCGTCACGGTTGCCGGATTTGACGTTGAAGACCATCAAACGCACCATTTTTTCCACATCCCGGACATCGCGGGTCAAGGCCTTGGTCAGTCGCAGCAGGTTTTCATAATCCAGAGTCGGATGCCGGTGCGAAGCGTGCAGCAGGCCGGCGGCAGTATGGACATGCACTTTCAGGCCGTTATCCCGGTCAAAGCGGCGTACGCCGAAAAATCCGGCCGTTGTCTTTGACGGGAAAAGCCGGGTTTCCGGCATTTCAACCCCTGCCTCCCGCGCCATCACGGAGTAAACATATTCCACAAGCCCCTGGTCCGGGCCTTCCTCGCGGGCGTGAAACTTGATCAACCAGGGGAAAAAGCCTTTGCCGGCGCTGCCGTTGGGCAATACCCCCGAGCCGTCAACAGACACGTCGGCTAAAATTTTCGGCCTTGCGCCGCCGGAAGAGCCACCAAGCTTGAGCAAATCGAACACGACTTCCAGCGAAGCATCACCTTCGGACAAAACAGTGCGAGCTTCCTCAGCAAGTCCGTCCAGTTGCAGCATGGAAGCGTTAGGGGAGCTTTCAATCCCCCGGCTCGGCACATATTCCAGCGCGCCCATGCCGCTTGCCCCGACCATGGAAAGACGCTGCAACGGGGAAATTTCATGCAGCCGGGCTCCTTGAGAACGCAACACCCTGTCCAGCAAGAGCAGTCCCCAGCCGTCAGGCAGGCTGTCATTGAAAACGCCCGGCAGACCCTCGAAAACCCGCTTTTCGTCCTCAAACAGGCCGGATCGCAAGGGCAGTTTGAAAGGGGAAAGTTCCACGCCGGAGTTCAGGAACTCTTTGCCGTACTCAAAAAAAATCGAGCGGTTCCGCTCGGCCAGCCTGCCGACAAAATGCCGCGTGCCGCGCAGATTGCAGAAAACATCAAGGGTGTCAACGGCTGTGCTCAGGCTCATCGAACTCTCCTGCCGCCACGCTTGCGTTTTTTGGGTTCAGACCCGAACAGGCTGGCGGGCTGATCGCGTGAAGCGAACAGGGCTTCAAAATCGCCAAGACGCCCCAGAACCAACGCTATCTCCAATAATGACGAAAGCGAAACCTGCCCGCTGCTTTCAAAACGTTTGACGGAGCCAAGGCTTACGCCGCTACGCTCGGCCAATTCCTTTTGCGAAATGTTCAGGCCAAGGCGGCATTCTTTGGCTTTGGCCGCCATATCTTGACGGATGTCTGCGGGTATTTTGAGTGATACGGCTAACATAATATCTCTTAATATCAATTTTCCCCATTTGTAGATAAAATATTGGCTATTGTCAACGCGTGCCGCGAGCCTGCCAACCATCCTTCAACGCCAGCAATGCCTCTACCAGTTTATAGACATTGGTATATGGATTGCGCCGGGCATGGGGAACGTCATTCGCATAAGTTGCCGCCAGCCGCTTGGCGTTTCTGATAGCTGCCGGCATTTGTCCTTTCAGCGCGGGATAGGTAGATATCGTCTTGTTTTTTTCGTAGCGGCGCCCGAAGCGCTGACTCATCCACTGGAACAGAGCGCTTCGATGCATGGCGCTGTCGAAATAGTCAAAGTGCAGCCGGAACCAGACTTCAAAACATTCATTGCTGACGATGCTCCGGTACCCTGATTTTTTGCACAAAGCGACGGCTTCATTGGTCTGGCCGCCAGGGTCGTCATCCACATCGAACACGATCCATACTTCGGTATCGGCATCAGGCTTGATCTCATAACTCTTCACCAGTTTGACCAGACTGATCCTGTTGTATTCGCAGGCCTGAGCTACAATCCGCACAGATGTCAGGGCCAGATCATAGATGAAGTCTGAAAAATACAGCTTTTCCGTGTGGCCGTTGCAAAATATATAGACCGTCTTCCTGTATTCCCTTGTCGGGCGAGGTCGCCTGAGCCTCTCCGGCATTATCGCACCGCCTCAGCCGTATTCATGCCGCGCGAAAGGATCGCTTCGACGCGGGACGTATTGAGAACCGGCAGGCCGCCGAAGCGTCCTTCCAGATACTGCTTGCCCCAACGGGCGTCCTTGCGCGGTTTGCCCATGAAGTCGGCCAGGCTGTATAAGTCTGTTGCTCCCGCCTCGTTTTTTTCGGTGATCCAGACTTGGTCTCGCCGAAAAAGGTCGGCGTTGAGCAACTGTGTGTTATGCGTTGTGCAGACAATCTGGATGTTGTTTGAAGGCAAAGCGTGGACGAACCGAAACAGAGCTTCGCAAAGTAGCGGGTGCAGACCGGCTTCAATTTCATCCAAGAAAAACGTATGGTCGATGTTCTCGCTTACAGCAAGAACACCAGCCAGCAGATTGAGAAAAATGATTGTCCCGTCCGATTGCGTCCTTTCGTCCAGCAGTACCTCTCGTCCCCTGGAGTCGGTATAGGAAAAAACAATTTCTGGTTCAGACTCCTTGCCGCACTCCAATTTTCCAGATTGTCCAATCCCCTGATGTTGTATGGACAGTTTGGAAAAACCAAATCCAAGATATTTGCTGATTTCCGAAAGAATCTTGGCGCCTTGCTCCGTTTTTATCGAATCCGGCAGGCAGACTTTTCGCATGTCCATATCGAAACTCGGAACCGTCAGCATCGAAATATTCCGCCAGACAACACGACAATCATCGTTGTTGTAAGAGGCGCCGACGGCAAGGAGCAGGGAGTCATGACGAACGAACTGTTCAATTTTGTTTAAGTTCTTTCCCGTTGGCCCGTAGTCGTAGCTCTGCTTGACGCTTGCCTCCGCCCCATCCCGCTCAAAAATTTTACGTTCTCCGGCTTTGTCCGTCGCATACAAATATTCGTGATGCACCAATGACGCGGTCGCGGAAAAACCGTAGCGGTAGAGCGTGCCATCTTCAATGAGCGATATTTCAAAAGAGCTTGGTTTTTCCTTCCATGCGTGCTCAAGGGCGAATGGCGCAACGGGAATGGGCTTGCCCGTGTTCTGTACGGCGGAAACGACAAATCGAGAGAAAGTTTCTACCGCTTTCAAAATATTCGTCTTCCCGCTGGCGTTCGGACCGTAAATGACTGCGGACTTCAGCAGATTGACCGGGCGGGGCTTGACGCGTCTCAACTGCGCGGTGATTATGTTGCCGGGCAGGGATTTGTCGTGCTCCGCCGGCAGCATGCTGAGTTCAACGCGCTCTTTGACGGACAGGAAGTTTTCAACGGAAAAAGAGACTAACATAAATTCGCCTCAATTTTTGAGATTTTTCTGCAAAATATACCTCAGAAATAGCAAATTTTTCGAGAAAAGCAAATACAAATCCTGCCTGTCAACCACTTTTCTTCCTTGGAGCGTTTTACGCCTGAAGTGCTTGCTTAACGGCGAGCAAAGCCCGCCTGCAAGCATTTCGCGGCGAAGATTTGCAAGCAAATCCTTGCAGAGCGGTCCAATTTTTCAAAAAGGCATGCCGACTTGATTTGCCGTCGATGCGTCCGCCCGGCTTCGGACGCGCCGCCTACGTCTCATTTTCTCCTTGCCAGAAAAAAAAAAATAAGGCACACTGAGGATATGGAACTGCTCGATCAACTGGAAAAGCGCATAAGCGCCCTGCTGGACAAACTTGAAGCGCTCACCGCCGAAAACTCCGCCCTCAAAGAGCGGATAAGGCAGGAGACGGAAGCCGTCAGACACGAGAACGAGACCCTGAAAAAAGCACTCGAGAGAGAACGCACGCTCACCGCGGAAGCATTGGCACGCATCGAATCCGTAGTGGCGAGAATCAAAGAGCGGGCGGACCAAGAGTAAGGCCATGCACAGCCATACCCTTGAAGTGTTGGGGCTTGAACTCTCTTTCAAGGCGGAAGCGGATCCGGACCGCATCGGCAAAGCCAAAGAGCTTTTGAACGAGCGGTATGAACGGCTTCTACGACACGGCGGGTCACTGGGCAAAGAAAAGCTTCTGGCTTTTCTGGCGCTGTCTCTCGCCGACGACGTGCTGATCATGCGGCAGGAACGCGGCGAAGAAACCCGGCGCATGCGGGAGCTTCTGGAACATATCGAAAAAGTTGCGGCACAGGCCTAAGCCTGCCGCGTTGCCGACATACCCCCTGGAGTGCTCGTGTCAGTTGTCATCGCTGGCCTCACAAGCATTCAACAAGGGAACTGACGAAAATTCGGTGTGCAAGCCCGGGATACGCCGGGAAGCCTGAAGATTTTTCCGATTTTCCCGCCGTAGGCATGAACAGGTCCTGCGGGAAGGCATCTGCACGGCTCATCCGGGGTGTGACTTTTTCCATATATTCTTGGGCTGCGCCCGGCTGGCCGCGCGGCCTTTTTTTTGCCCATCCGCCCGGCCCCCCGCGGCTCTGGGAAGCAAATTTCCAAAAAACGTACCGGAGGAATTTGTCGGCAAACCCGTACCCCCCCCAAAGCCAATCCCGTTTCCGGATGCGGATTTCCGTAATCCGCGCCTGGAAGCGCAATGACGCGACACGCTTACAATGAACGCCCCGCGTTTCATATGAGGTCAATATGGATTCGACACTGATCGCCTGCGCCGTTGCGGCCGCCGCCGCCGGCGCCTTTCTCGGCTGGTTCGTCCCGCGCGTCGCCGGCGCAAGCCGTGTAAAAAACGCATCCGACCTCGCCCGGCGGATCATTGAGGAAGCGAGAAAAGAAGCCCAGGCCCAGAAAAAGGAAATAATCATCCAGGGCAAAGACGAGGTGCTTGAAGCCAAACGCCGCATGGAGGACGAAATCAGGGAACGGGAACGGGAAATCAAGGGCAGAGAGAAAAAACTGGACGAGCAGGGGGAAAAGCTGGATTCCAAGCTGGACGAAGCGTGGAAAAAAGAACAGGAACTTTTGCTGACGGAAAAGGAGTTTACCCGCAAGACCAGGGAACTTGAGGAAATGGGGGAGGACCTGGGCAGCCGCCTTGCCGAGCAGGAAAAACGCCTGCAGGAAGTGGCGGGACTGACGGCCGAAGAGGCCAAAATCCGCCTGCTCGCGGATATCGAAGCCAAAAGCCGGCACGAGGCCGCCCGCATGATGCGCCTCATCGAAACTGAAGCCAGGGAAACCGCCGACCGCAAGGCCAAGGAAATCATCGCCACGGCAATTCAGCGCTATGCGGGGGACTACGTGGCCGATCAGACGGTCACCGCCGTCACCCTGCCGAGCGAAGACATGAAAGGCCGGATCATCGGCCGCGAAGGCCGCAACATCCGCGCCATCGAAGCTGCCACCGGGGTGGACCTGATTATAGACGACACCCCGGAAACTGTGATCCTTTCCGCTTACAGCCCCCTGCGCCGCCAAGTCGCCAAGCTGGCCCTGGAAAGGCTGATCCAGGACGGACGCATCCATCCGGCGCGCATTGAGGACATAGTCCAGAAAGTGGAACAGGAGCTCGAAACGCACGTGCGCGAGGTGGGCGAACAAGCCACCTTTGACGCGGGCGTGCACGGCATACATCCGGACATAGTGCGCCTGCTGGGGCAACTCAAATACCGCACCAGCTTCGCCCAAAACGTCCTGCAGCATTCCCTGGAAGTGGCGTCCCTGTGCGGAATCATGGCCGCCGAACTCAATATGGACATCAAAAGAGCCAAACGCGCCGGGCTCCTCCACGACATAGGCAAGGCCCTGGACCACGAGGTCGAAGGCTCGCATGCGACCATCGGCGCGGACATCGCCAAACGCTACGGGGAAAACAAGGACATCATACACGCCATAGCCTCGCATCACGAGGACACCCCCCCGACCAGCTCCCTGGCCGTGCTGGTCCAGGCGGCGGATTGCCTCTCCGGCGCAAGGCCCGGCGCGCGCAAGGAGCTTCTGGAAAACTACGTCAAACGCCTGGAAGACCTGGAAAATATCGCCATGTCCTTCTCCGGCATTTCCAAAGCCTACGCCATCCAGGCCGGCCGGGAAATCCGCGTGATGGTCAACTCCGATGACGTGAACGACGACGCCACCTTCCTGCTCTGCAAGGATATCGCGGAGAAAATCGAAGGCAACCTCACCTATCCCGGACAGATCCGGGTGACGGTGATCCGCGAACGCCGGGCCGTGGGCTACGCAAAATAGGATGCCGTTCGAGTGACTATCGAGGCGGTCCGGAGGAAATCATTATCGCTGCCGCCGCCCGCGCGGCTCGAAGGCCCGCCTGTGGCCGGCTCTCCCCCGGCGGGGTCCGGAGCGGAGCCCCGGCATGTCAACTTCAAGTATTGAGGCGCGCCATGCCTACATTTCTCTGGGCGCAAACCTTGAGGACGCGGCCGGCAACATCCGCAGGGCGTTGGCGGCCGTAGCGGCCCTGCCCTATCTCGAAATCGGCGCGGTTTCCCCGCAATACCTGAGCGAACCGCAAAATTTCAAAGACCAGCCTTTTTTCGTCAACCGGGTCGCCGCCCTGATCTGCGCCCCCTCCGCCACCGCGCCCGGCCTCCTTGAGGACCTGCTGCGCATAGAGGACGGCCTGGGCCGGGAACGCGGCGGACGGCGCTTCGGCCCGCGCAGCATCGATTTGGATTTGCTGTTGTTCGGCAAAGAGGTTATGAATGATCCGCGGCTTATTCTGCCTCACCCGCGCATGATCAAGCGGGCCTTCGTCCTTGCGCCGCTTGCGCGGATCGCGCCCGGACTTGCGCTGCCTTGCGGGGGCAGCGTGGAAGACGCCTTGAACCGCCTGAATTTTCGTATCGAGGCCGGGGTAATCTACCAGCAAGGAGAATGATGATGATAAAATGGCTGCTTCTGGCGGTGGCCGCCTTCGTGCTCTACAAACTCATAACCAACGACGGCCGGCGCAAGGGCAAAAACGAACAGAGGAACAGGGAAAGCAGGATAGCCTCCGGGGAACTGGTGCAAGACCCGGTGTGCAAGGCCTATGTGGAAGCGGAGTCCTCCATAAAGGTGCGCGACGGCGCCGCAGTCCACCATTTTTGCAGTTACGAGTGCCGGACCAGGTTTATGAAGAAGCTTGAAGAGGAGGGAAGGGTGCTGCCGGACTGCGAGGGGCGGGAAAAGGACGAAGAATGAATGCATGCTCTGAGGCTTCTGGAATCCGGGCTTGAAAGCCGTCTGGTCCCCGAGGAGGACTATGCCGCGGCCTATGCGAAAACAGGAGGCCGGGGCAGGGCTTTGCTCAAAAAACACATAGCCCGCCTGTATCGGATTTTCGGCGAAAGCGCTTTGGCCGAGGAACATATTTCGCGCTTTCGCGAAGGGTTTGCCCTGCGAACCGGAGAATCTCCCGCCGCCTTCGCCCTTTTCGTCTGCGAAGCCGCCTACGGCAGCGCGCCCCTGTGTCTTGCGGCCCTGCTCCCGGCCCTGCTGGCCGGTTCTCCGGTTCTGTTCTGCTTTGTTCCGGGCCGGAAACGCTTCCCCTCTCCCAGCCTGCTCGCGGCCCTGGAACTGGCCGGGGTGGAAAAAAGCTATCTCGCCCCGGAAGCGGAAATTTTGCAGACCCTGCGCAAAACCGGCCGGAGCTGCCGCCGGGGCAGAGCGGTTCTGCTCGGACGCCCCGAAAACAGCGCGAGCATAGCCGCGTTCGCACACGCAAACGCCATGCCCTGCCTGTCTCTGACCCAACCTCCGCCCGTCATCCGGGGGGGGCTTGCGGCTTTTCCCGAAGAACCCGGCGCGTCCACGCTCACTGTGGATGCGGACCACGCCCGGTTCCGCCTCTGGCCGGACCTCGGCCCCGGCTGGTTCCGGGGGCGCAATCTCGCGTTGACGTCAACCGGAAACGGAGCGGCCTCCCATGAGCGCCAACCCTGAGCCCGCGCAGCGCATATCCGGTCTGCGCAACATCGGCATCATCGCCCACATTGATGCCGGGAAAACCACCTTTTCCGAGCGCATCCTCTATTATTCCGACGTGATACACCGCATGGGGGAAGTCCACGAAGGGGCGGCGACCATGGACTTCATGCCCGAAGAGCAGGAGCGGGGCATCACCATAACCTCGGCCTGCATCACCTGTCCCTGGAACGAATGCGTCATAAACCTGGTGGACACCCCGGGACATGTGGATTTTACCGTGGAAGTGGAACGCTGCCTGCGCGTTCTGGACGCCGCCGTGGGCGTTTTCTGCGCCGTTTCCGGGGTGGAGCCCCAATCTGAAACCGTCTGGCGGCAGGCGGACGGCTTCGGTATCCCCCGTCTGGCCGTTGTAAACAAAATGGACCGGCCAGGCGCCTCCTTTGCCTCGGTGCTGCGTTCCATGCGCGAGCGCCTGGGCGCCAACCCTCTGGCCCTGACCATCCCCTTGGGCGAGGGAGAAGATTTCCGGGCGGTTGTGGACCTGGTGCGCATGGAAAAGCTCGTCTTCGACGCGCGCACGCAGGGAAAGACCATCAGCCGCCATCCTCTGGACGCTTCCGAAGCGGACCTGGCCGCGCCCTGGCGCGAGGCCCTGCTCGACGCCCTGACCCTGGAAGACGACCATCTGCTCGATCTCTGCCTGGGAGGCGGAGATCCGGCGCCCGAACTGCTGGACGCGGCCCTGCGCAAGGCGATTCTGGCCGGACGCGTCGTCCCCGCCTTCGCGGCTTCCGCCCTGCGCAACATAGGCGTGCAACCGGTGCTGGACGCCGTATGCCGCTATCTCCCCAGTCCCCTGGATCGGCCTCCGGCCAGGGCCGCGCTCGCGGACACCGGGGAGGAGACGCTCGTGCGGGCTGACCCTTCCGCCCGGACCTGCGCCCTGGTCTTTAAGGTGGTTTTCAACAGCGGGAGGAAATTGCATTTTCTGCGCCTCTACTCCGGCACCCTGCGCGAAGGCGACGTCCTGGCCAATTCGGCCGGAGGCAGGACGGACGTCGCCGCCCGCATCTTCCGCCTGCGCGCCGACCGGCGCGAAAACCTGCAAGCCGCCTTTGCCGGAGACATCGTGGCCGTCCAGGGCATGAAAGAGGCAAGGACCGGCGATACCCTCGCCGCTCCCGGCCCCCCCCTGCTCCTTGAGAAACTGCGCTCCTGGCGGCCGGTCATCTCCTTGGCCTTCGAGCCGAGAAACAGCGCCGAGGGCGAAAAGCTGGATCTGGCTCTACAGGCCTTCTGCGCCGAGGACCCCACCCTGCTTGTGGAAACGAACGAGGCGACGGGCCAGCGCCTGGTTTCGGGAATGGGCGAGCTGCATCTGGAGATTCTGGCGGACAGGATGCGCCGGGAATGGAACATCTCGCCGCGCATCGGCAACCCTCAGGTACTCCGCCGCGAGACGATCGCCGGCGCCGCCTCGGGCGTCGGAGAATTCGACCGCTACCTGGGAGAGGTTCCGCACTACGGTTATGTGGAGTTGCAGGTGAAGCCGCGCGAGCGATCCCTGGGCACGGTTTCGGCCGTAGCCCCGGACGCCGCCCCGGAGTGGCCGCGCGCCCTGGCCGGGGCCGCCCTGCAGGGCGTGCGCGACGCCTGCTGTTCCGGGCCTTCGGGGTTTGAGGTGGATGACGCGGACATTCTCATCACCCGCCTGGGACGCAAGGCAAACGGCCTGTGCACGTCTCCCGGCCTGCACATGGCCGCCCAACAGGCCCTGCGCCAGGCCCTGGAAAAGGCCGTCCCGATTATCCTGGAACCGGTCATGCGCGTGGACATCACCGTGCCGGAAGTCTTTCTCGGCGCGGTCATTTCCCTGCTCGGAGCGCGCTTTGCCAAAGTGGAGGAAATCGGCGGGCAGGCAGGAGGCAGGCAGATCCGGGCGCTTGCCCCAATGCGCGGGCTTTTCGGCTTCGCCACGGCCCTGCGCTCCGCGAGCCAGGGCAGGGCGGGGCTGATCATGCAATTTTTGCGCTTCGACCGCGTCTGACCGGGATCGGATATGCGCGGAAACTCCGGCCAAAGGGCGGATGCGGAGCGAAAGTTCCCCAGGGCCAAGCGCTCTCTGGGGCAAAATTTCCTGCGCGACGCAAACATCGCGCGGAAAATGGTCGGCCTGCTGCGCATCGTCCCGGAAGACCGCGTGCTGGAAATAGGTCCGGGTTCCGGGGCGCTCACCCGCTTAATCCTGGAGCAAAACCCGGCTTTCCTGCTTCTCGCGGAAAAAGACCCGCACTGGGCAGGGGAACGCATGCGCGACGGCGCAGGCAGACTCCGGGTCGTCCTGGCCGACGCCCTGCTCTTGCCTTGGGAACGCTTCACCCTGCCCTGGAAATTTATCGGAAACTTGCCTTATAACATCGCCTCTCCCCTGCTCTGGGAAATCTGCGCGCGCTCCCATGGGCTTGAGCGGGCGGTTTTCATGGTGCAGAAGGAGGTCGGCCTGCGCATGACGGCCAAACCGGGCACAGCGGCATACGGCGCTTTGAGCGTGTGGCTGCAAAGCTTCGTCAGGATCAAAGCCGAGTTTACGGTGCCCCCCCAAGTGTTTGCCCCCATACCCAAAGTGGAATCCATGGTCCTGAGCTTTTGCCCGGCAAAGCGGGAAGAACCCTGCCCCCGGCCCCGGAATTTCGACCCCGCGGCGCTATCCCGCGTTTTGCGCCTCTGTTTTCAGGCGCGGCGCAAACAGCTCGGGGTCATACTGCGGGGTCTGGGCACAAGGACCGATGCGCTCGAAGACCTGGGCATCAATCCGGAGACGCGCCCGGAAAAACTGAGCCCGGAAGACTTTCAACGCCTGTCCGCCCGCCCCCCCTTTTGCGACCCGCCCGACCTGCCGCCCTGCCCCCTCCGGCGGAAAAACCCGGAGGCCCGCCGGGGAGCCAGGAAAAATTCAAACGCGCCTTGACTTTTACCGGCGCTTGGTTACATTGCTTCACCACACCGGTCCGGGCATGTTTCGACTGCCGGGGAAGCGTTGCGCCGCATGCCTGATGCCGGGGAAGCGTCGCGCCGCATGCCTGATGCCGGGTTGCGACCGACAGGGAGCGAATTGGCTCCGGCTGCAGGCAAAGCCGGCAGTCCGCCGCGAAGGCGCAGGCGGCGTCGCGCCGTAAAGCGCCGAAGCGGGCGTGCCTTTCCGCATCCGAACCCGTTTGAATGCGACCTGGTATGACAGGCGAAAACTTTTTCAAACCAGCGAGAGGACGTTGCCATGAGCAAAGACGCAAAAACATTTCCGGATGCCACTATGACCCCGGATGGAATGTTGTATAACGGCGTAATTTTTCAACCCATAATAGATAAATGCGAGGGTTGCGGCCGGGTGCGGGAATTCGCGGACTCGCGCTACTGTTCCAGCTACCCCATGCCTACGGCCAAGTGGTCCCTGGGAATGTGCAATTTCTCGACCCACACCCGCACTTCCACGGGCGGGGCGCAAACCAAGGTTAACCCGCTCAAGGCCTCCAAGCGCGCCGCCAAGGGAGGCGGACGCTAAGGCCCGGGCCATGTATCGTTTGGAGTCTTACACTGCACATTCGCTTCGTTTTAAACGATAAGGCCGCGCGGCAAAAACTCTGTTTTTGCCGCGCCCATTCCGTTTTCAAATAAAATTCCCGCAAGTCAGGGCTAACGCATCTAAAATTTTATATTGTTAATTAAGGATATTATGGTACACACCTTTGAGATTCGCGACGGCGGCAAAGCCGCCTTGCTCCTTACGAAGCCTGCGGCTTCGGGCGATGCTTGCGCATCGCGGCAGGGCTGACGCAATAAGATGCGACAGCCCTGCCCGCAAGTTTTCCTGCCTTGGCAAAAAACAAAATTATGTGTAGGGTATCCCCAGTTCCAGTGTCGCCGCGAAGCGACGTTAGAGTATTTTACGTTTGAAATGCTTGCCTGATACGGCTTTCCGGCGCCGCGCCGCCCGGGAACGTCGGCGCGGCGCCGGAAAACCGCCGGAAAGCGCCGAAGCGGGAGCGCCTTTCCGCATTCAAACCCGTTTGAATGCGGCTGGTATAAGTTGGATTTTAATCGGGTCTTTCAGGACTGTCTGATGACGTTGCAGGATATCCAACAATTTTTCAACATGCCGACCGTAAGCCCGGAGGGGATACGCATCTGGCTGTGGTGTCTGGGCATATCCTGCATTTTCCTGCTCCTGGCCTTCATCATCAAGCTGCTCATCAACCTGCGCGACCGCCGCCACTACACCGGGCACGTCATTGACGAGAAAACGATTCGCAATATCTTGAATTCCGCATTCGACCAACGCTCGACCTTTGAAGTGCAGGTGCAGTCCGCTCCCGGCCACCGCCGGCCCACGTTGCGCTGCTCCCCGGATTACCTGGGTCCGGGTTCGCTGTCCCTGGAAATAAACGGCTTGAAAAGCCTGTCCGATTCCTGGCGCGGCCGGGACATAACGGTCTTTTTCCGCGTCAAGTTGAACAAAAAGACGATTTTCTACACCTTTGACTCCGTTGTGGACGACATACGCCAGCCGGAAAAGACTATCTGCAACATAGTCCTTCCTCTGCCGACCGCCCTGGAAAACAAGCAAAAACGGGCTTTTCTGCGCATCACCCCGCCGCCCGAGCATTTTCTGGGAGGCGCGATCTGGCACAACCGTTCCATGCCCGCGCCGGAAAAGTTCAACGAGCTGTCCCTGTGGCCCCTGCCCGAACTGCTTTGCCTCCCCAATCGGCTGGTGCAGTTCAAGGTGGCGGACATTTCGGCCGGCGGGGCGCGCATCAGCATACCCAACAACATAATCAGCGAACGCGATCTGCAATTCTTCACCGTGGAGCGGATCATCCTGATGATGGACCTGAACGACCCCGAGCACAGAAAACGCCTGCGCTTCTGGCTGCACTGCCGCATCCAGAACGTCTGGGCCGACCACACCGCGGGACTTTTAAACCTCGGGATGCAGTTCACGGCCTGGGCAAGACCCAGAGGCAATACGCTTCCGCGGGAAGCGGACACCATCGAGTGGCTGCGCATCGCGGCCTCCAGCGAGGTGGAACCGCTCGGCAACTGGATCATGAGACGCCATCTGGAAATTTTCAGGGAACATCCGGAATTGGCGTAGAGTTGCGTACGGAAATCTGTAACCAGGGAGGGAGACTTGGACGACGGCCCGGATGACGGCGGCATATGGAAAAGAATCGGCCGCTTGTTCCACGGGCGTGCGGATACCGTGGAGCAGGCCATACTGGAAGCCGACAAGGAAGGGGAACTGGACAAGGATGAGCGTTCCATGCTGCTCAGCGTCCTGCGTCTGGACGAGGTGCAGGTCCAGGACATAATGACCCCGCGCACGGACATCGCCTGTATGCCGGATTCCGCAAGCATCCCCTGTCTGGCGGAACTTATCGTTTCCACAGGACATTCCCGCATCCCGATTTTTTCCGAAAGCCGCGACAACATCATAGGCATCGTCCACGCCAAAGACCTGCTTCAGGACCTGCTCAAGCCGGACGATCAGAAACGCAGGCCGTCGGAAATAATGCGCGAACCCTTTTTCGTGCCTGAGACCAAAAGCGCCTTGGACCTCCTGCACGAATTCCGCAGCCGCAAAGTCCACCTGGCCATCATCCTCGACGAGTACGGGGGCACGGCGGGTCTGGTCACCATCGAGGACGTGCTCGAACAGATCGTCGGAGACATCGAGGACGAACACGACGCGCCGCACGAAGAGGAAATAACCCGCCAAAGCGACGGCAGCTATCTCATCAACGGCCGGACCTACCTTGACGACCTGAATGAAAACCTCGACCTGGGCATAAAATCCGACGCCGTGGACACCCTCGGCGGCTACCTGACGCATATGGCCGGACATGTGCCCGTCACCGGCGAAACCTTCGTCCTTAATGGGACGCGGGAGGCCTCATTCACCGTGGTGAAATCCGATCCCAAGCAGATTCACAGCGTGCGCCTGGTGCTGGCCGGGGAGAAGGACCCCGGGGAGGAAGAGAACGGCCGGGACAAAGCTGAATTTTCTCAGGACGCCACTGTTTGAACAGGAAAAAGCCTTGAACAGGGGCCGGAATTTGCCGCTGCCCGCCATCTGCGCGGTGGGCGCCTGCGGCTTCTTTTTTGGGCTGCCCAACGCCTTCCTGCACCTGCCCGCGCTTGCCCTGCTTCACCCTTTCTGCCTGTGCCTGCTGGCCTACTGCTCTCCCTCGGACAAAAGCGCCCTGCTCCACGGCTGGCTGCAGGGTCTCGCCGCCAATGCCGCCGGACTCTATTGGATGGTCCACCCCATGCGCGAGGTGGCGGGCATCCCCTTATTCGTCACCCTGCCTCTGCTGCTGCTGCTGTACGCCTATCTCGCCTGCTACGCCGCCCTGACGGTTCTGGGCATGCGCCGCCTTCGCCCATACGGGCCGGCCCTGCTCGGCGGTCTGGTATTCGGCGGCTTCGAGGTTTTGAACAGCGTAATATTCACCGGCTTCCCCTGGCTGACCCTGACCCTGGCCTTCGCTTTCACCCCCGCCTTGCTCCAGGGCGCCTCCCTGGCCGGGGGCTATGCCTTGAGCGCCGTCTATGCGGGCGCGGCCTGCCAGTGCGCGGCCTCCTTCTGCGGGGGATCGGAGCGGATTGACACTGAAAATATCCGTCCGCTCCGCGGGGATTTGCCTGCAAATCCCTGCCGCGAGATCGCCGCGGGGCGGACTTGTTCCGCCGGCAAGCGGCAATCTCAAGCGCAAAACGCCCTAAGGTCTTTTGGCGGCGCGGCCTTGGCCCTGCTGCTTGCGGGAGGCCTTTATCTTTACGGGACAGAGCGCCTCGCCCCGGTTTCCCTCCCGGAAGACGCGCGGCCGGTTTTGCGTTTCATCATGGTCCAGGGCAACATAGACCAGGGACAGAAGTGGAACCCCTCCTTTCAGGAGGCGACGGTCAGCCGCTATATTTCCCTGTCCAGGGCGGCGCTCGGCGCGGACGCGCGGGAAGGATCGAAGCGGCGGACGGACCTGGTCGTCTGGCCGGAAACGGCCATGCCCTTCCATTTTTCCCGGCGCCCGGATTTCGCGCAAAGGCTGCGGGACTTCGCGGCGGAGGAACGCGTGCGCCTCGCCTTCGGCGGCATCGATCTGAACACGAACGGCCGAACCTCGCTGCGCAACTGCCTGTATCTCATGTCGCCGGGCGGTGCCGTCCCCGACCGCTACGACAAGATGCACCTGGTTCCCTTTGGAGAATACCTGCCCTTTACGGCGGACATCCCCTTTTTGCGCGATCTCCTGCAAGGCATGAGCTTTTCCGCCGGAACAAAGGCAAAGCCCCTCTTTCTGGATCTGCGCGCCTCTGATGCCGGGTCGCATGCAAACGGGCTTCCGAAGGAAAACTTTCCTTCGGCGGACGCAAGGCCCGCGCCGGAAAGGGGGGGTGCGGACTTTGCCCTTTCCCTCGGGCCCCTGATCTGTTATGAAGTGATCTTTCCTTATCCGGCCCAGGAACAGGTCCGGCAGGGCGCGGGCATCATCCTGAACGTCAGCAACGACGGCTGGTTCAAAAAAAGCTCCGCCCCCCGGCAGCATCTGGGCCATGCCGTCATCCGGGCCGTGGAACAGGCAAGGCCTGTAATCCGGGCCACAAATACCGGCATAAGCGCGCTTGTCGATTCCAGGGGCAGAATCCTGGTGCAAAGCGCGGGGCTTTTCCGGGAGGAGAGCCTGAAAGGCGAGGTCGGTCCCGGAACGGAGCGCACCCTGTACCACCGGCTGTACCCCGCGCCGGAAATCGGCCTCGCGGCCTTCGCGTTTTTTTCGCTTGTCATTCCGGGCATAAGGCGAAAAAAAACCGCGCCGTGACAAGGAAGCCGCGCCGCCGGCCAAAGAGAAGTCAACCCACAGCCCAAGGAGGGAGCAGATGCGCCAACTGCCGGAACTCAAGTCCGCCGCCGCGCCTGTTTTTGAACAATTCGCAAGCCTTCGGGGGCGGCTTTGACCTGGAGGACATCGGCCTGCGTCTGCTGGAAATGGAAAAGCAGCTTTGCGCCCCTGAGGCCTGGGAAAAGCCCGAGGCCCTGACTCCGGTTCTTCAGGCCAAAAGCCGCCTGGAAAACGAAAAAAAACGCTTTTCCCGGCTGGAGGACGCCAGGGAGGACGTGGAGGACTGGCTGGAACTGGCCGAGGGGGAAAACTCGGAAGAAGTCCTGGAAAGTCTGGCCCAGGCCCTTGACAGGCTGAAGGCGCTTCTGGAGCGGGCGGAAATGGACATGCTGCTCTCCGAGGAGGAGGACGGCCTGCCCGCCATACTGGACATCCACCCCGGCGCCGGCGGAACGGAGGCCCAGGACTGGGCGGCCATGCTGCTGCGCATGTACCTGCGCTGGGCGGACAAACACGGCTGCGACGTCGAATATCTGAATTTCCAGGCCGGGGACGAGGCCGGGGTCAAAAGCGTAACCCTGCGCATAAGCGGGGAAAACTCCTACGGCCTGCTCAAGGGGGAAAACGGCATTCACCGCCTGATCCGCATCTCGCCCTTCGACGCTTCAGGCCGCAGGCATACCTCCTTTGCCTCGGTCGACGTTTTGCCGGACGCGGGCCGGAACATTTCCATACGCATCGACGAAAGCGATCTGCGCATCGATGTTTTCCGGGCGGGAGGGTCGGGCGGACAGCATGTGAACAAAACGGAGTCCGCCGTGCGCATCACCCATCTGCCCACCGGGATTGTCGTCCAGTGTCAGAATGAAAAATCCCAGCACAGCAACAAGGACGCGGCCATGTCGGTGCTGCGCGCCCGCTTGTACGAACGGGAACTGCGCAAGCTGGAGGACGAGAAAAAAAACCGTTACCAGGACAAGGACGCGATAAATTTCGGCAGCCAGATCCGGACCTATACCATGCAGCCCTACCGTCTGGTCAAAGACCACCGCACCGGAACGGACGAAACGGATGTGGACGCGGTGCTTGACGGAAATCTCGACAAACTCATACGTGATATGTTACTGTACTGTCATGGCGGCAAAGAGCACTAATACGCCAGATTACGGCGATCTGTTCAAAGACCTGGAAAGCGTTGCCAGCCTTGTTCTGGAAGCCGCGTCAGGCCATGTCGCCGCCGCCGAGGCCCTCGCCCTGGTGCGGGTCGTCGAAGGGATGTCGCTTGAGGATTGGGATCGCTATTCTTCCACTTACAGTCCCGACGAATGGCTGGTCATGCCCCTGCACCGCGGCCAGACCGAGGCGGTGGCCGCGCTTCTTGAAATTCAGAAAAACCTTGTTTTCCAGCGCGATCATGACGCCCTGACCGGCATAGGCAACAAGGGTTATTTCCACCGGCGCCTGGACGTAGAGGTACGGCGCGCCCTGCGTTCGCACACTGAACTCTGCCTTATCTACGCCGATCTGGACGGTTTCAAGAACGTGAACGACAACTGGGGCCATGCCTGCGGAGACATGGTGCTGTGCCAATTCGCCCAGTTTTTGCAAAATTCCGTACGCCATTATGACATAACCGCCCGCTTGGGCGGAGAGGAATTCGCCGCGCTCCTTCCGGCCACCACAGCCTGGACGGGGGTGATGCTCGGCAACCGCATCCTCGACACCTTCAGCAAAAAGGTGTTCACCTTTGAGGGAAACTCCTTTTCCCTGACCTTCTCGGGCGGGGTATCCAGCCTCGCGCTGCTCGACGAGAAGGACAAACACGGCGCCGGCCTTCTGGAAAGCGCCGACAAAGCCATGTACGAATCCAAACATAAAGGGAAAAACCGCGTTTCCATCGCCGAAAGCGCCAAACTGAAAAAAGATCGGGTCAGTCTGGTCCATGCCAATGAAAAGCAACTCCTGTTCTCCCGCACGGATTCGGAGTAAAGAGCCATGAACAGAAAAACCGTAAGCTTCTCTATCCTCAGCGGCAAAGGGGGTGTGGGCAAAAGCAACCTGGCCCTTAATATCTGCTATGCCCTGCACCAATTGGGCCGTAAGGTGCTGCTCATGGACTGCGACATGGGGCTCGCCAACATGGACGTGCTTCTGGGCATAGCCCCGGAAAAACACGTCCAGGACATACTCCTGAACAACCAGAACCCGGCGGAAGTCCTGGTGCCTTTCGGCCCCGGAGGCAAGGCCGGACTCGATCTCATGCCGGCCAATTCCGGGATGGCCGAATTCGCGGATCTGGACGTCGGGGCGCGCGGCATGCTGCGTGACAAGCTCAATCCCCTGGCCTCCAACTACGACTTCGTCTGCATGGATATAGGGGCCGGCATCTCGCCCACGGTTCTCGGCTTTTCCTCCATGACCGCCCTGCGTCTGGTGGTGGTCACGCCGGAGCCCACCTCGCTGACCGACAGCTATGCCCTGATCAAGGTGCTCTCCGCCCGGCACAACGTGCAGGACTTCCACATCATCGTAAACCAGGTGGAATCCCCCGCCGAGGCAAAACGCACCTATTCCCGCCTGTCCGCGGTCTGCAAACGCTTCCTGGGCTTCGCCCCGGCCTTTCTCTGCGAAATCCGCACGGATCGCGGCCTGATCGACGCCGTGCGCAAGCAGCGCCCGCTCATGGAGCTTTCCCCCCGCTCCCCGGCCGCCATAGACTGCATGACGGCGGCGCAAAAACTGGAACAACTGAGGGAAAACCTGCTCGTTGTCGGGGAAATAGATACCCCCCTGCGCTCGATGCCCATGACCGGGTGAAACGGCCGGAAAGATACGGGGAGAAAATATTTTTTCTGGACCTCTCGGGATATTACCGTTAAAATCGGAAACGTTCGCGTTAGAGCGGTTTGACATTGAAAGAAGGGGTTACCGGAAATGCACGCAAGGCATGGCCTTGCGTCAAACGGAAATCTCCCTGAAGGGAGAGGTTTCAAACCATAAAGGAATTTTTGATGAACAAAAGTGAACTCATCAAAACCCTGGCGGAAGAGAACTCCATTTCCGCCGACGACGCCGCGCTTGTCGTGAACACCTTCTTCGACAGCATCCGCAGGGCTCTCATTTCCGAGCAAAGAGTGGAAATCAGGGGTCTGGGGAGCTTCAAGATCAAAAATTACGCGGCCTATTCAGGGCGTAACCCCAAAACCGGGGAAATCGTTGCCGTGGCCCCGAAGAAACTGCCTTTTTTCCGCGCCGGCAAAGAATTGAAAGAATTCATCAATTCCTGACGGACCCGATCATGTCCCCTCTCCGGTCATCAAGCGGACCGTCGGCGACCCGGCGCTGGCCGTCGGGTCTTTGCGGCGGTCTTTTGCGCGCGGCGGCGCTTTCGCTTCTTCTGGTCCAGCTTGCCGCCGTCCCTTCTTTCGCGGCCGCGCAAGCCGGATTGCCGGCGGCCGATCCCCTGGCCGAGGTGGAGCCTGTACTGACAATATTTTACAACGCCTCCAGTTTCGGGGAAATGCACCCCTGCCCCACCTGCGGCAAAACCCCGGACACCTACGGGGGCATGGCCAGACGGGCCGGACTTTTCCGGGAATACCGCAGACTCGGCAAACCCTGTCTGGTCATAGCCGGCCCTTACGAGTTTCTGGCCGACGACCCGACGCGTTTCGGACACCTCGCCGAAGAAGGCCGAAAAAACAGTTTCCCCTCCGCCGAAGAAGCCTCGCTCGCCTTGAAAGTGCACGAGCTTTTGCGCGTGGACACGGGCTGGATTTCCGGCAAGGCCGCCCGCTGGCTGCGCGGGGAAACCGGCAGGATCCCTCCCGGATACCTGGTATCCGAGGGAAAAAGCGTAAGCCGCCTGCTTAATACCCGGGCCGGAAGCGTGGGCGTCGTATTTTTTCCCGAAGGTCCGGTGCCGGGGAAAGGCCCCGGTCCGGGACAGGAGAGCGAGGTTCTCGCCGCAGGCAAAGCCTTGAGGGAAAAGGCGGCGCTGCTTGTCGGCGTGAGCCCGTGGGGGGCGGCGGCGGAAAAAAAATTCCTCCCCAAGGCGCAGGGCGTGTTCGATTGCATCCTGGGAGGGGGCGAAGGCATAGGCTTCGACTTCATCTTCGCCGAAGGAAGTTCCTCTCCGATTTGGATCAGACCGGACGTAAAGGGCCGGGCCGTAAACGTGCTGGAAATATATCTCCCCCCGCTTGCCGGTTCCTCCTTCGTCTGGAGCGAAGGCAAAACCTACAATGCCTGGCTTGACTTTATGGGAGAAGGCGTTCCTGTGCACCGGGCCGCTCTTGAACTCATCGGTCCGCGCAGGGAAAAATAAAAAAGAGGTACGAAATGAAGGCAAAAATCGTGGCCACCATAGGGCCTGCCTGCAATACGCCGGAAAAATTGTCCGAACTCGTCAGGGCCGGGGTGCGCATCTTTCGCCTTAACTTCTCGCACGGCACGGCGGAGGACTTCACGGAGATAATAGCCAGGATCCGCGCGCAGGAGGCAAAATACGGGATACCCATAACCATCATGCAGGACCTCTCCGGCCCCAAGATCCGCATAGGCGCCATTGAGGAAGGCGCCCTGTCCTTCGCCAAGGGCGATCAGGCCTTTCTCGGGCCTGTGCGTCCCACGGACGCGGACATGCCTTTCATTCCCTTCGACAAGGAAGAACTCCTCTCCGGCATGGAGGCAGGGGATATCGTGGTGCTGGCAGACGGAACCCTGCAATTTATGGTCAAGGGCAAGGAACGCGACGGTTTCGTAATCCAGGCCGAAAACAGCGGCATGGTCACCTCGCGCAAGGGCCTGGCCCTGCCCGGCAAACACATCAAGCTTCCCGCCCTTACCGACAAGGACAAGACGGATTTGCGCGCCGGACTGGGCCTCGGGGTTGACGCAGTCGCCCTGTCCTTTGTGCAGACCCCCGAAGATGTTCTGGAGGCCAGGGAAATAATCAAAGCAGCCGGTCAGAACATCCCGATATGCGTCAAACTGGAACGCAAGAACGCAGTGGACCGCCTGGAGGAAATTCTGGAGGTCGCGGACATCGTCATGATCGCGCGCGGGGATTTGGGCATCGAATGCGCCATGCCCCTCATACCCACCATGCAAAAGCGCATCATAGCCGCCTGCAACAAGGCCAACAAGCCTGTGATCGTGGCGACCCAGATGCTGCTCTCCATGGTGAACAACCCCATCCCGACCCGCGCCGAAACCACCGACGTGGCCAACGCCGTCCTGGACGGGGCGGACTGCGTGATGCTCTCCGAGGAAACCGCCATGGGCAGCTTCCCGATCGAGGCCGTCAGCTTCATGGCCGCCATAGCCGGGGAGGCCGAGGCCCTTCTACTTGAACGCACGCATCTGGCCACCTACCATACCCCGGACACGGTTCCGGACTTTCTCTCCTACGCCGCCTGCCTTCTGGCCGAACGTCAGGAGGCCGTAGCCATAGTCGCGCACAGCGTAACCGGCGCGGCGGCCCGAAGCCTGTCTTCGCAACGGCCGCACCAGCCCATTTACATGCTCACCCCGGATACCGTGGCCCTGCGTTCCCTCAATTTCTCCTGGGGGGTCAGCCCGCGCATGGTGCGGGAAGACATCGGCGGGCACCTGGAACGGACGGAACACTTTGTGGACACCAATCCGGAATTCAAAAACGGGGACCGCATCGTGATCACGGCGGGACAATTCCGCCGCGACCAGCAGCCCTCCGGCACCAATCTTGTGAAAATCTACACAAAATAGGCGCCGCACATGCCCAAGGCCGAAGCTCTCGCAGCCATCTACGAGGAATATTACCAGATAAGCGAATCCATTCTGGACAGTTTTCCAAAATACCGGCTTCCCCTGGACCTTTTCGTGCTGAACGAGGAAGTGGCCCAGCTTCTCACTTACTACCGCAAGAGCGAACGCCTGTCGAACGAACAGGTCGAGGAGGTGCGCAGGCTCTGCGCCGAGGGAAACCTTTTCGTCTCCCGCAGGGATCACCCGATTTATTCCCAGCATATAGTGAAACAACTTGACCTGGTGCTGGTGGACCAGAACCTCAAGGAAAAAGAAGTCGCCGACATTTGCATCCGCGCGCTTGACTGGCGTCTGGGGGAATTTTTCGCCCAGCCCGTCCGGTCCCTCTTCAATCTGCTCATAAGCGATCTGCAGGTGGTCACCGAATACCTCTGGGCGGACCTGCACCGGCTGCGTCTTTTCACCAACCGCCTGAACAAGGGCGATTACTCTTTGACCAGACACTCCATAAACGTGTTCTCCATCGGCCTCTGGCTCTACGTCTACCCGGCAGACGCCGGCCTGCGCCGCAAGGAATTCGATCAGGCGGCCAAAGGCCTGCTTCTGCACGATGTGGGGATGTCCAAGGTGCCGGCCTTCATCTTGAACAAGACCACGCCCTTAAAGCCTGAGGAAAAGGAAAAAATCCCCCCCCATACCCTGAACGGATATAAGGTACTGAACAAGCTGGACGAGGACGGCCATGACCTGATGCGCCAGGCCGTGCTTGAACACCACGAGCGACTGGACGGCTCCGGATACCCGCAGCACAGCTCGACCATAAGCTCTTTCGGCCGTCTGACAGCGGTGGCGGACGCCTTTTCAGCCATGCTGCAGAAACGCGCCTACGCCGAAGCCAGGGAAGCCGTCGCTGCGGCAAAAGAGCTGACGGAGGCGAAAAACCGCTTTGACCTCTCTTTTTCCGGAAAACTTCTGGCCGCTCTCATAAACGACAGTTTCGGAAAGGTAAAATAGTGACGCGGACCTCGACGGGCCGCTTTGCCCCGACTTTTTCCCTGCCGCGCATCGCGGCCCTCGGTCTGGCGTTGCTCTGCCTTTTTCTGGCCCTGCCGGCGGCCTCCGCCGCCCCGCCCCGCCGCCTCGTCCTGGACCCGCCGCCCAAGTTGCAGGAGCTTGGGGATCTGCTCCTGGCCGACCTTTCGGTTTCGGTGGACAATGAAGAAAATTTGCGGGACATCCTGAAAAACGGCGCGGTTCTTGAGCTTGGCATCAGCATCACCGTGACGCGCCTGCGTTCCATTCTCAGCGACGAGGAAATGGAAAAACGCGAATATTCCTCAATTATCCGCCATGACCCCCTAAGCCGGGATTTTCTGGTGATCGTCCCGGAAATTGCCGGCCGAAGGGAGGTGAAAGACAAAAACCTGATCCGTCTGCTGAACGCGAGCTGGAAAAAACTTTCTCTGCCAGCCGCCCGCCTGTCTTTGTTGCGTGAGCGGGGCGAGGATGAAAAATTCGAGGTGATCGCGGAGATCTCCCTGCGGCATACGGAGGTGCCTCCCTGGCTGGAAAAAAATTTCACCTTTTGGGAATCCGAGGTGGCCGCAAGCCAAAAAATAGTGCTTCCCTTCGCGTACCGGGACAAACGGGCGGCAGATGGACGCCCGGACTGACGCTCCGGAAGCGGTGACGGACGAACTGTCTCTTTCCGCGCATGAGGCGCGGGAACGGGAGCGCAAACGCCGGCGCCGGGAGTTGCTTTTCGCCGCCCTGGCCTTCCTGCTCGTCCTGCTCCTGACCTGGCTACAACTGGAGCAGTTCCGGGCCGGGGACAGCCTTTTCGTCGTCATGTTCAACGTCAATTTCGTGCTGCTCATCAGCGTCCTGCTGATAGTGCTGCGCAACGGCTTCAAACTGCTTCTGGAGCGCAGGCGCGGGCTGCTCGGTTCCGGATTGCGCGCGCGCCTCGTCCTGGCCTTTGTAGGGCTGTCTCTTCTCCCCTGTCTGCTCATGTTTCTGATCACCACCAAGTACGTGCAGCTTTCCATGGATTTCTGGTTCAAACAGCAGATCGAATCCTCCATGGACGCGGCCCTGGTCATAGCCGGCGACGTATATGAGCGCACCGGGCAGGCGCTTTTGCGCCAGAGTGAAAAAATAAAGGCCGAGACGCGGGGGCTGGCCTGGACGCAAGCCTCCGGCGCGGAAACCTTAAAGGAAAAATGCCTGGAATACGGAAACGCCCTGGCCGGGATCCACGATGCCGGGGACGGGAAAACCCTGGCCCTGGTCGGAGACGCGGACGTGGACACCTGGAAACAGGCGCTCGCCAAGTTCGACGCCGGGAAGATAAAACAGCAGGGCTACGATCTCGCCCTGGTTTCGACCCCGGACCAGGATTATCTTTTTGCCGCCGTCGCTCTGGAGGGGGATTTGCGCCTGATCACAAGCGCGGCCCTTGGCGAAGGCTTTGCCTCCGGCACAGAGCGCATCGTGCGCGGCTCAAGGGAGTACGGCCATCTGCGCAATATCAAGAACCCGCTGAAACTCATGCTCTACAGCAGCCTCGGAGTGCTTACCGCCCTGATAATCCTCGGCGCGGTCTGGTTCGGCTTCCGTCTGGCAAGGGAGATGTCCGCCCCCATCTTCGCCCTCGCCTCCGGCACGGACCGGATTGCCGGGGGCGACCTCAGCGTGCGCCTTGCCGACAACGCCAAAGACGAATTCGGGATGCTGATCCGCTCTTTCAACCGCATGGCCACGGATTTGGAAACCAGCAGGAGGGAAACCACCGAAGCCTATATGCTGCTTGAGAGGCAAAACCAGGAGATCGCCCGCCACGGCAAATACATGGAAACGGTGCTCGACAACATAGCCGCAGGCGTCATATCCTTTGACGCGCAAGGCCATATCTTCACAATCAACAAGGCGGCCAGCGACATACTGGGCATGGAGCCGCAGACGATACTGGGCAGGCGCATTGAGGATTTTATGCCGGAGGCGTACGGCAACATGGCGAAAGACCTGCGCGAGCGTTTTTCACGGCGCGTCGAATCCCGCGCCCGCCACAGCCTGGGGCTGACCTTGGGCGGGGAGGAGAAACGCCTTCTGCTCAATGTGGTCGGGTTTTCCGCCGAGGGGGTATACAGCGGGGCCGTGGCCGTATTCGAGGATATTACCGAACTTGAGCGCATGCAGCGCATGGCCGCCTGGCGGGAGGTGGCAAGGCGCATAGCCCACGAGATCAAAAACCCCCTCACCCCGATCAAGCTTTCGGCCCAGCGTCTGGCCAAAAAATTCGGCAAGGAGGTGAACGACCCGGTATTCATCGAAGGCACGGAGCTTATCGTGCGCCAGGTGGAGCATCTCCTGTCGATGGTGCAGGAATTCTCGGCTTTCGCCAAGCTGCCGGAAGTGAAGCCGCAGCCTGGGGACATTCTCCCCCTGATCAAAACCGTTACGGATCTGTTCCGCACCAGCCATTCCGGAATAAAATGGGAACTCTCGGCCCCGGATTGTCTGCCGGAGATACCCATGGACAAAGAAGCCCTGAACCGGGCCTTCATGAACATACTGGGCAACGCCGCGGACGCCCTGAACCAGGGCAAGACGCAAACTCCGACCGTGCGCGTTTCGGTATCGCACCAGCCAAGCCTCAATCTTTTGCGCATAGACGTGGAGGACAACGGGCCGGGACTTACGGACGAAGAGCGTTCACGGCTCTTTGAACCCTATTTCTCCCGTAAAAAAGGCGGTACGGGATTGGGTCTGACCATAGTGCGTTCGATAATCTCCGATCACCGCGGCTACGTCCGCGCCTTGCACAACGAGGGAGCGGGCACGGTGATCAGCATGGAACTCCCTCTGGCCTGATCCCGTCCCGCCAGAATCCACCATGCTCATATCGAATCTGATTTAATTTCAATGAATTATAATAAGTTTGCTGTCACTTGATTGGCGCCGGAGTTCTTCTGCAAATTCCAGCTTATCTATTTATTTTTACAAATAAAATAATATGTTTTTCTTCGTTGCATGGTGGATTGTGGCCCGCGCCGTGCATTGACAGACGGGAAACATAAAATTATTACTCGCTGTCGCGGACAATGAACAATCCGGGCTGACGCACTTTTATAATCTATAAGGAGAACGCAGATGGCGACCATTGGCCTTTTGTTCGCCCTGGCCTGCGCCGCAGGGGCGATTTTCTACGGAGTCCGGTCCAGCAGCCAGATACTGGCCCTGCCCGCCGGAGATCAGCGGATGCAGGAGATAGCCTCCGCGGTGCAGGAAGGGGCCTCGGCCTATCTGCGCCGGCAGTATCGCACCATTGCCGTGGTGGGAGCGATCATTTTTGTCCTGCTCTGGATTGCCCTGGGCTTCGCCACGGCCTTCGGCTTCGCTCTTGGCGCGGGGTTGTCCGGCGCGGCCGGGTTCATCGGCATGAACGTCTCGGTGCGGGCCAACGTGCGCACGGCCGAGGCCGCGAAACAGGGATTGAGCCATGCGCTTGACGTGGCTTTCAAGGGTGGATCGATCACCGGTTTTCTGGTGGTAGGGCTCGGTCTTGCCGGGGTAGCCGGCTATTACGCGCTTTTTTATATTTTCAGCAGCGCGGCCCCGGCCGATATAGTCAAGCCTCTGATCGGGCTGGGTTTCGGCGGCTCGCTCATTTCCATTTTCGCCCGGCTGGGCGGCGGCATCTTCACCAAAGGCGCGGACGTGGGCGCTGATCTCGTGGGCAAGGTCGAAGCGGGGATTCCCGAGGATGACCCGCGCAACCCGGCCGTGATCGCCGACAACGTAGGCGACAATGTGGGCGACTGTGCGGGCATGGCCGCGGATCTTTTCGAAACCTACGCGGTAACGCTCATCGCCACCATGCTGCTCGGGGCATTGTTGTTCAAGGATGCGGCCTATAACGCCATAGCCTATCCCCTGAGCATGGGCGGGTTTTCCATCATCGCCTCGATCGTCGGCTGCCGTTTCGTGAAGCTGCCCGCGAACAGGAATATCATGGCCGCCCTTTACAGGGGGCTTCTCGTCTCCGCCGGCATAGCCGTGGTCGGGTTTTACCCGATCACCGCGTGGCTTATGCCGGACAACGGTCTGGACGCGGTATTGGAGATCAGCGGCGGCGCCCAGGTGCGTCTTTACGGGGCGGCGCTTACCGGTCTGGCGCTCACCGGGGTTCTGGTCTGGCTCACCGAATATTTCACGTCCACCGAATACAGTCCGGTGCGCAGTGTGGCCGCGGCCTCTCAGACCGGGCACGGCACCAACATCATCGCCGGCCTTGCCCTGTCCATGCGTTCCACCGCCCTGCCGGTTCTTGCCGTATGTCTCGGCATCTATGTTTCCTACATGCTGGCGGGGCTCTACGGCATAGCCGTAGCCGCCACCTCCATGCTCTCCATGACCGGGATCATTGTGGCCATTGACGCGTACGGTCCCATAACGGACAACGCCGGCGGCATCGCCGAGATGGCCGATCTGCCGGAGGCGGTGCGCAACGTGACCGATCCCCTGGACGCCGTGGGGAACACCACCAAAGCCGTGACCAAGGGCTACGCCATTGGTTCGGCCGGTCTTGCCGCCCTGGTGCTGTTTGCCGACTATACGCACGCCCTGGACGCGGCCGGGCGGCACATCAGCTTTGATCTGTCCAATCCGGCGATAATCATCGGGCTGTTTATAGGAGGCATGGTGCCTTATCTGTTCGGGGCCATGGGGATGGAAGCCGTCGGTCGCGCGGCCGGGTCCGTGGTCAACGAGGTGCGTCGGCAGTTTCGTGAGATGCCGGGCATCATGGACGGGAGCGCGAAGCCGGACTATTCGCAGGCCGTGGATATGCTGACCAAAGCCGCGATTCGGGAAATGCTGGTCCCATCCATCCTGCCCGTGCTTGTGCCCATTCTGGTCGGGGTAGTCATCGGCAGATGCATGGGAGCGGACGCCGGGGTGCAGGCCCTTGGCGGGGTGCTCATGGGTTCGATAGTCACCGGGATTTTTGTCGCCATTTCCATGACCACAGGCGGCGGCGCCTGGGACAACGCCAAAAAATATATTGAAAGCGGGAAATTCGGCGGCAAGGGTTCGGAGACACACAAGGCGGCGGTCACCGGCGACACGGTTGGGGATCCTTACAAGGATACGGCGGGCCCGGCCATCAACCCGCTGATCAAGATCATCAACATTGTGGCCCTGCTGATCGTGCCGTTGCTGATATGAGACGGAACGAAAATTCTTGCCAATCCCCCGGACAAGGAGTAGAAGCGATCTCCAAGCCGAAGTGGTGGAATTGGTAGACACGCCAGGTTCAGGGTCTGGTGTTCGCAAGGACGTGGGAGTTCGAGTCTCCCCTTCGGCACCACAAGAAAAACAAAGGGTTAGTGGAGGATTGTTCCTTTGCTGACCCTTTCGCTTTTACCCCTCCTAATGCTCCCTCTCCCCCACTTCTCCCTTGTTTGGGAAAGTCATTAGTTCCTTTTCCCATCCTGCAGCCTCGCCCACTCTGCGGCTTCAGCAGCCGCTTGTCATGTGCGCGGCATATCCAGCCATTGCTGCGAACGGCGAGGAGCAAGGCTTCCCTCTTCACAAGCTGCTTACCGGCAGATTGAAGTCTCTGCGCAGCGATCCCGGGCTGGAGGAAGTGCTGGCCTGCCTGGCGACGATGGATATACCGGCCGGTGGTATCCGTGGAGCAACTGGACCAGTCGCAGTTCCGGATCCGTAGCACACACTGAAAGACCGCTGGACGTTCGACAATCAGCCCGTCTGGAAATTGGAGTGAGCCATGACAGAACTGGAAAAATGCTCGAGGATACCCTGAGCCGCATGGAACGGGATTTTTCCACCAGCCTGAACAACCACGATACTACTACCTTGACACAATTAAATTTTAGGATAAAGTGATTTCAGTCTTCCCCTTGCGTCGTCAGTTGTGAAATGCCAATCAACAGATTTTGTGTTCAAGTTTCTGTTTGTTTCCCAAGCGGAAATTTCCTTTTTGAGTGTTTCTAAGTCTCCCATGCGGCGATT
>JAITRF010000066.1 GCA_031288535.1 Desulfovibrio sp. | reverse complement strand
TCGCAATCCTGCCTTCGCTTTTCGGAAACGCCGGCAAAGGGAACGATGCGCCCGCCGGATATCCCGCAATTCCACTGCGGGGGATGGGCGCACGGGGTAACGGAAATACAGGCCGGAGCGCGGGTATTCTGAAAAATGCGAAAAGCCTCTTCAATATCGCGGCCCGAACGTAACGGGCTTGTCGGCTGCAACAAAATCACCGCGTCATAATAGATGCCGTTTTTTTCAAAATAATCCAGGGCGTGAAAAACTACGTCCATACTGGACGAGGTATCCCCGGCCAGGGACATCGGGCGCACAAAGGGCGTTTCCGCCCCCCAGCGCCTCGAAGTTTCAAGAATTTCCGCATCCTCGCTACTGACGACGATGGAGGAAACGCATCCGGCTTCTTTGGCCGCCGTGATCGTCCAGGCAATGAGCGGTTTGCCGGCAAATTCCTTTATGTTCTTGCCGGGCAGCCCTTTGGAGCCGCCCCGGGCCGGGATGAGCGCCAGGTTTCGCATCATTCCTCCCCAGGGAAGATATTTCCGAAATCTACGGCGGCTTTCCGGTAGTCCGCGATCCGCCCGATATCCACCCAATAGTCGTCAAGGTCAAAAATGGCGGTTCTGTGCCCTTCTTCGGCCAGTTTCCGGAAAAACGCGGGCATGTCGTAAAACGTGTCGCGGGGAACGTGGCAAAACACCCGCGGCGAAAACGCGTAAATCCCGGCGTTGACGAGAAAGCGCTGCGAGGGCTTCTCTTCAATGCGCACCACACGCCTGCCCGGATCATGGATGACCACGCCGTACGGCACTTGGTATTCAAAGACTTTCACAGCCATGGTCGCCTCGCAGCCGCTGTCATCATGCGCTTCGAGCAACGCGCGCGGGGACATCCGCGTGAGGATGTCTCCGTTCATCACAAGGCAGGATCGGCTAAGGGAAGAAGGCAGCAGGGAAAGCGCCCCCGCCGTGCCCAGAGGCTTGTCTTCCCGGATATAGCGGATGGAAACGCCGAGCCGCGATCCGTCGCCGAAATGCTCCTGGATCACGTCCGCATGATAGTTCACGCAGAGATAAAAATCGTGAAACCCTTCGCTGATGAAATTTTCGATGATGATTTCCAGGATGGGCTTGCCGCCCACCGGGAGCATGGGTTTCGGGCAGTCGCGGGTAAGGTTTCCCAGCCGGCTCCCCTTCCCGCCGGCCATCAGAACCACCGGGTTGAGAGCGATGTTGAACTGAAGCAACTCTTGCAACGTAAGCAAATCGATAAAATGATTCTCATCGTCCACGACAAGAATATGGCGAAAATCATTTTTACGCATTATTTGCAGGGCTTCCGCCTTGCTATGGTTCACCCTGACTGTAAACGGGCGCGTATTGACAGCGTCAATGGCGGGGTCTGAGACGGCAATGCCGCGCAATAACGCGCGCCTGACGTCTCCGTCCGTTATTATTCCCAGCACATGCCTGTCGCCGTCGCAGACAATGGCCAATTGTATGGCTCCGCGATCGATGGCTTCCAGTGCCTGTAATATGGTCACTGTCGGTTGAACGATGATTTTTTCCCATTTCATCAAAAATGCCTTTATGGTTTGAAACCTCTCCCTTCAGGGAGATTTCCGCCTGACCCGCGTTTACAGTTTCAGAAAAGCGTCTATAATCCGCAAACCTATCGGTCCGCTTTTTTCGGGGTGGAACTGGCATCCGTGAATATTATCCGATTCGACAACGGCGGCCAGCTTGATATTTTCGTAGTGCACGGTGGCGACGCATTTTTCCCCATCGTCCGGCACGACATGAAATGAATGCACGAAATAAACAAAATCGCCGCAGCGGACGTTTTGCAAAATTCCCCCGCGCCATGCGGCCTCATCCCTGGCGTACTCCAGGGCGTTCCATCCGATATGGGGAATTTTCACGCAATTCCCCTCGGGATTGACGGAGGGGATTGCCGTAACCCGGCCGGGCAATACGGCCAGTCCGTCGTGGGTCCCGTTTTCCTCCCCAACGCCCATGAGCAGTTGCATGCCGAGGCAAATACCCAAAAGATGCCGGCCGCTGCGGGAAAACTCCCGCACGGCGTCAACCATGCCCCGTTGCGCCAGACCGCGCATGCCGGCGGCAAAGGCTCCCACCCCCGGCAGCACCAAGCGCTCCGCGGCCATGACCTCTTCCGGCCGGCAGACCACGCATACCCGGGCGCCGCAGTATTCCAACATCCGCCGGACGCTGAGCAGGTTACCCAGACCGTAATCGACGAGGGAAATTTCTATGGACATGGCGGAACGCTTCGGACGGGCACGTTTCCGCTTCGCAGGCTGGCGCGGATATCCGGAACCGTCAATTTTCCGTAATGCAGCACATGCGCCATGGCCACAGCGTCGGGACGCGCCCGGCGCACAAGCTCGTCCAGATGCCCCAGGTTTCCCATTCCCCCGCAGGCGATTACCGGGACGGAAACCGCAGCGGCGACGGTGCGGACGAGTTCCTGATCAAAGCCCTGGGCCGTCCCTTCCTGGTCCACCGAGGTCAGCAAAATTTCTCCGGCGCCGAGCGAGCAGCCCTGCTGCGCCCATTCCAGAACGTCCATCCCGGTTTTTTCCCGGCCGTTGTCATAATAGACGGACCAGCGTCCGCCCGCTTCCCGTTTGGCCTCAATGGAAAGCACCACGCATTGCGCGCCGAAGGCCTCACTTATTTCCCGAATGATTTGCGGCCGTTTGATCGCCGCGGTGTTGATCGCGATTTTATCGGCGCCGGCGCGCAGGGTCGCGGTTACGTCATCCAGCGTCCTCAGTCCTCCCCCGACGGTGATGGGGATAAACACGTCCCTGGTCGTCTCGCGCACGATGTCGAGCAGATTGCCCCGCTCATAGAGGCTTGCCACTATATCCATGTAAAGGATTTCATCAATGCCGTCCCGGTAGTACTTTTTGGCGTATTCGTTCGGATTGCCCATTTTGCGCAAGCCTTCAAGCTGAATGCCCTTGACCACGTTCCGGCCCTTGACGTCAAGTCTGGCTATGAGGCGAAAATTTCTCATGCCTTATCTTTCAAACACGGTAAAGCGCAGTTTCCAGGCGTCGTCCGCCCGCATCCAGAGGTGCGGCGAACGGAATCGATCCGCAAGACGCAGAAAATATTCTCTGTCCATTATCGGCTGTTCAAACATTTTTGAGGCCGCTGGATATTCTGTTTGAGGGATGCTCAAATAGCGGAATATTTCTTCTTCAAAGCGCGCGGGATACTCTCCGTCAAACTTTTTTACAAGAGAGACGCCTTCGTTCCTGTCGATTTCGTTGTTGCGTATTTCCTGCGCCGCATCGTAGGTAGCCCGTCCTATGCCGAATTTAATATAAGTTGTATAGTAGTGAAAATCATCAATTTTATCATCAATACTATTATACTTGCTGTACGTTCCCGGAGTACGTTCGGGAGAAGGCCGGAATCCGCCATTTTCCACGACATAATAAAAGCATTCCTGCGGATGCCAGGGGATATAATATCCCAGATAATGAATTTCTATTTTTTGGTCTTGTATAACCTGCGGATCTTCCGGAAGATATATGGATAAATCGCCATATTCCAGATCAAAGTCCCGGATCAGGGAATCCATGTGGGTTCCGCCGAGATAAACCTGTTTTCTGTCATTGGTCGCAAAATATTTCCAGTCGCGTTGCGACGACTGCGCATCCGCGATGGGGTTCCCATATTCCGCCTCGTTTTCTCCGTAAAAAACCAGGGGGATATGAAAACGAACGGCCAGTTTCGGGGCAAGAAACTTTTGACCCAGCATAAACGGCTGGAAAGGGTGAAAAAGATTATCCACGGCCAAGCGGGTCAAGAGGCGGTGGACACGCGGATTGGGGGTACACAGATAATTATCGAACCCCGCATTGACCCAGGCTTGAAAATTGTGCCATCCCCATGTCGTGTAGAGATGCGGAGCCCAGGTAACTGTCAGCGGGTGCATCCCGTATTTGTATTTTAATTTATGGGCCGCATAGAAACTGTCTTTCCCTCCCGATCCGGGAACAAGGCAGTCGTATGAACCGTCCTTGCTGCGATGGCGATTGCAGATTTCCTGCAGGGCGTGTTCCCGCTCATTCCAATCAATAGAAACTGTCTTTTTTTCCGCAAAACGACAGGCATCGCAGACGTTTTCCCCATCGAAATGGATTGTCTGCTTTTGGGAATTTTTTGTGTGCCGGAATTCTACGGCTGAATTAGGGCGTTGATTGGATATTACGCATTTACCGCAAAATTTTACTTCGTCGGGAAGCCCGTAGTAGGCTTCACGCTGCGTCGCGTTCGGGCTGAATTTACTGTAATCAATATCGGATGGATAAAAGATGAATGACATATCACCTCGCATACAGTGGAGACCCGGCAAATTTACTTGGAGCGATTTAACACTGAAAATATATAGACCGCTCTGCAAGTATTTGTAGGCAAATCCTTGCAGAATTGATGACTGTCCATGTTCATTCGGCAAACAGTTCGTCGATGTTTTCGGCGTCAAGGATTCGTTCGGCCCAAAAATCGAGTTGTTCGGGACCGGCTGTCCGCAGGCGCTCCTGTATATTGCCGTCGAGAACGTCCGGACCGAATCGCTTGACGAGCAGACGCAACAGGATGGCGCTACGGCCCTCCATGCGGCCTTTAGCTTCGCCTTCCTGCAATCCTGCCAACATTCCTTCCCTTTTCCATTCTTCCGTCCATTCACCAATACGTTCCGAAAGCGTAGAGTGTCAAGCTCCTCAAGGTTTACAGCGTACTAGACCATTGCCTCGGCGGCGGGCGCCGGCGGCCAGGGCGTCAGAAAATAGGCGTCGTCCCACAGGCAGTATTCGTAGCGGCTGGAGACGATGAACGAGTCCAGCATCCTCCGTCTCTCCTTCGCCGCGGCCCTGTCGGCCAGACGGTCGGCCAGGGCGATGGTTTCGTCTACGGTTTCGGAATAGGCGTCCCCCGTATAATTTTCGATCCAGCGGAAATAGAAATTATCCTCGCTCGCCAGCGTGCGCACGTACACCCCGGTTTCCCGGCGGATCCAGAAGCCGGGCAAAAGCGCGGCCACCGCTTCCGCCGGAGAGCCGAGTCCCGCCCTCTCCAGCAGATGCTTGCTGTACGCCATGCAGGCGGGGCCCTCGCGCGGGGCGGGTTTGGCGTTATATTCCTTAAAATAGGTAGAGCGCCGTTCCAGTTCCGCGCCGAACCCCTGCCCGGCCAGTCGCACCAGCATGGCCGCGTCTTCCGGGTCGGGCACCTTGCCCCCGGCTATGGCCAGGGCGCGGGAAAAAGCCAGCAGGCGCAGGTTGTCCTGCTGCAGATAATAAAGAAAACGGTTGCGCCGCAAAATGCCCGCGATCATCTCCTTGTTGAAGGGATGATCGTAGATGCCCCGCATGATCGGGGCCACGGCCGTAATGGCCCGGGTAGAAAATTTTCTTTTCATGGCTGTTCCTTCCAATGCTTTCCCCTTGCAGTCCCTTTGCTTTTGTCCCCCGCCTCAGATATAGAATTACCGCCGTCCGGACTAAAATTCAAGGCGTCGGCATCGCTCAGGCTGCGGCAAAAAAGCCCCGGTTTATTCCCACGAGGGGCTTTGCCCCCTCAAAAAAGCCGATCGGCTTTTTGGGGGAAGAGGGAAATAGGGAAAAATACACAAACCGCTTGCCGGGTAGTTATTTTTTGCGTATCGCTGAATCAACAGGCCGGAATACCGCCAAAGACGGGTAATTCCATTTTCAGATCAGAAATGTCATCATTTTTGATCTGAAAATGGCAAGCGTGACAGGATCTCACGCCGAAATGCGAAGCATTTCGAGCGGCAAGGCGAAACAGCGCTTGCGCCGCAGCCGCCAAATCAAAACTGCATGGATGCAGTTTTGATTTGAAATTCGAATAGATGACGGCAAATGTCTCTTTCAAACAGTACGTTCCGGGCATGATTGACCGCAAGGCGGATGCGGCGGGCATGACCCGCTCCGGCGCTTGACCGCGCAAATAAATTGCGCTTGCGCCTTCGCGGCGGGCTTCGCCCGCGCGGCCGCCAGAGCAATTTCAAAGTGAAATTGCTCTAAAAATAATCCTGGACAGGGAGGGTACATGTCGGGACACAGCAAATGGAAAAACATACAGCACCGTAAAGGACGCCAGGACGCCAAGCGCAGCAAGGAGTTCACCCGGGCGGCCAAGGAAATCATAATCGCGGCCAGGAGCGGCGGCAACCCGGCCTTTAATCCGCGCCTGCGCACGGCCATCGCCTTCGCCAAAAGCGTCAGCCTGCCCAGGGACCGCATAGATTCCGCCATCCGCAAAGGCACGGGAGAAGAAGCCGGCGGCGACATCTCGGAGATCGTCTATGAGGGCTACGGACCGGGGGGCATCGCCGTGCTGGTCGAGGCGGCCACGGACAACCGCAACCGGACGGTGGCGGACGTGCGGCATATCTTCTCCAAACACGGCGGGGTCATGGGCGAGGTCGGCTCCGTAAGCTGGATGTTCAGCAAAAAAGGGGTGCTGGCCTTTGACAAAGCGGTGTGCGCGGAGGAACGGCTCATGGAAATCGGCCTGGAAAACGGAGCCGAGGATCTGGTCGACGAGGACGATTTCTGGGAAGTGCACTGTGAGGCGGGGGACCTCGACGCCCTGCGCCAGGCCTTCGAAGACGCGGGACTGGAAGCCCGGAGCGCGGAAATATCCATGCTCCCGCAGAGCACGGTCAGCCTGGACGCGGAAACCGGCCGCAAACTGCTGCGCATGATCGAGGCCCTGGAAGACAACGACGACGTGCAGCAGGTTCACGCCAATTTCGATCTGCCCGATGAACTGCTGGAAGAAGCCTGACCCCGCGCGGCTTCGCAAAAATTCTTCAGGCTCCGGGAAGCAGGCCTGATGCCAAGATTGGCGAGCAGGCGATGGAAAACGAATCGCTTCGAGAAAAATTGCAAGACTGGAGCAAAACCGCTCTTTACCACGCAGGAGGCTGAAACGGTGAACATGAAAAAATCACCGTACAAGGCCCCCATGGCCGTTATTTCTGTTCAGATGGGTATTGGCCCTGTGCCTGAGTTGGCAATGGAAACCGCCGTATGATGCAGCCTGGGAACCTGGGAATAAGGGGCTTGCAATTTTTCGGGGGTGTGTTATCTATGAAAAAGGTGAGCCGGAAGTGCTGATAACACCCCCGGCTCCAGGGCAAGTTCCCCGAGTTTTGTGTTTCGGTTCGTCGCCCCGGTGGAATGGGCGTTCCTCCGGGGCAAACCTGTTTAGACGTTAAGGAAACGTATAATCAGGGCCGCTATGACGCCTGCCGTTACTGCGGCAAAGACGTTCACAAGGAACTTTCCCATGGGCATCCTCCTTCCGGAGAACTCGCCCCGCAGGTTGTTTACTCCGCCTGCTCCAATCCCGCAAGCTCCGTCCGCAGTTCAACCGCCTCGGCGTCACTCGCCGGAAAATGACAAACAGATCTATTCCTGTTCCCGGGCGATTTCATACGCCGCGCTGCGCCCGCCGGAGGGGAGAAGGGCGGGGACCGTCACCAGCCCCACGTCGGTTATACCCGCGCCGCGTATCCTGCCCATCACCTCCATTACCACGCCGTAAGACACGTTCCTGTCGGCGCGGACGAACAGGCGGCGACCGAGGTCGCGCACATTCGCCCGCAGTACCGTGGGAAGGTCGTCAAGCGTCGTCTCATGTTCGTCCAGAAAAAGAGCCCCGTCGTCCTTGACCGTAAGGATCGCGTGAACGTTGTCCGTGGGCAGGGTTTCCGAGGCCTCCGCTTGCGGCAGTTCGACATCGAGCCCTTCGGTCATCATGGGGGCCGTCACCATGAAAATGATGAGCAGGACCAGCATTACGTCCACAAAGGGAGTGACGTTGATTTCCGAGACGAAATCGTCGCCCGCCGAAACTCCGGCCATGCCTACCTCTCTCCGGCGAAGACGAGGCCGTCTTTGTGCTCCGCCGCCTCATGCTGCATCCTGTTCAAAAGCTGACCGGCAAAAATGACGCACACGCCTTCTATGAAGGAAAGCCTGCTCCTGAATATGTTATAGCCGCAGGTGGCGGGTATGGCGACGAACAGCCCGATGGCGGTGGCTATGAGCGCTTCGGCTATGCCGGGAGCGACCGTGGCCAAAGAAACGCTCTTCATAAGGGCGATGGCCTGGAAGGAATACATAATGCCCCACACCGTGCCGAAAAGCCCGATAAAGGGCGCCGTGTTGGCGGTTGTAGCCAAAAGGGCGAGCGAGGACTTCAAACGGGCCATTTCCTCATCCACGCCGAAGCGCAGGGCACGGCGCACATTGTCGTTCAGGAGCCTTTCCGTATCCCCGGTCCTGTTGATGCGGTTGAACTCACGCACGGCCCGGCGGGTGATGCCGAACAAAGGCGACCCCGCATCCCGCGTCAGCGCGGGCAGGGAAGCTTCCAGGCTCCCGGCCGTGTCGAAGCGCTCAAGTCCCGAAGCCGCAAGCCGGTACGCCGCACGCAGGCTCAGCCACTTGCCGGCCATGCAGGCCCAGCTTGCCACCGACATTGACAGCAGCAGCAACAGAACTCCCTTTGAAACGACAGATGCCTGTATAATCGCATGTATGACGGAATCCATGCCTTCCTCGCATCGGAATAAATTTTCAACGGCGAAACGCCCCCGCGGGCCGCATCATTTCATTTTCCGATCAAAAAGGTCCTCAGTGTGGATGTGTCTCTGGATAGCGTGACAGGATGTCACGCCGAAATGCGAAGCATTTCGAGCGGCAAGGCGAAACAGCGCTTGCGCCGCAGCCGCCAAATCAAAACTGCATGGATGCAGTTTTGATTTGACATTCGAATTAGAGGTTCCCCTATGAGATATAACTTTGAGATTCGCGGCGGCGGCAAAGCCGCCTTGCTCCTTACGAAGCCTGCGGCTTCGGCCGATGCTTGCGCAGCGCCGCAGGATTGACGCAACAAGATGCGTCGGCCCTGGCGGGAAATTTTGTACGTCCGCATAAAAGACAGGTTTGTTGCCATATCGGCGCTTGCGGCTTAATGTTCCGCCATGCCCGCTCATGTTTGCGCGCCTGCGCCGGATGCCCCCCGCGTCATGATAGTCGTGCCGGTCTACAACCACGGCGCGACCCTGGCGGATGTCGTTCGCGCGATTCTCTTGCTGCACCCCCATGTCCTGGTCGTGGACGACGCCAGCACGGACCTGCGCTATGAAAAAGGCGAGACGCGCCCGGACGGCGCTCTCGTCCCGGCCGCCTCCCATCCGCTTTGCGGCCTTGCCGTTCCCTGCCTGCGCCATCCGCGCAACCTGGGCAAGGGAGCGGCGATCCTGACCGGCGCCGCGGCGGCCGGAAAAAATGGCATGACCCATATCGTCACCATAGACGCGGACGATCAGCATGACCCGGCCGACCTGCCCCGCTTTCTCGCCGCCGCCGGGGCCGACCCTCTGGCGATATACGTGGGGGAGCGGGATTTCAACACGCCCAACGTCCCTTTCTCCTCCCGTTTCGGAAGGAGGTTTTCCAATTTCTGGTACGCCGTGCAGACCGGACGGCGCACGAAAGACGCGCAGAGCGGCTTTCGCCTGTATCCTCTGGCCGTGCTGGACAAAATCCGCTGTCTGGAGCGGCGCTACGGTTTTGAAACAGAGGTGCTGGTCCGGGCGGCCTGGGCGGGGTTTGCGGTAAAAAACCTTCCGATAAAGGTGCGTTACCGGCCGGCCAGGGAACGGGTGTCGCATTTCCGGCCCCTGGCTGACAACCTGCGCCTCACTTTGCTCAACTCCTGGCTGACGGCGCGTTCCTTCATGCCCTGGCCGCAAAAAAAATTTCTCCCGGACGGATCCGGCGGTCTCAGCGCCCTGCATCCCCTGCGCTCCCTGCGGCTGGTTCTGGCGGACCGCACCACCCCGAAAAATGCGGCGCTCGCGGCGGCAATCGGCATGGGCGTCTCCGCCCTGCCCATTTTCGGGCTGCACACCATGGCGATTTTGCTGCTCACCGGGGTCTTCAGGGTGAACAGGTTCGTGGGACTGGCCGCGGGCCAGCTCGGGATGCCTCCCCTTGT
Source organism: Desulfovibrio sp. (assembly GCA_031288535.1). Lineage (GTDB taxonomy): Bacteria > Desulfobacterota > Desulfovibrionia > Desulfovibrionales > Desulfovibrionaceae > Frigididesulfovibrio. The sequence goes on along the minus strand of JAITRF010000066.1, from coordinate 26,525 downwards.
CCCGGCCTTGTGCATAGAGGCCGGACACTATTTCCGCCACGGCCGCTGGCTTACCGAAATATCCTTGCAGACCCTGGGCTATGAAGCCTTGGACCGGGTGTGGGAATGGTGCCTGGGCTCGCTGGCGCTCGCCCCGCTGCTGGGGATTTTTTGCGGCGCCCTGGTCTATGCGGCGGCTTGGGGACTGAACAGAACCATGAGGAAGCACTGAAAAGGCGCAGTAAGCGCGAAAAGGCTCAAGGCGATGCGCACTGTTTCCGGCACGCCCGGCAAAAGCGCGGGTTCCCGCCTGCAACACCGGATATTTTACGCCCTCATAGGCCGCCTGGGGGTTCATGCGGCCTATGTCCTGCTCTTCTTCGTCGTTTCCTGGTACACCTTGAAACCCTCCACGGCCGCGCGCTGCCGTCCTTATCTTGAACGGCGTTTTCCCGGCTGCGGACGCATGCGCATGCTCGCGCGCATCTGGAAACTGCAATGGAACTTCGGGCTCTGTCTGGTGGACCGGGCTGCGGCCGGCATAAGCGGCCGCTTCTTTTTTGCGGGTGACGCCCTGAGCGCCATCTGCGGCCCGGCCCGCGACGGGGAGCGCCGGGAGGCGGGGCTGATACTGCTCTCCGCGCATACCGGGGCAAGGCACATGGCGCAGGTTTTCCTGGCCGGGCATGCGGGCCGCCCCGTGCACGTCCTTGGCGTCAAGGATCGCGGGGACGTGGATTTGGAAGCGCATGAGCACCGCGGCGCAAACGCCCCGTACGCCGTGATCGATCCCGCGGAGGGTCCCGGAGCCGTGGCCAGGATGCTGCATATCTTGCGCGCAAAGGAAATTTTGTGCATTATGGGCGACAGGGCGTTCGGAAGCGGCGCGACGCTGGCGGCGAATTTTCTGGGCGAACCGGCTCCTTTGCCTTATCTGGCTTTCCGGATGTCCGCGGCGAGCGGCGCGCCCGTGGCGGTCGTCTTCCATCTGCGCACCGGAGTCTGCCGGGGGGAAACGCGCGTCGCGGACGTAATTCACGTGCCGGCCGGCCTCAAAAACGGCCCCGAAGCCTACCGGCCTTACGTGCAGCGCTTCGCGTCGCTTCTGGAAGATTTCACGGCCGAGCATCCGTACCAGTTCTTCAATTTCTTCAACCTGTGGGAGAAATAAGGCGCATGGACATCCGCGAGATCCTGAAAAGAGAAATAATCAAAGAACTCAAACTTGAAGACGTTTCTCCGGAAGATATCAGGGACGACGCGCCTCTCTTCGGGGAGGGACTGGGACTGGATTCCCTTGACGCCATCGAGCTGGTGGTGCTGGTCCAGCGCAATTTCGGCGTGGCTCTGGACAATGCGGAGGAAGCTAGGCAGGCTTTCGCCTCTCTGAACAGTCTCGCAAAATTCATAGAGAGCCGCCTGGCGCCATGACGCCTTTTGCCGTAGAACCCGTAGCCGCCAGCGGCATGGGGCTGGTCTGCGCCGCCGGATGCGGCGCGCAGGCCGCGTTTGCAAACGTGGCCGGAGGGGAAACGGCCGTCGGTCCGCCCCCTTTTGCCGCCGACAACCTCTATCCCGTCTTCCTTTGCGCGCGGCCCGCTCCCGCCAATCCCCCGGCAGAGAGCTCGCGCACCCTGGAGCTGGCTTTGTGCGCCGCCCGCGAAGCCCTGAATTCGGCGCAAATCGACGCGGAAGAAATCCCGAAGCTTCGCATGGGCATCGCCCTCGGCACCTCGGTCGGGGCTTCCCTGGATTTTTTGGACTTCTACTCTCGGACTTGGGCGGGGGCCAAACCGCCATTGGACGAGATCGACCGCTATCTGTTCTCAAGCCCGGCCGCGGCCTTGCGGCGGGCCTTTTCCTGTAAAGGCCCGGCGTTGGCCGTGACCAACGCCTGTTCTTCCGGCGTCGACGCCATCGGCATCGCCGCCGCCTGGATAAGATCGGGCCTTTGCGACCTCGCCCTGGCCGGAGGGGCGGACGCCGTCTCGCCCGTCACCTATTTCGGCTTCGCCTCTCTGCGCCTGCTCTCCACGGAAGCCTGCCGCCCCTTTGACGCGCGCCGCTCCGGACTGAGTCTCGGGGAGGGAGCGGCCTTCCTGCTTCTGGAATCCGCCGCCTCGCGCAGGCGCAGAGGCGTCGCGGCCCAATCTTTTGTCCTCGGGTACGGCACCGCAACGGACGCCCATCATCTGACCGCCCCCCATCCGGAGGGACGCGGCCTCAAAGCGGCCGTGGAACAGTCCTTCGCCCAATCCGGCCTCGGCTGGACGGACCTGGCTTTCGTCAATGTCCACGGGACGGGCACGAAAACCAACGATGCCGCGGAAGCGGCCTTTTTCGCCGCCCATTGCCCGGATGTTCCCCTAAGCGCTACCAAGGGGTCCACCGGGCATACTCTGGGCGCGGCCGGGGCCGTCGAAGCGGTATTGACCGCCTGCTGCCTCAACAGGGGTATGCTTTTGCCGAGCCGCCGCTTTCAGGAGGCCGACCCGGAGATCGGCATCGCCCCGGTGCGCGAGGCCTTCGATATTTCCGGACGCTTCGCCCTCTCCCAGTCCCTCGCCTTCGGGGGCAACAATTCCGCTTTGCTCATCGGCAGGGGGGAAACGTGCCTCAATCCGCAACCGGCGCCGCCCGCCGGCTGACCCCGGAAAGGAGGTTTCAATGAAGGTGACCGGCATGGCCTGCCTCGGGAGCTTCGGAACAGGGACGCGGGATCTGCTGTCCGCCTGCGCTGCCTTGCCTGCTTTCGGGTTTGCCGAGGGCAGGCGCGCGGACACAGCCGCCTTAAGCGGGCTTTTGCCGGCGCGCTCCCTGCGCCAGACGGATCATTTCACGCGCATGGCCCTGCTGGCCGTTCTCAAGGCCGTGGAAGACGCGCAAGACGAAAGCGGGGGCGATTTTTCCGGCGGGGAAACGGCCATAGTCCTGGCCAGCGGCTACGGGCCGGCCTCCCCGACCTTTGATTTTCTCGATTCCCTGCTTGAGTACGGGGAGAGCATGGCCTCTCCCCTGGCCTTTTCCCGTTCCGTGCAAAACATTCCGGCCGCGACGCTGGCCATGCGCCTCGGTCTGACCGGGCCCTGCGCCACGGTATGCCAGTGGGACAACCCTGTGGCGCCGGCCCTTGCGATCGCGGAACAATGGCTGCGCGAGGGCCGGGCAAGGCGGGTGCTGTTCGGAGCCGTGGACGAGTACACCCCGTTTCTCGCAGAGACCAGCGCCCGCCTTTCCGCGCGCAAGGACGCATGCGCTGCGGAGGATCGGCCCCGCGTTCCCCTGGGCGAGGGCGCGGTGTTCTTCTGCCTGGAAAACCGGGACAAAAGCAGGTTCTACGGCGAGATCGGGGGCATCGAACCGGGCGTGGAACCGGAGCGGATTGACCTTGAAAATATCGCGTCTCCCGGCAAGGATTTGCAGCGTAAATCCTTGCCGGGAGATGCCCGCAGGCGGGCGTCTCCAGCGTTAAACGCCCCGGCGGATTTTCCGGTTCCGCTCTGGGGGGAAATTTTTGTTTCCGGGCGTGTTCCTCCGGAATGGGCCGCCCGCCCCGGAGTGATCCGCGCCCTGCCCGCCTACGGCAACATTCCCGTAGCCCAGGCCTTTGATCTGGCCGTTTTTTTCGCGCAGGCCGAAACCTTTCCCGGCGGAGAAACGGCCTGCGTGCATTTCGGACGCGACGGGCTTGCCGATATCGTGCGCGCGGCCGGCAAATCCGGGGAGCGTGCCGCGTGAACGGGACGCCGCTGACCCGGGAAGACGTCTGCAATCTCCTACGCAGCATTCTTCTGTTCATGAGCAAGGGGCAGCATCTTGCGGATGAGGCCCGGGTGTTCGCGAGGCTGGGCGCGGCCGGGTTAAAGGACACGGCCGGATACGCGGCGCGTTTTTTTGGCCTGGAGGCGGCCGTGGCCGAAAGTCTCGCCGCTTGTCCCGATTTCCGGCATTGGGCGGACATCGTATTCGACGCCCTGCGCGATGGCGGGGAGCACGTTTTGAACTTCAGCACCTCCGGAAGCACGGGAACTCCCCGCTACTGGGCCTTCACCCCCGAAGAACTGGAGCAGGAGGCGCAAAGTCTGGCGCCATTTTTCGCGGACAGGCGGCGCGTGGTGTCGGTAATGCCCCTGCACCACGTCTTCGGTTTCGCCTTTGCCCTCATGCTTCCGAAGGCGCTTGGCATTCCCGTCCTGTTCATGCCGCCTCTGCCCACGGCGGACTTTTTTCGTGAACTGCGCAGCGGCGACATGGTGCTGGGTTTTCCTCTCTTCTGGAAATCCGTTCTGGGGGCATGCACCGGGGAGTCCGCCTTTTCGTGTCCCCCGAACCTGCACGGGGTGACCTCGGCCGCCCCCTGTCCGCCGGAGCTTATCGAGGAACTTTTGCAGGCCCAACCGGCGATCATCTCCGGAATGACCGAGATTTACGGGGCCACGGAGTTCGGCGCCGTGGGCATACGTCGCGACTGCCGCGGTCCCTACGCCCTGCTCGGGCATTTTTCCCGCGCGCCTCTCGGCCGCGCCCCGGATGCGGCGGGGGAAACGGCGGCGGAATGGGGCATAAAACGCCCGGGAGGCGAGCCGCAGCCCTTGCCGGACGAGGTGGAGTGGCTGGACGGGATAAATTTTCTTCCGGTGCGGCGCAGGGATATGGCCGTGCAGGTTGGGGGGCGCAATGTTTTCCCTTCCCTGGTCGCCGGGCTTTTATCCACGCATCCCAAGGTGCGGGAGTGTTCCGTGCGTCTGATGCGCCCGGAAGAAGGAATGCGCCTCAAGGCCTTTGTCGTTATGACAGACGCCGCCGCTCCCTTTGCCGGCCCGGAAACGGCCAGGGAACTCAGGAAATGGCTCCACCGGAAACTGTACCCGGAGGAGGTTCCGCGGGCCATATGCTTCGGCAGGGAACTGCCGCGCACGCTCTCGGGCAAATCCGCGGACTGGGACATATCCGATCCGGATGGAGAAAAGGGACCGATAAGGCAGCCGTTCAGGGCGGGGTCGGGGCGCAGTCGGGTTGAAGGCCGGGGTTCCAAACCATAATAAGGAAGCGAGATGAACGGAAAAACGGTCCTTGTCACCGGGGCCTCGCGCGGCATAGGCCGGGCCGTGGCCTTGAAGCTCGCCGGAGAAGGCTACGGGCTCTGGCTCAACTACCGATCCAGCCATGAGAAGGCCGGGGAGCTTAAGGAGGAGATAGAGGCCGGGGGCGGCTCATGCCTGCTCCTGCCTTTCGACGTGGCCGATTTTTCCGCCTGCAGAGAGGTTCTGGAGCCTTTGCTCGCGGCCGGGACCATCCCCTATGCCTTGATCAACAACGCCGGGTTTGCCGGAGACGGCATCTTCGCCCTGATGGACGAGGCGGTCTGGCAGAACGTGCTCGACGTGCATCTGAAAGGCTTTTACAATCTGACCAGTCTGGTTCTGCCCCACATGCTGCGCAAGCGCGCCGGGCGCATAGTGAATATGGCGTCCACCTCCGGCCAGACCGGGGTGGGCGGGCAGGTCAACTACTCCGCCGCCAAGGCCGGACTGATCGGGGCGACGCGCTCTTTGGCCGTAGAGGTGGCAAAGCGCGGCGTGCTGGTGAACGCCGTCGCGCCGGGGTTCATCGAGACGGATATGCTTTCCGGGTTGCCCGCAGACAGGATCGCGGCGAACATACCCCTGGGGCGCGTGGGCAGACCGGAGGAGGTGGCTGCGGTGGTCGCCTTTCTCTGCTCCCCCGGCGCATCTTACATAACCGGGCAGGTGATCGCGGTGAACGGGGGGATGTTTACGGGGTGAACGGTCGGTGTTTACTTGCAAAAGTAAACGCTACAGAACCCGAAGGGGTTTGCGCCCCCGTCAGCTTTGCCCCGTCTCCGCCAGAACAAGGGTCATGGAGGCGCAATTCTCTTCCCCGACAAAAAGGCGGACGTTCACGCGCAGACCTTCCCGCCGCCCGCCGTCCTTGCAGGCATCCGTCCCGGCCCGCGCCCCGACCTCAGCCTTGACCTCCGCCCTGACCCTGATCGTTTCTCCGGGCAGTACGGGGCGGAGGAATTTGCATCGCTCAATGCGTCTTACCGGCAGAAGTTCGCCTCTGCCGGCCGTGCAGGCTGCGGCGGTTATCTGGGCTACGCCGGGCAGGATCGGTTTACCGGGGAAATGCCCGGAAAAGACCGGACATCCGGCCGAAAAAAGAAACTCCGTCTCCAGAACGCCCGGGGCGCATTCCCGCACCGGCCCGCGCCAGGCTTCCATAACGGCGTCCGCGAGAGATTTCACGGCTGTCCCCTCTCTTCGCTCATGCCGAGCAATCTCACCCGTACCGTGTATTCCGGTTTCTCATTCCGGAAGACCGTCTCCCCCGGCCAGGGCCGTTCCCCGGAACGGCTGACGCTCCAGCCCTCTCCGGCGTCTTCTCCGGAGTTTCCCCCTCCGGCTTCGGGCAGGAGATTGCGAACGCAAAAGGCGATGTTCTCCACAAGCCCGGGGATTACCGCCAGTCTCGGACTCAGGTAGGCGGCCTGGGCATCCGTGGGCGTGACGTTTATGTCGAAAAGGGTCAGGCCCATGCCGCCCAGACCCAGCACGCGCATGCGCAGGGTATTGTCCGCGCGGCTTATGCGCAGGATGCCGTCAAAGGACGGGATATCCCGGCCGGGCATTTCCAGCCGCACCTTGTGGCGTAAAACCACGGCCCCTGCCTGCGGCGCGGCCGCAATGCCGACCGCAGGCGGCGATTTCGTCCTTTCTTCTTCAAGAGCGCTTACCGTTTGAGATGCTTGCCTGTCGGCGGGCAAAGCCCGCCCGCGGGCATCCCGCGGCAAGGATTTGCCCGGCAAATCCTTGCGGGGCGATTCGCCCGTTGCATTCGTGAATTGCTCGGGAGGGAGCGGGGATGCGGCGCAGGCGGCCATAGCGGCCGCAAGAAACGCGCAAAACAGGGCGCGGATGGGTTTCATGCGGTAATGTATCTTAAACTGGAATTTCATTCGCCGCCACCTCCGTGTTCCTCTTCAAATTTCTCGACCCACTCAGCCAGCTTGCGCTGCAAGAGAGCCTTGTCGGGGAGATAAAGGCTATATGCCGAAGCATAGATGTTGCTATTCTCCGGCAGAGTAAGTTCGACAATGTTATCGTTCTTTTGACTGCACAGGAGGATGCCTATCGTTGGCTTTTCAAATGCCTGTTTGACATAGCGGTCAAAGTAATTGACGTACATCAACATTTGCCCTAAGTCTTGGTGCTTCAGTTCGGCAACCTTAATGTCAATGAGGACGTAACATTGGAGCAGGCGGTTGTAAAAGACGAGGTCTACATAGAATGACTTCTCGTCAAACGAGAACCGCTTCTGTCGAGCCTCGAACAAGAACCCTTTGCCCAGTTCCAGCAGAAACTTCTGGAGGTTGTCTATCAGCGCCTGTTCTAAATCGGATTCGCTGTATTCGGCACGTTCCTCAAGTCCCGTGAATTCAAGGACATAGGGCGATTTGAAGATGTCGCGTGGGCTTTCGATGGTCTGTCCTTCGCTCGCTAACGCCACAACTTTGTCTTTGTCGCGGGAAAGTCCCAGCCGCTCATAGAGCGAACTGCCGACCTGACGCTGTAACTGCCTGACCGACCATTGCTGGTTTCTCGCTTCGATTTCGTAAAAACGGCGGGCGGCATCATTTTCGATTCGCATCAAAATTTGGTAATGTGACCAAGTCAACTTGAATTGGGCAGACAGTGTCTGCCCTTTTTGAGCGTTCACGTCAAAAACGCTGATAAGCGATTCGGCATTTTCATTTTTTTCAGAAAGGGCAGACGGCGTCTGCCCAATTGACGGCGCATACATTTGGTAAAATTTTCTGAAGTTTTTCAAGTTCACGACCGAAAACCCCCGCCCATACTGCTCGGTGAGGTAATCGGACAGTCCCTTTATCAGGCTTGCGCCGTATTTCGCCCGCTTTTGCCCCTGCTGTTCACGCTCGACTATCATCCGCCCGATTTCATAATAGGTCGTGACAATCGTCGTGTCCAACTGCTGCTTGGCAAATTGGCGAGCAACCGCGAGCAGGTCGGCAACCTGCTTGTAAAACTCCGCATCGGATTTGCTACGCAGTGCGTCGAGTTTTGGGCTTTCCAATTCTGCATTCACCGTCTGCTGAATCTCCGGTTTGCTCAGATTCTTCTCATCCATCACAGCACCTTCCTTATCGTGACCACAAGGAAGCAGATTAGTTCAAAGTCGTCCAACCCGCTTATCTTATTCGCCATGAAGCTGATCTGCTCGCCGGAGAGGAAGCTGTCCGTTTCACTTTTGGCTTTCACGTCAACGCTGGATGTGCTGGCTTTGCCGAGCAGTTCGGAATACTTCATCATATTCTTGCTGTCCTTGATTTCGGCGTTGAACATCCTGCACAATTCATCAATCGGCGCGGTCTTGCCCTTGCAGAGTGGCCATAGGCGATCAAGCATTTCCTTGGACGAGAGGTGGTCGCAAATCACGTCGCCGTCATTGCCGATGTAGACCATGTAGAACGGGTGCAGTCTGTTCTTGTCGCCGATGTTCACGCCGCCGTTGATGTTCTTAAAAAGGCTGCGCTCGCGATTCAGGGGCGGTATGTAGAACTCGCGCTTCCCCGGTCGGGCGGCATCAGAGCATGCCACGCATGAGATTGCCGCATCATCTTCCCCGCATCAGCAGGGGTTGCAGGCCAAAGGCGGCGAGGAGCGCCGCGGCGATCCCGCCGCTTACGGCAAGCCCCAGAGAAAAAAGAGCCGGATGCCCGGCCGTGAGCAGAACCCCGAAACCGGCCAGGGTGGTCAGGGCCGAAAGCAACACGCCCCTCGCGCCGGCGGCATCCAGCTCCCCTTCCAGCACGGCCTGCATGAAGATGCCGTAATCCACGCTCAAGGCCGTGACCAGAGGCAGGGCGACGGCGTGAAAGATGTTCACCGCCGTTCCCGTGACACTGAAGACCAGCAGGGTGAAGGCCAGACTGCTGAGCACGGGCAAAAGCGCCGCGAGCGCGCGGACCGGAGAACGGTAAAGAAAAAAGACCACGGACAGGACGGCAGCCAGGGTGATCAGGCAGAAGCGGAAGATGTCCCCGCCCACGGCCGCCGCCGTGTCCGCACGGAAAAGCGCCGGTGAAACAAGGGTCGCGCCGCTCTTTTCAAGCTCGTCCGCGAGGTCCCGTCCGGGAACGAACCAGGCCGGAAGCAGGGTATAGACCAAACTGCGCCGGGCGTCGCGGTACAGGAAGAGGTCCACGGCAAAACCCAGGCCGAGCCTGCGCAGGTTCTGCGGATCGACAGGCGCGCTTTCCACGTCAATCAGATTTTTGAAAGGAGCGAAAGCGTCCGGGGCGAAGCCCTCCGCCCGGGCCGCCTCATCCAGAAAGGTCGAAACGTCCGGGGCGCGCTTATCCCAAAACCCCCGCCAGGCTTCGCGGCTTTCCTCCTGCTTCGCCCCGGAGGGGAGCAGGGGGGCGATGCCCGCGGCCTGCACGCCGCGCCTTTTCAATATCTCCCAAACCGCCTCGTTTGTCCGCAGCGCCGCCTCCAATCCAGGTCCGGACCCGTCATCCGACCCGGTAGCGGCGGCCACGACAAAGGCTTCTCCGAATTCTCCGCCCTTCCCGCCCAGAATGGAGCGCATCTTCCGTTCCTCGGCGGCCCTTTCCGGGGAGATATAGGAAATATTGCGCAGGTCGCCGTCAAAACGCAGGGAGCGAAAGCAGAGGACAATCGCCAGGACGAGGAGAAAGGACAGGGCAAGGGTCGCAAAGAGCGCGGGGCCGTTCGCCGCGCCGGCGTCCGCGGGACGGGCCGGGTCCGGCTGCGCTTTTTCGGGCGCTTCGGTTCGCGCCAGCATGTGCGGCAGGACGAAAATGGCGGCGGCAAAAGCGGCGGCTATGCCGGAGAGGCCGAAAAGCGCCGCCTGGCGGATGGCGGGAATGGAGGAAAAAAACAGCGCCGCGAAAGCGGCGGCCGTGGTCAGCGCCCCGGCGGACAGGGGTCCGCCGACCTTTTCCAGGCCGCTTTCAAAATTTTCCGCCCCGCGCAGCGCGTAGAAGACGTGGATCGCGTAATCCGCCGTAATGCCGAGCAGCACGCTCCCGAAGCCGAGGACTATGCCCGAGGCCGCGCCGGATACGGCGTAGAGGACGAAACCGGCCACGGCCACGGAGGAAAAGGGGACGAGAAAGAGGACCCAGGCTTTGCGATCGCGCGTAAAAAACAGGAAAAGCCCGGCTACCAGCGCGAAGGACAGGGGCAGGACGATGCCGAGGTCGGCCTTGATGCGCCGGGCGTTGGCTTCGCTGTGCGCGTAGCTTCCGCTCAGGCAATGCTCAAGGCCGGCGGGAAGAAGGGCGAAGGCCGCGCGCAGCCTTTCCATGACCCTGGCGGAGGCCGCGGCGTCGGTCATGGCCGCGGCGGGGCGGGCGACGACCAGCGCGTATTTGCCGCTTTTGTCCGTAAAACGCCCGTCCTTGACCGTGAAAACCCCGGCTTTTCCGGATTGGGAGAGGTCGGCGAACAGCTTCCGGCACAAACCCAGGGGGTCCATGGGGATCAACTCGCGCAGGGCGGGGCCGGACGGCCCCAGAAGCAGCTTTTTGTCCTCGCGCAACGCCCGGCGGACGCCTTGCGCGTCAAGCGGGGTGATGCTTTCCACCCGCCCGGCCCCGAGCAGGGACGGGGCCAGGGAGCAAAGACCGGCGGCCGCGCCGGGGGAAAAGCCGGGGCCAAAGACCGCCTCGGGTATTTCCGGACTTTTCAGGGCGCGGACAAGCGTCTCCGCCCCGGCATCCCGCCCCTCCCCGCCAAGGGCGATGAGCAGGGTGCGCAGGTGGGGGGAGTTGCCGGTGTAGTCGAGCATCTTTTCCAGGCTCGGGGAGTTGTCGGGAACAAGGGCGCGGATGTCCTCGTTCAGGGCGGTGCGCGTCCCGAGCAGGGCGCAGAAAAGCGCCACAGCGGCGGAAACGGCGAGCAGCCGCCTGCGCCGCGCCTTAAATCGCCTGTACGCATTGACAGCCAGACCGGCCAATCAGTCAAACTCCGCATCGGGGACAGGCCCGTTCAGGATCACCCCGCTGAAGTCCAGAGTGGTTCTGCCGCCCCTGCTCTCGTTGAGAATCACCCTGCGCGCCGCTCCCTGTCCGTCAAAGCTGATTTGCAGGGAACTCAGCACGGAGCGCAGGTCCTGGCCGCGCGGCAGCAGGGTCAGGACGAGGGGGGATTCGCTTTCCAGGACGATGTCATAACGGCTCTCTATGCGGGCGCGGTCAAAGTCCACCCAGGCGAGCATCTGTCCGGCGATCAGCCCGGCCAAAGGATCCTCGCCCGTCACAAAGGGCTTGCGCCTGCTTTTGTCGTCTTCCCAGCGGAAACCGCTCCCGCCCTTCAGCACGAGACCTTCGCGCATGGGGGAGGAGTATTCCCAGGCGAGGGCGTCGGGTTTTCTGAAACGCAACCTGCCTTCGGAAACCGCCGGTTCGGAAAAGAGCGGAATATCCGTGCTCTGCCGGAAGGAACAGGACAGGGTGCGGATGTTTTCCGTCATATTTTTGAGTCGGGCCAGGGCCGGGTCTTCGGCCTCTCCGGCCCTGGACCGGCCGGCGGAAAGGAGGAGAAGAAAGACGAGAAAGAGGGAGAACAGGCGCATGTTTGACTTTTATCCGGCGGGTATGCCGGGGATGTCTTCCGGCACGACGACCTTGAGCTTGCCGCATGCCAGTATTTCCGACGGCGCGTCGTCCCGGACGCGGTAGATTTCCGCCTCCAGCAGGCGCACCCCTGCCGCTTCCGCGCGCAAGCCCACCCGGATGCGCAGGGTGTCGCCGGCGCGGGCTTCGCCCATGACGGAGAAATCCTGCACGGCGGCCAGAAAGCCCAATCCGGGGGATGTTTGCGAACCCCCGGTGTCGCCCTTCGCGCGACTCTCCGCGTAACCTTTCATGGCCCCGGCGGTCTGGGCCGCGAGTTCCGCGTAGCCGGCGCCGCAAAGCAGACCCTCGTGGAGCAGAATATGTCCGGGTCCAAGGACGACCTCCGCCTCGGCGGCGCTTTCGGAGGCGCGAAGCAGGCTGTCCAGACAGAGCATGGGCGGGGCATGGGGCAGGAAAGGTCCGATCGGCAACGGAAAAGCGTCCGCTTTTTCGGGAAGCCCTCTTTGTTCCGGGTCCTGGTTCATCCGAAATTCCTTTGTGGCCGGAGACCTCTGCCTGCGGAGATATTTTTTCCTGACGCCCGCGCAAGGCGTGTGACTTTCAGCCCCGCGCCCGCCTATTTTTTCTGCAGGGAATATCTGGTCATTTCCAGATTTATGTCTTTTTCCAGGTTGACTACCCAGCGATTATACGCCCTGTGGATTGTGCCTTCACCGGTTTTCATGCCTTCGCTGCTCTTATACAGGATTGAGTAGCCGGTCTCGGTTAGCGGGATTGACACCACGACTTTGTGGTTGCGATTTATCAGGGTGCCTTCAAGCAGGTTCGGGGATATCCGCTTTATCTGCCATTCCCGTTTCAGTCCTGCCGCCGTTATTATCCGGGCGGCTTCCTCCTTGCTGATACCCATTCCATAAGGGGTATTGTGCACGTTCGCTATGTCTCTTTGCGTTGCCGAGCACGCCCCCAACAATATCAGCAGGATCAGCGTGCATGCGGCGAAAAGAATCGATTTTTTCATAACGCGCCTCGCCAGGAGTTTTAAAATTTTTGTTTACGGGTTTTCGCGTGGAAATCTGTAATCCGGACACAAATAAAACGTTTTATTTGATTTGGAGGGCAGGGGGCAAAACCCGTCCGCTCCTTGCGAAACCTGTGGCTCCGGCGCCTGCCCCGGCAGGCGCGATTTTGTTCCCGGACGCCGGTTGCGGGTTATGGGGCGGCAAGCTCCTTTTCGATAACACATTTCACATGCCGCCGCAAACGCAAGGGCGCCTCATCCCCGTAACGCGCGAAGTCCCCCGGCCATACCGGCTCAAGCAGGCTGACGCGCATGGGGGCCGGGCGTCCAAAGCGCGCGCCTTTGGGAAAAATGCGCCCGCTCCCGTCGATGCACATGGGCACGATGGGGACGTTGAAACGCATGGCCAGCCTGAAGGCCCCGGAATGGAAGCGCCCCATCCGCCCCTGTGCGGAGCGCGTCCCTTCCGGGAAAATGATCAGGGCGCTGCCCTCGTCGAGAAGCTCGCCCGCCTTTTGCGCAAAACTCTCCGCATCCAGGGTCGAGGTGTCCAGATAGCCCGCCCGGCGCATCACCCGTCCGTAGAGCGGAATGCGGAAAGGCCAGGCGCGCACGGCAAAGGATATGTCTCTCAGGTGGAAAAATCCCGGGCAGTAGGGATCGAAAAAAGACTGGTGGTTTGGGGCGACTATGCAGGGGCCGGAGAATTGCCGGGCCAGGTTCTTCACCCGCAGGGGAACTTGGGAGCCCAGAATGCGGCAGACGACAACTCCGTAGGAATGCACGAGCTTGCGGATGGCCGCCCTTTTCCCCTCCCTGCCCGCGCAGGCGGAAAAAAGCCACAGACAGAAGGAGACGGGCAGGTAGATCAGAGTCCAGAGAAAAAGCCCGCCGAAAAAAACGGCGTTGAAGCGCAGCCGGGCGAGATCCGAAGCGTTCCCGGCATTCATCTGGCATTTGACGCCTGAGATTGTCGCCTGACGGCGGGCAAAGCCCGTCTGCGCCTGTCTGGCGGCAAGGATTTGAAGACAAATCCTCGCGGGCGTTTCAAATGTGAAATGCCCCGGCGGCGCGATCCGGCGCGGGGAGGGCGGCTGACGGGATCAGTCCTCATGCCGCATTTCTGATTTTTTGGCGAGGATGTAGCGGTGCAGATCGTCCAGGCTGCGGATGGCGGCAATGGCCGGGTCCTTGCCTATCTTGATGCCGAAGGCCTTTTCCAGGACCACCACCATATCCACGACATCCAGGCTGTCCAGATCGAGGTCTTCCCGGAAAAGCGCCTCAGGGCGCATCCGCCCGGGGTCAATCTCGAACTCTTCCGCCAGGGCGGCGTTGGCCTTTTCGATAATTTCCCGATCCGTCATGCCCCGCTCCGCAAGACTAGCGAACAGTTGACGCCTCCGAGGGCGAAACTGTTTTTTACAACAAGACCGCCGCGAATTTCAACGGGTTTTTGCGGCAAAAAAACGCCCGCGCAGCGCTCGTCCGGCTCCTCCAGGTTTCTGGTGGGCAAGATGACCTTGCGGCGCAGCATTTCCACAACGGCGACGGTTTCCAGCGCCCCGGAGGCGGCCATGGTGTGCCCGAGGTGTCCTTTGAGGCTCGAAACCGGGGTTTTGTCGCCGAAAAGCGCGGCCACGGCCCGGGCTTCGGCGACGTCTCCCAGTTCGGTGCCGGTGGCGTGGGCGTTTATGTAGGAGACGTCTTCCGCCCTCGCCCCGGCGTCGGCAAGGGCCGAGCGCATGCAGGCGGCTATGGACTCCGGGGAAGGCTCGGCGATGCCGCCTTCGTCGCCGGAGCAGGCAAAACCCAGGATTTCCGCAAGAACCGGCGCTTTGCGTTCCCGCGCGGATTTATCGCTCTCGATGAAAAGGACGCCCGCCCCTTCCGCGCACACCACCCCGTCGCGTCTGCGGTCAAAGGGGCGGGGGCAAAGCTCCGGTTCCCCGTTGAAGGCCGAAGACGCCGCCGCCATGAGGTCGAAGGTGCAGGAAACCAGGGGGTGGTATTCATCGCATCCGCCGCAGAGCATATAGTCTTGTCTGCCGAAGGCCACGGCCTCGAAGGCCAGACCGATGGCCTGGGTGCCGGAGGCGCAGGCGGCGGCGGGGGCGATGACCCGCCCGCGCAGCCCGAGGGCTTGCGCGGTGTTGGCCGCTGCGGAATGGCCCATGCTGCGGAAAAAAAACATGGATTTCATCTGCCCCGCTCCGCCCCCGCACAGGTAGGCGCGGAAAAATTCCTCCAGAGTTTCCGGGCTGCCCAGGGTCGACCCCAAAGCTATGCCCAGCCTGCCGCTTTGCGCGAGTTCCTCGCCCGCCCCGGCCTGTTCCATGGCCTCCAGGGCCGCCAGGTAGGCATAAGCCGACATGGGCGACATGGAACGTCTGATTTTGCGCGGGATGCCGCTTATGCCGATTTCCGGAACAAGCCCGCCCACGCGGGTCAGGACGCCCTCCATCTCCTCCAGGGCCGGGACGCGTTTTATGCAGCTTTTGCCGGCGAGCAGGGAGGAAAACAACAGATCTCGCCCCCTGCCGTAAGGGGACACGGCCCCCATGCCTGTGATCACGACCCGGTTCAGGCGCATGCGGAGAGTTCCTCCCGCACGGCTTCTCTGCCCAGTATGAAGATGCAGGCCGCGACCGCCGAGACTATGGCTCCCAGAATGCCGGGGGCGATGACGGACTGGCCGGCCATCCAGAGATTGGCGATGCCCGTAAGCGGCAGGGGGTTGAACTGGGAAAGCGAGTGTTTCGCCCCGTACAGACCGCAGCCGGGGGACTCCAGGTAGTCCCTGAAGGTGAGGGGAGTCGCCCCGTCCAGTACGCTTATCCCCGACAGTTCCGGACAATGGGACTGGCACTGCCGTCTGATGTCCAGAAGACGCTCCGTCTTGAGTCGGGCATAGGCGGCGGGGCGTCCGCCGGGGGCGGAGGCGGCGTAGGGGGCGCATTCCCGCGCGTTGCCCGGCGCGACAATGACCAGACCGCGCCGGTCCGCTTCCGCATCCCCCCCGCCCGAGACGTAGAACGGGCCTTGCCGGGGGTCGCAATCCGGCCGGAAGGCGGAGGTTATATCGGCATCCGGGCAGATGAAAAGATTGCCGCCCCGGACCAGGGAAGGCACGGGCTCGCATTTGCAGAACAGGGCGTAAGCGGAACAGGTGTCTTCAAGGGCCAGGAGGCGTTTCCTGAAAGCGGGCTTTACCGATCCCTCCGGAAGCAGAGGCGGCAAAAGACGGGGGTGGCCGGTGAACAGCGCCCCTTCGACGGGTATTTCCGTCCCGTCCTCCAGCAGGACGGCGTCGATCCTCCGGCCCGGAGAGACCAGCAATTTTTCCGCCGCACTGCCGCAGAGGACTTTGACCCCGGCCCCGGCCAAGGCCTTTTCCAGTTCCGCAACCAGCGCCCTGCCTCCTCCCCTGACGCTCCCCACCCCTTCAAGATAGGATGCGGCTATGCGCGCGTGCTGATGCAAAGGCGTTTCTTCGGGCGACACTCCGTAGAGCAGGGAATGGATTGATAGGGCCGCGCGCAGGACGGGGTCTGCGGCACCCCCGGCCAGATAGTCGGCCAGGGACATGGTGCTTTCCACGTCCGCAAACAGTTCGGGCGCGTCCGTCCGAAAACTCAGCAAAGGGGAGGAATTGAAAATTTCGCTGATCCGCGTGAAGTATTTTCGGATAAAAGCCGCGTCCCCGGGGAAGATCGAACTCAGGACCCGGACCGTCTCCGCGCGACCGACGGGCAGAGGGACCTCAAGGCCCGCACCGGTGAAACGCAGGCGATCGAAACAGTCCGCATCGAACATTTCAAGCGGCAGGCGCTCAAGACCAAGCAGGCGGAAATAGCGAAAGAGCGCGCCTTCTTCGTGCAGCCCCCCGACATAGTGCAAACCGGTGTCGAAATAGACCCCGCCGCGGGTGAACCCGCGCAGGGTCGCCCCGATACGCGCCTTCTTCTCGACCAGAACCACGCGCCTGCCGCGCCGGGCCAGGACAAGGGCGGCGGCCATGCCCGACATCCCGGCCCCGATCACGGCAATGTCCCCGGCGCCCATCAGAGGTCCCGGAAATTGAGGACCAGAGAGGCGTTGGTGCCGCCGAATCCGGCCGAGTTGCAGAGGATTGCCCGTGGGGCGGCGGTGCGCGTATCGGCGATCACGTCAAGCATGGCCGACCACCGATCCGGGACGCTGAAATTCAGGTTCGGAGCCAGAAAGGACTCCCGCGCCATAATGGTCGAGTAAACCGCCTGGGCCGCCCCGGACATCCACAGCTCATGCCCGGTCAGGGATTTGGTGGAAGACACCGGCACCGCCCTGTCTCCGAACAGTTCCGCGATGTTACGGGCTTCCACGGCGTCCCCCAGAGGAGTGGAAGTGGCGTGGGCGCAGACGTAGGATATTCCGGAGGGTTTTTCTCCGGCGGCGGAAAGCGCCATGCGCATGGCGCGGCCGATCCCGGTTTCGCTTGGAACGAAGAGGCTTTCTCCGTCCGAGGAAAAGCCGTAGCCGGCGATTTCCCCCAGTATCTCCGCTCCGCGTTTTTTGGCCAGATCCCGGTTTTCAAGCAGGAGCGCGGCCGCGCCCCCGCCCGGCACCAGCCCGTCCCGGTCGGCGTCAAAGGGCCGGCTGGCGCGCTCCGGCGCGTCTTCGCGCCGGGAAAAGGCGCCCAGGGCGTCGAAGCTGCATACGGACTGCCAGTTTATCTCCTGCGCGCCCCCGCAGAGTATCCTCTCCTGTCTGCCACAGGCGATGAGATCGGCGGCCTGTCCCAAGGCGTGCCCGCCTCCGGCGCAGGCGGCGCTGATCGTCCAGGCCGCGCCTTTCGTCTTGAAGATTACGCTCAGATTCATGCTCAGGCAGGAGGTCATGGAGCGAAAGACAAGACCGCTCCCCAGAGAGGCGGTGGACGCGCTTTCGCGCAGCAGGTCCACCTGCTCCACCGCGGACAGGCTACTGGAGTCGCAGCTGAAGATCACGCCGCTTGCCCCGTTTTGCAGATCGGCGGGGTCGATCCCGGACTGGGCTATGGCCTGAAAACAGGCGTCGGCGGCCCAAAGGGCGAAGTCCGGCATGGTTTTGCGCTGCTTGCGCGAAAGCCCCGCCCCGGCCGCATAAGGTTTGATCGCCCCGGTAAGGCAGGAGGCGAACCCCAGGGCCTTGCGCCCGGGATCGGCGACCACGCCGGAACGGCCGTGATAGAGGGATTGCGCGGCTTCGGAGACGCTGTTCCCGACGGCCGAGACAATGCCCAGGCCGGTTATGGCCACGCGCCGTTTCACAGGTTCCCGCAACCGCCCTTCCGGCCTCTCTCCCGCTTGGTTTCGGCCCGGATCTCGGCCCAATCCGCAAGACTGGACAGGGGGATGGACACCTGGCTGCCTTCGTCCATGTTCTTGATTACAATCTCTTCCCGCGCCAACTCGTCCTCCCCTAGGATCATGCAGAATTGCGCGCCGTTCCTGACCGCGAGGCGCAATTTGCCCTTCAGTCCGCCGGGGGAAAAGTCCGCGGCCCCCGCCAGACCCTGCCCGCGCAGGATGCGGGCGGCGGACAAGGCGAGATCCGCTCCTTTTCCGTCCAGAAGCGCGAAATAAAAATCCGGACGCTCCGCCTCTCCCCCGGACTCGCCGATCAAAAGGGCGAGCCGCTCCATGCCGCAGGCGAAGCCGATGCCGGGCACATCCGGCCCGCCGAGGTCCCGCACCAGTCCGTCGTAGCGGCCGCCTCCGGCCACCGAGGACTGCGCGCCTATGCCGGCCGAAACCACCTCAAAGGTGGTGCGCATGTAATAGTCCAGACCGCGCACCAGGCGCGGGTCCAGCTCCCAGCCCGCCCCTTCCCGCTCAAGCGCCGCCAGCACCGAATCGAAATGCGCGGCGCAGTCCGGGCAGACATAGCCGCGCAGTTCGGGCGCGCCCCTTGTCGCCTCCCGGCAGGAGTCCTCCTTGCAGTCCAAAATCCGCAAGGAGTTGGTCCCAAGACGCCGGCGGCAGTCAAAGCAGAGCCTTTCCGGGTCCAGACCGCGCAAAAAGGCGTTTAAGGCTTCCCGGTAAGCGGGACGGCAGACGCGACAGCCCAGGGTGTTGATTTTCAGGGTCAAATCCGCAAGTCCCAGCCCGCTCAGAAAGGACATGAGCATGAGCAGGATTTCCGCGTCCGCGTGCGGCTCGTCCGCGCCGAGACATTCGCAGTTGATCTGGTGGAACTGGCGCATCCGCCCGAGCTGCGGGCGCTCATAGCGGAACATCGGCCCCAGGGTGAAAAAACGGCTGACCCGTTCCCGGCTCCGGCAGCCGTTTTCCGTATAAGCGCGCACCACCCCGGCGGTCGCTTCCGGGCGCAGGGTGAGGGAGCGTCCCTTGCGATCCGCGAAGGTGAACATTTCCTTGCGCACTATGTCCGTGTCCGCGCCGATGCCGCGCTGAAAAAGCTCGGTATACTCGAGGATCGGCAGGCGCAGTTCCGAATATCCGTGCGCCCCGAACACCCGGCGGGCCGTGTTTTCCATAAAGGTGTAAACGTCGCTCTGCGGGGCGAAGATATCGGCAAAACCCTTGACGGTTTGCAATGCGTTCATCAAAAATTCCTTATAACATTTTGCGCTTAAGGGAAGCGCTGATTAATTGGGGCTCCGCCCCAAACCCCGCTGGGGGAAATGATTTCCCCCGGACCCCCTCGATAGTAACTCGTTGAAATATCTATTGGGTGTATAGGAGGCAAAGCCATCTCAAAAATAAATCAGTGTTTCCTAAGATTGCCGTTTAACGGCGCAAGCTCTGTTTCGCCTTGCCGCTCGAAATGCCTCGCATTTCGGCGTGACATCCTGTCACGCTTTCCATTTTCAGATCAAAAATGAGGACATTTTTGATTTGAAAATGGAATTACAGCGCGGCCAAGTCGCCGAGGAGCCTGAAGCTTTCCTCCAGGGAGCAGGATTCCCCTACGTCCTGGCGCAGAAAGGCGTTGGTCGGGGCAAGCGCGGCTATGGCCTTGTCGATTTCCGGGTTGGAGCCGGGGGCGTAAGCCCCGATGTTGATCATGTCCTCCACGCGCTTATATGCCGCAAGGCGGGAAATGACAATGCGCCCGTTGTCCGTTGTTTCACGTGAAACAACGTCCGTACGCAGCCGGCTTATGCTGCGCAGAACGTCTATGGCCGGGAAATGTCCCTCGTCCGCCAGCTCCCGCGTGAGCACCAGGTGGCCGTCGAGGATGGAGCGGACTGCGTCCGCGATCGGTTCGGTAAAGTCGTCCCCGTCCACCAGCACGGTATATATGCCGGTGATCGTTCCGCGATCGCTGCGTCCCGCGCGTTCCAGCAACTTGGGGAGCTGGGCGAAAACCGAGGGGGTATAGCCCTTGGTGGTCGGGGGTTCGCCGACGGCCAGACCTATCTCCCTGGAGGCCATGGCAAAGCGGGTCACGGAATCCATCATGAAGAGCACGTCCTGCCCCCGGTCCCGGAAGTATTCCGCAACGGCCGTGGCCGCATAGGCCGCGCGCATGCGGATCAACGGAGACTGGTCGGAGGTGGCGACGACCAGCACCGAGCGGGCCATGCCCTCAGGCCCCAGGTCTTTTTCAATAAATTCACGCACTTCGCGTCCGCGTTCCCCCACCAGGCCGATGACGTTCACGTCCGCCCTGGTGTAGCGCGCCATCATGCCCATGAGCGTGGACTTGCCCACCCCGGACCCGGACATGATCCCCACCCGCTGCCCTTTGCCCAGGGTGAGCAGGGCGTTGACCGCCCTAACCCCCACATCCAGGGCGGATTCGATGCGCGGGCGGGTCAGGGGAGGGGGGGGATCGGCAAACAGGGGGACCAGATCCGGCAGGCTGACCCCCGGATCCCCGTTCAGGGGCGTCCCGAAGGCGTCAAAGGCCCGGCCGAGCATTTCCGGACCCGCCGGCATAAGAGGCGGACGGCTGGAATTGCGCACCAGGCTTCCCGGCTCCACCCCGCGCAAGTCCCCGTAGGGCATAAAAAGGGTGGCCTCGTTTCTGAACCCCACCACCTCCACGGGGACGCGATCCTCTTCCCCGCCTTCCCCGGCCCCGGAAGCCCCTGGCAAAATATGGCACAAAGACCCCAGAGGCGCCCTGATCCCCCTGCCCTCGGCCACCAGCCCCACTATGCCCGTAACCTTGCCGTACGTGGCCACGGGCCGCAGGTCGGACAGAACGCGCCGGGCGCTTTTGGGATTAAGGCTCATCCGGGTCGTCTGCGAGAGAGAGATGTTTCAGGACCTCCTCGACGGCCGCGACGCGCTTTTCCATCCGCCCGTCGGCCAGGGAAGATTCGCTTTCCACAAGAATCCCGCCGGGGGAGATGGAGGCGTCGGAGCGCACGCGCCAGGATTTGACGTCCGGGAAAAGCTCCTTGGTCAGGTTCAGGATGTCGGAGAGGGCGGGTTCGTCTTCCGCATTGACGCGGATGACGAGTTCGCGGCGGTTTTCCAGGATCGCCACGGCTGCCTCGAGCAAGGCCTTGAGACTTTGGGCGCGTTTTTCCGAAAGCTCGACCGCGGTGACGCGCTCGACCGCAAGTTTCGCCACCCCGGCCAGGTCTTCGCGCCAGCGGTCGAAGATATGCGAGCACTGGCCTTCGATGGCGCTTAAAAGCGCGGCGACGGACTCCGCCATGCCGGCGCGCAGGCTCTCCAGTTCGGCCTTCGCCTCATCCAGGCCCTTCGCGTAGCCTTCCTGCCGCGCCTGTTCCCGGATCCCGCCGGCCTCGTCCCTGGCCCGAGCCACGACCCCGGCGGCCATGTTTTCGGCCTTGCGCCGCACCCGCTCCAGGTATTCGGCCTCGTCCTTCTCATTCCAGGAGGTTTTGCGCGCGCCCTCAAGCCCGGCCAGGCTGCGTTCCGAGCCGTTCAAAAAAATCGTGCCCCAGGCGGTCGGGTCTTTACTCTGTTCAGACAAAGACGTCGCCTCCGCCCCGGCTGATCATGATGCGTCCCTCGCCCTCCAGCTTGCGCACCACCCGCACTATGTTCTGCTGGGCGGCTTCCACGTCGGAAAGTCTGGTCGGACCCATGATCTCCAGGTCTTCGCGGATCATGTTGCCGGCGCGCTCGGACATGTTCTTGAAGAAGAGCTTCTTCATGTCCTCGCTTGCCCCGCGCAGGGCCATGGTCAGGTCCTCGTTGGAGATTTCCTTTAGTATCTCGCGGATGGCGCGGTCTTCCAGGGTTTTGACGTCTTCGAACACGAACATGAGATTGCGGATTTCCTCGGCCATGGAGGTGGACTGCTCTTCGATCTCCGCCAGCACCTCTTCTTCCGTCGCCCGGTCCACGGCATTGAGAATCTCGGCCACGGAATTGATGCCGCCCACCTTTTTGCCCTCCTTGCCGCCCATGGCGATGAGCTGGCTTTCCAGAACCCTGTCCACGGCCAGCAGCATTTCTTCCGGCACGGACTCCAGGTTGGCCAGACGCATGAGAATTTCCGCCCGTACGCCTACCGGCAGCTTGGTAAGAAGGTCCGCCGCCTGATCCGAGGGGAGATTGCCGAGGATCAGGGCCAGGGTCTGCGGATGCTCGTTGCGCAGGATCTGGGCGAGAATCTTCGTGGATACCCGGCCGATGCCCTTGAAGGGGACCGGGCCGGTGTCCAGCTCAAGAATATCGCTGACATACTTGGCAGTTTCGCTGTCCACGTTGGGCAGGAGCAGGCGTTTGACCGCGTCCTGCCCGCCCCGGATCATTTCCCGTCCCGTTACCAGGGAATGGTAATATTCGCGCAGCACGTCCTCGACCAGCTCCTTGGGCACCGTGTCCAACTGGAGCATGGCCTTGGAAACGGCGGCCAGCTCGTCGCGCCCCATGCGCTTGAAGATCTCGGCCGCGAATTGTTCGCCCAGAGTGAGGAGCAGGACGGCGGTTTTTTTCGCGCCTTCAGCGGAAACCTGCGTGTCAGCGGCCATATCTCGCGTTCCCGAAAGCTTGTCGTACTTGGGACGCCCGCTTCAGGGCGGGCGCCAGCGGGACACTCCAAGCCGGTCCCGCAAAGTTGAAAAAAACCGTCTTCACCTTATTCCAAAGGCCGTCTCAAGGCAAGGCCGGCTCCGCCCGTGCGCGTTCAAACGGCTTTGAACGCGGAAAGGCACGCCCGCTTCGGCGCTTCCGGCGGCGGTCGCTGCCGTCCGCGCCTTCGCGGCGGGCTGAAGGCAAAGCCTTCAGCCGACGCCGCTTCCCGGCCCGGCATCAGGCGGCCTTCGCCGGCGCGAGGCTCGGGGCGGAGCGGCTGCCGTCCTTGAGCCAGCTTCTGATGATGCCGATGGCCTGGTCCATATTTTGTTCGCTGAGCTGCAAGGCGTGGACCTTGATGTCTTCAAGCTTCTCCAGCATGGCGGTAGCGGCCACGGCCTCGTCATCGTCGTCCATGAGCGCGAAACGCTCTTCCGGCGCCGGCAGTCCTTCCAGTCCTTCGATCATCTTGCCTTCCACCTTGGGCCGGATCAGGGCCAGGATGATCGGGCGCACGACCAGCACCAGGAAGAGAAAGGTCAGAAAGGCGTTGAGCATGGGCTTGCCGAAGCGCATGGCGTAATCGGCGACAAGCGCGGCTACCCCTTGGGGGGCGTCTATTTCCACGCCCTGAAAGGCTATGTTGCTGACCTCGATCGTGTCTCCCCTGGCCGCGCTGTAGCCCACGGCATTGGCCACAAGCTGGCGGATGCGCTCCAGTTCCTCGTCGTTTCTGGGCACGAAGACGCTTTTCCCGTCTTCTTTCTTCTCATACGTCCCGTCCACTATCACCGCCACGCTCAGGCGCTCTATCCCGCCCACGCTGGTGACTATGTTCTGTTCTTCCTTGTTCACGCTGTAGTTGGTCGTCCGGTCTTCGCTGCTGGAGTTCTGGTTGGATACCGTTCCCGAGGGCCCGTCGCCCCTGAAGTTCGGATCCGGCACCCCGCCTTCGATGGCCGCCCGGCCCTGGGTGCTCGTCTCCCTGCGTATCTCCGAGATGACCACGGTTTTTTCCGGGTCATAGAGTTCGCGGCGGATGGTTTTCTGGCTGAAGTCCAGTTCCGCGTTCACCCGCGCCACGACATGCCCCGCCCCCACCACGGGCATGAGCATTTCTTCTATGCGGCGCTCCAGGTTCTGCTGGGTGCTTATCTTGTAGTCGTGCTGGGTGCGGGTCAGGCCGTTCAGCGGGCCGTCCTCGTCCGGCTGGTGCAGGACCTTGCCGTTGGTGTCGGCTATGGAAACCCTGCTCCTGTCCAGACCCTGCACGGACATGGTCACAAGGTTCACCAGGGCTTCGATGTCCCTGGGCTCGATTTTCCTCCCGCCGGAAAGCTTGAGAAGCACCGCCGCCGACGGAGGCTGCTGTTCTTCGATGAACAGGCTGCGGCTGGGGATGACCAGGTGCACCCGCGCGCTTTCCACTCCGGGGAACTCGCTTATGGTGCGCGCCAGTTCCCCCTCAAGGGCGCGGCGGTAGGAGAGCTTCTGCACGAAATCCGTCTGGCCGACCTTGACGTCGTCAAAGATCTCAAAGCCCACGCCCTGTCCGGTCAAAAGCTTCTCTCCGGCGATCTCGATGCGCAGGGAATGGACGTTCTCCCTGGGCACCAGGATGGCCGCTCCGTCCTGTTCAATCCTGTAGCTTATGTTCTTGCCTTCCAGAACCTTGATCACGGCCGCGGCGTCCTGGGGGGTGAGGTTGGAGTACAGCGCCCCGTACTCGGAACGGCTGAGCCAGACCAGCATGGCGAGAAAAATGGCGACGGACAAGGCGGCCAGACCGCCTATAAAGACGCGTTGCGTCAGGTTTATTCCGGACCAGAAAGAAACGATGCGGTTTTTGGCTGTGGAAAAAATGGGCGGCATGGCTGCTCCTTATGACATTTTGCGCTTGAGATTGCCGCTTGGCTGTTCAATATGCATTTTCGTCGAACCGCTCTATAGCATTTTGCGCTTGAGATTGTCGCTTGACGGCGGGCGCAGCCCACCTGCGCCAATCCCGCAGAGCATTTATCGGAAAGATACTTTCAATGACAAATGCTCTAATACCATGTCTCGCTTAAAAATGCAGATCAAGCGGCGTACTAGAACTGCATCCTGCTCAGTTCCTTATAGGCCTCCATGACCTTGTTGCGCACGGCGGCCGTCATGTTCATGGCCAGACTCGCCTTTTGCAGGGAAATCATCAGTTCGTGCACGTTCTGGTTTTCTCCCGCGGCAAAGGAGGTGACCATATTCGAGCGTTCCACTTGCAGATCGTTCACCTTTTTCAGGGAATCGCGCAGAACGTTGGAAAACTCGTTGACTTTGGGCGCCTCGGCCGGCAGGGCCGCGCTCTTCGCCCGCCTTTCCGCCGCGGCGAAATTCTTCAGGGCCGCGTTGTAGGCTTTAAGACCCACGGTTTGAATGCTCATGCCGCCCTCCGTTACCTGCTGATTTCAAGAGCCTTGGTATACATCTGCTTGATGGTGTCCACGCTGCTCACATTGGCCTCGTAGCCGCGCTGGGCCGTCATGAGGGCCGCCATTTCCTCCACCACGTTGATGTCCGGATAAGCCACGTAGCCGTCCGGGTTGGCGTCGGGATGGCCGGGTTCATAGACCATCTTGTGGGGCCGCTGATCGACGGGAATGGCCTGGACGCGCACCCCGCGCAGTTCCTTGTCCAGGGCGCCGCGCATCTGGGTCTTGAAATCCGCGTCCAGAGGGGTGGCTTCCAGCACCACGCTGCGCCGGCGGTAAGGACCGCCGTTGGCCGTGCGGGTCGTTTTGACGTTGGCCAGATTCATGGAAATAATGTTGATATGGGTGCGCTCGGCGCTCAAGGCGGAAGCGCCCATATCCAGGGCGGTGATGAAGTCCATTATTTTTGTCCTTCCACGATTATTTGTTTGAGGCCTTCAAACTTGCTGCGGATGACCGTGGCCACGGCCGTATAGTGGAGATTGGTCTTGGCCATCACGGCCATTTCCTTGTCCAGGTCCACCCGGTCCTCTCCGTGTATGATGCGCGGCTTGAAAGCCTTTTCCCATTCCGCGCCGAAGGTTTCCGGCGAGAAAACGGCGGGCATGTGCCTGGGGTCGGTGCGGTTCAGCCTGCCTTTTACGCCGAGGCCGAGCGCCGCCTGCAGATCGTCTTCGAACGTCAGCTTGCGCGCTTTGTATCCGGGCGTCTTGATGTTCGCCATATTGCTGCTGACGACGTTCTGACGCTCAAGCTGCATGTCCAGCACTTTGCTCATCAATCCGACGCTCGGGTCAAAGAGGCTTTTCATTGGCAATCCTCCATGGCGGTTGGGCATTTTACGCTTGACGCCAGATTGCGGCCGACAGAGGGCAAAGTGGCGTCGGCTGAAGGTTTTGTCTTTATTCGAATTTCAAATC
Source organism: Desulfovibrio sp. (assembly GCA_031288535.1). Lineage (GTDB taxonomy): Bacteria > Desulfobacterota > Desulfovibrionia > Desulfovibrionales > Desulfovibrionaceae > Frigididesulfovibrio. Next base: position 501 of record JAITRF010000066.1, on the reverse strand, counting down.
AAAACTGCATCCATGCAGTTTTGATTTGGCGACTGCGGCGCAAGCGCTGTTTCGCCTTGTCGCTCGAAATACTTCGCATTTCGGCGTGACATCCTGTCACGCTTTCCATTTTCAGATCAAAAATGAGGACATTTTCGATCTGAAAATGGAATTAGAGCATCTTACGCTTGAAATGCTTGCCTGACGGCGGGCGAAGCCCGCCCGCGCCCGTTTGCCGCCCTGGCGGAACAGGGTAAAATTTACCGGATGGGCGCAAGCCTTGGTAGCAATAAACGTTCCATAGATATAATATACTGTAATAATAAGATAAAATAGCAATCACGCCGGCGAGGCGTCGGTTTTTTGAAGCCTCGGCAGGCCGCCCGGAGCGTTTGCGTCAGGGTATAATTCGAATTTCAAATCAAAACTGCATCCATGCAGTTTTGATTTGGCGGCTGCGGCGCAAGCGCTGTTTCGCCTTGCCGCTCGAAATGCTTCGCATTTCGGCGTGACATCCTGTCA
>JAITRF010000065.1 GCA_031288535.1 Desulfovibrio sp. | reverse complement strand
GCAAGCGGGTTGCCCAGGTACCACAGCAACAACGGCGCCTCTGCGACAACCTGCACCAGCCAGGCTCCCTTGGAGGCCATATATTCATATGGCGGCCTACTCTCACTCCGCCTGCCTGGAGGTCAGGGGTCTTCCGCGGAGTTGTCGGATTCCGCGCGTTTTGAATGAGGGGAAATCTGCCCGAGGAGTTCCTTCAGCCGTTTCTCCCGAGCCTCAAGTTCCGAAGGGGAGAGGGACTTTTCCAGTTCCGCCACGATACGCCCAGCGCGGCTTACGGCGTTGTCGTCGCCGAATTCGCAGGCCAGCTTGGCCCAAACCCACGCCGATTTCGGATAGTCGCCGGCAAACAGATCTATGGCCCGCAATTCCATGCTTCGAGCGTCTCCGTGCTCGGCGCTGAAGCGTATCCAGACGTTTTGCAGATAGTCGTCGACAGGAAAGCCTTGGCTTCCCATCAAATAGTTCAGGCCCATGATCCTTTCCGCCTCTGGTTCGCCGGCGTGGGCACGGCGGATAAGGGCCAGGCTCTGCCCGGCGTCCGTGCCAAGGCGCGCCATCATGGCGCTTTGCGCGGCAAGGCGGAGTGCAGCCTGAGCCTCGCCGCCCCCCCTTTGGCTGCTGATAAGCCGCAGCAGCCGTTCTCCGCTCCAATCAGGCGCTTCCGTTTCCGGATCGTGGGTGGTGGCCGCATAAAAGACCAGGACGTCCGGATCGCCGAAATTCCCTTGAGCGTATGCCGCTTCGTCCTCCTTGGTCATGGGGGAGTCCATGAACCTTCTGGCCAGGGCCACGGTTTTCCGCGTTTCAGCCCGCATGTCGCGCAACCGGGCGAGCTCTCCATCGAATTCGGTCTGCCAGGCCCGGGTGCGGTTTACGCGCCTTGCGACTTCGGCGCAGGCCCGCTCCGCGTCGAAAAGCTCCGCCTCTTTGAAACGGGGCGCGTACCGGCCGCGCAGAGCGAAGTCGCAGACGGCCATGTACTCGGCTGTTACGTCTTCCTTCAGGTCGTCCACGTCAACGGCCAGAAGGGTAGTGAACGCATAGACGGACGGCAGGTTGAAACGCGTGGCGGCCGCTCTCCACATGGTGGCCGCCGCCTGCCGCCGGGGAAAGCCTCCGATGCCCTGCCGATACCCGGTCATGGTCAGCAACATGGCATCGATGTCCTGGTTGTGGGCGCGCACCAGAATTTCCTCAGCGCTTTCGTCCGCGCGGGCCAACAGGCCGGTGGCGGCAAAGGCGGATTGGTCCTGCCCGGAGGCCGCCCGGCAGGAAAGGGCGGCAAAGGCGAGAAAGAGCAGAAGAGCCGCCGCATGGCGTATACGGCGCTGTTTCATGGAGCACCCCCCTTGGTAAAGCGCGTCAAGGTTAGAAGCCGCTACTGATGAACCGCGAGAAAGCGGCCGTCCGTTTTTGCGTAGCGGCGTCAAAAGAAGGTCGCACGCGGGTTGTCGCGTCTTTCGCCAAGATATTACGGCGCATTTTCCTCCTGTCGTGCGCCCAGAATCTTTTCTATGGCAGGGTCCAGGAGGCCGACAGGATTTTCCGGCGGCGGCGGAAGCACCAGCGGCTGATACCCCTTGTTGTAATAATCGAATGTTTTGATTTTCATTTCCCGATCCCACTCAAAGCCGCAGGCCAGCACGGTGCCGTCCGTCTTCAGAAACAACGTCCCGCCGCGGTATATTTGGGCCACGGCCTCTCCGGCAACGGGAGCGGCCCCTTCGGCCGGGACGGCGAAGCAGAGTGCCGGAAAGATTGCGGAAAACAGCAAGAGCCGGTTATACCAAGATGCCATACAGGCCCCCTTGAGGGAAAAGAATGGATGAAGTCTACTTGGCTGGCGTCAGGCGCGGCCCCGTCGACAAGGAATCGGACAGGTAATGCAGGAACAGATGCTTTTCAGTCAGGTTGAACATGATTTTAGATTTATCTTTGGGACTGACTCTGGTCGTTGTGCCATGTTCCAGAGTTTGCTCATGTCCCCTGTAGTAGACGTGCCGTCCCCGCTCATGATGCTGGCTTTGCGCCTTAAAGGAGTTGCCGTCTTTATCTCTGCGGGCGGGCTTGTCGCCATTGTATTCATGCTCGCCCTCACTGTACCACGCATTCTCTGAAGAGGGGCCGGACAGGGTGCCATAGGGGTCATTGCAGATGATGCGCACGGCATGCCGCTCCCGGTTCACTACCGCGCCGCGCACGACCAGAAGATGCCCGCCTTTCATTCCGGCGCCAATAGGTGCTCCTTTTGCAAGTATTTGCAGCAGAGATTTTTTTTGGGCGCCATCGTATTTAACCCTGCCGTCGTCGAAAGATGCGTTCTGAATACCTCCGATGCACCTCACCCCACGGCCGTGATAGCCCAGAAGGGTAGTCAGGGTGCTGTGTGTTTTAGTTCCCTGCCACGGGCGATATCCCTCACTCCCAAGCCAGATGTTCAACATGGCCACCATGATCCGGGTTCTGTGGCGTTCAAGGGCGGGAAGGGACAGGCTGTTTCTCGCCTGTTCAATTGCATCGGCCGTATCTTTTGCCTCTTTCAGTTTTTTTGCAGCCTCGCCAAGACGCTGCCGCGCCCGCTCCAGATCGCCGCGCATCGAGGCCAAGGCTTTTTCCGCTTCCCACACCTTGTGAAAGCCGGGAGCATACGTGATGTCGTCCGGTCCGTTGCGCAACACATCTTCCGCCTTCGCAGGCATGCCCCTCATGCGGTAAAACTCCGCCAGACTCGTTACCCGCGCCTGCGGCGAACCGTGGACGTCCGGATACAGCTTTTTGCCTAACTTCAGCACGTTTTCCCCCTGGAGGACAGCCGCTTCAGCTTTGCGAACGGCATCCGCAGCCTCGGCATATTCCTTTTCAGCCTCCCGCACAGCGTTTTGGGCCTTTTCACGGTCTTTGGAAGAAATGCCTGATCCTGAGGCTGTCTTGATTCCTTTACAATGTATATCAATGATGATGCTGCGCACCATGTCGTCTGTAATCACAATATTATGGTAGTCGAATATCATGCAGATGGAGGTCAGGCCGCACAGTCTGTCCCCTGAAAAATGCAAATGAGAGTCTTTGTCTTGCTTGCAGGTGTCGCGACCACCGAGGGCTTTCCATTCGCACTCCAGCGTGAGGGGGTCTCCTTCTATCTGATGGATATAACCAGTTGATTTTTTATCTTTCGGGGGTTTGGTTTCCACATGTTCATCATATTTGGTTTGAGAGAGATACGGCACGTTGAGGGAGAATGTGGCCATATACATTACGACGTAGACGGTATTGGTCTCGTGGGTCGACCCGCTTTGCCCCTGTGGCCGCTCCTGTCCCGAGTCGGCTGCCCCCGTCCCTCCCGTGGAAGAGGAAGACGCCGCGCCGTCTCCGGTCCTGGTGATATGGCGCAGATTGCTGACGAAATCAGTTTTTGTAAAAGTATGGGCGGGAATTGTTTTAGCCTCTACCTCCTCGTCGTGATTGGCGGCGCTATTCCCCGTTGCCCGTAAATCGACCTTTTCATAGTAATCCCGGTCATTCTTCGTCTGATTTACATCCTGAATGCCTCGTATGACGTTTTCCGCTTCAGTGGCAATGGGGTTTTCCGTGTCAAAATTTTCTATCTTCAGTCGGGCGACTTCTTTTTTGAAATTGCGTTCATCGGCGTCATATACCGCTTCTATGTATATCGTTTTGATATTGCAGCGGTCGGCGTAATTCTTGGTAAATACGCCATGGATATCCGCGGCTTCTCCAAGCGCTTCTTCTTTGCCGGGGGATGTGTTTTCAAAGATGCGAACCCTGGCAAAGGGGATG
>JAITRF010000051.1 GCA_031288535.1 Desulfovibrio sp. | reverse complement strand
GGGGAACGCAAAGGTATATGAGGATGAAACAAGAGGTATCAGTGTAGAATCGGAGCCGTCACGGACCTTGCAGCCGCGATATCTCGGGGGGGATCGCTCGCAAGGTCCGCGCCGGCTCCACAAGGCAGCGCCAAAACCGACGTCATATGGCGGCTACAAAAAGTGCGAAAATTTCTGGACACTACCAAACGGCTTGTGGAATTGATGGGCGGAGAAATCGGCGTTGACAGCGTCGAACATGCGGGTTCCACTTTCTGGTTTGTTCTCCCTTTTACCGAATGCGCCGATGAGAAAAAAGAAGGGCAGGACGGCGACAGTCCCGCCGTGGAAACGGTGCGGCCCGTACGCCGTAGCGCCGATTTTCCGCTGCTGGTTGCGGAGGACAACACCATCAACCAGATGGTCATCGGCGAAATTCTGCAACAGTCGGGGTTTGCGTATGAAATTGTTTCCGACGGCCTGGAGGCGGTCGAAGCGTTTGAAAAGAAGCGGTATTCGCTGATCCTGATGGACTGCCAGATGCCGAACATGGATGGCTTTGACGCCACGAAGAAAATCCGGGAAATTGAAAAAGACAATTTCGCGCCGGGAAGACGGCGTATTCCGATAATCGCGCTGACAGCAAACGCAACGAAGCGCGATGAGGAAAAGTGCCTGGAAGTCGGAATGGATACATATTGCAGCAAACCGATTAACATTGAACGGCTCATCGCGTCTGTGAACGAGTGCCTGTCGGCCACTTGACCGTAAGAAGCGGCGCGGCGCGTTGTCTTTGAAGACGCCCGCGTCGGAGAACGGAAATTTTTTTCACGCTCCGGGAGCGGTAAGAGTCCGCCAAATATGTTCCACGTGAAACGGATTGAGGACACGGACGCCGCGGACGGCAAAGGTCCGGTCGCCGTTATACAGCACCGCGCCGGGCAGGACGGGCGTGATGCCCAGTGTTTGGAACCATTCGAGCCGTTTGGCGAAATCCGTGGAAAAAGTCGCGGCTGACTTGATCTCGACCGGTACAAGCACTCCCCGCTCCCTGACAAGCAGATCGACTTCGTTGCCGCGGGAATCCCGAAAAAAATGGATTTCCGGCCTGATGCCCAGATTCAGGGCGCTTTTCACAATGTCGGCGATGACCAGATTTTCATAGAGGTTTCCCCGCAGAGGGTCGCGGGAAGCCTGTGCCGGCGTATGGATGCCGAGCAGAAAGGCGGCAAGGCCGACATCGGTGAAATATATCTTGGGAGACTTGACCAGCCGCTTTCGCACGTTCCCGAAAAACGGAGGCAGTTCAAAGATCACATAGGACGCCTTCAGGACGGAAATCCAGTTTCTGATCGTTGTGGCGGAAGCGCCCGCGTCATTGCCCAGCGAAGCGAAATTGACGACTTGTCCCACCCGTCCGGCCAGCAGCGTCAGGAATTTTTGGAACAGAGAGAGGTCGCGCAACTGGACTAACGAGCGGACATCCCGCTCAACATACGTTTGCAGGTACCCGTTGAAAAACCGGCGGGGTTCCAGTCCCTCTTCATGCAGTCTGGGGAAAAAACCGCGGCAAATCAGGTCAAAGGGGTCATGAGCCGCGGCGTACGTCCGAAGTTCATGCAGCGAAAAGGGCCACAGGGTCAGCATGGCCGTCCGACCCGCCAGTGACTGGCTGATCGCCTCATGCAGCCGCGGCTGATGGCTGCCGGTCAGGATGAACCGCCCGCGCTTTCCGATGCCGTCAACCATGCCCTGAATATAGGAAAGCAACAACGGGAGCCGTTGTATCTCGTCCAGAATGCCGCCTTCCCCCATCCGCGCGAGAAAACTCCGCGGGTCGGCCTCGGCCGCCATGCGGATATCCGGGTCTTCCAGAGAAAAATACGGCTTGTCCGGAAACGTCATACGGGCCAAAGTGGTTTTTCCCGACTGGCGCGGCCCGAGAATGGTCACCACAGGATATTCCGCCGCGCAACGCAGCAGTTCCTCGCTGATATTTCGAGTGATCATGGCTATGGCAGTAAGCGGTGTTCGTGCAAAACGCAAGTTGAATTTCTGATTTGCACGAATTTTGCGCAAAACCGCTCCGACCTCAAGGGCGGCAATGCGATCCGGTATGAGGAAACGCCGGTTAACCGGGCTCCGCCCCGAACCCCGCCGGGGGAGAGACGGCCGCAGGCGAAAACGCTCTGAAAAAATCAGTTGATGTAGACCCCGCCGTAGAGGCGCTGGTCTTCCAGGGTCTTGCCCGTCCCGCGCACCACGGTCGTCAGGGGATCGGAGTCGATCATGATGTTCAGTCCGGTGCTTTTGTGCAAAAGCGCATCCAGGCCTTTAAGCAGCGATCCGCCCCCGGTCAGCAGGATGCCGTTGTCCATCAGGTCGGCGGCCAGTTCCGGGGGGGTTTTTTCCAGGGCTTTATGCACGGCCAGGAGGATGGCCCGCACCGGATCCGTCAGGGCTTCGCGCAGGTGCCCGTCGGTCACGCGCACCGAACGCGGAGCGCCGGAAACCATGTCTTTTCCGGCCACCTCCACCACCAGTTGTTCCGGGAGCGGGAAGGCCGAGCCCACTGCCATCTTGATGCGCTCGGACATATTTTCGCCCAGAAAAAGCTGGAATTCGCTCTGGAAATAGCGCTGGACGGCCAAGTTCATGGCGTCGCCCGCCACCCGCACGGATTCCGCATAAGCTATGGCAGAAAGGGAAATAATCGCGACTTCCGTGGTGCCTCCGCCTATGTCCACCACCATGTTGCCGAGCGGCAAATGGAAAGGCAATCCCGCGCCGATGGCCGCGGCCATGGGTTCCTCCACCAGGCGCACGTCGGCCGCTCCCGCCTGTTGCGCGGATTCGACCACGGCTCTTTTTTCCACCTGGGTAATGCCGGTAGGCACGCAGATCACTATGCTCGGGCGGACCAGACTGAAGCCGGCGATTACCTTTTTAATAAAAAAGGCGATCATCTGGCGCGTGACCTCGAAATCCGCAATCACCCCGTCGCGCATCGGCCGGATGGCCTTGATGCGCTTGGGGGTGCGCCCGAGAAATTCCTTGGCCTCCCGGCCTACGGCCAGAACGTTGCCGCGTTCCGTGTCCAGGGCGACCACAGAGGGTTCGTTCAGCACTATGCCGTTTTTGCGAGTATAGAGCAGGGTGTTGGCGGTCCCCAGATCCATCGCCAAATCTTTCCGGAACATGCTGAACAATCTGCTGAACATGCCTGTCTCCGCTTTTCCCCGTCCGACTTTATGCGCATAGTATATGCTGCGCGTTTCGTCCGCAAGAGGGCGGCGACATTTTCCACAATCCGCTACGGTTTCAGGGATATTCGCTCAGGGGGCAAAATGTCTCCATTTATAGCGCCGGCATCAACCGTACGCCGAGGAACCGGCGCGTGATGAATAGACAATGCCCCGTCAATCCACGTCTGTGCGAGGCACTGTCTGTCCGGAAAAAAATGGCGGAGCAACGGCTGCAAGATGGCGGCGGCTACCTTGTCGGCGCCTGATTCGTCATGCAACAGGGCGACCGGAGCACAAGCGTCCAAAACATAAAAGCTCATCTTAGTGCTGGTCCCTAAGGCTGGAGGCCAACTGTTCGACTTCCTCAAGGGATAGGCCGGTCAACGCAACAACAGTTTCCAGGGGCAGCTTTTCATGTAACGCGTTCCGCGCGACTTCGAGTTTGCCTTCCCGCAAGCCTTTCCGTTCGCCTTCCAGCAAGCCTTCCCGCAATCCTTTCTGTTCACCTTCCAGCCTGCCTTTCCGCTCGCCTTCCAACCTGCCTTTCTGTTCGCCTTCCAGTCTGCCTTCCCGCAAGCCTTCTCTGCGCCCGGTTTCTCTATACGCTTCCATGTCCATCCGGGCTTTTTCCCTGGATTCGGCTATCATCCGGGCGGATTCATCCGCGCTCAAATGCTTGATGACGCCCCACGCTTCAGCTATGGCCGGACTTGTTTGCGAAAGTGCCATAAAGTCCTCCTCTGTTTTCGCCGCAAAAAAACGCAGCCAGTTGCTCAACTGTGACCCGTCGTCTTCGCGGACCTTGGGTATTTCCAGCACGTTAATTTCCATGGAATCCGGAAAACGGGTTTGTGTTTTTTCGTCATAGAGGCGAAACCGATTGTGAAAGAACACATTTTCCCTTATCAGAACAAAATCGGTTATCAGAATACTTATCACATGAGGAAGTGTTTCGTAACTGTCACCGCTTTTTGCCTGTTCCACAATCATTTTCGAGGTATAGAACTGAATCCGCTTCCAGATGAACTCCTGATACTTGATTTGAATTTCTATATCTATGACATCCTTGCTTTTTGTATGCAACCGTATGTCAAGAATACAGTATTTGTCGCCGATATTGTCCGCCCGCAGGGTAGGATCAAGAACTTCCAGCCCCTTATATTCATCATCCGGCAAATCCAGTACGGCTTTCAGAAAATCGGTCAGGACAGTCAGATTTTCGCCGAAAATTTTCTTGAAGACGTAATCGTTCTTCGGCGACAAGGGTTTTTTCTCCATGCCGACGTTTCTCCTCTGATGAAAAAAGAGTAAGGTGGATTGCCCCATATTTCAAGGGATAAAATTCTGGACACTACCCGATTTAACAATTTTCCCATTAAAATTCAGTATGTTGAGTACTTGCCAGCGGCATTGGCGGGAGGAACCGCCATTATTCGCCCTCCAAGCAACCCCCAGACCGGAGGTCTTCTGCCAAGGCGGCGTAAGTCGTCGAAAAACAGCGTTTTTTCGATTTTGAGTCTACCCGGAACGGCGGAAGGCCGAAATAAGGTCCAGGTCGTAAAAGTGTTTTTTCAGGATGTGTTCCAGCGGATGCCTTGCGAGCGTCTCCGCGATGAAACCGGCCGTTCCCGCCGTGGAATACGGATTGGCTGTCGTTTCCGCCAGTCTTTTTTGTTCTTCCGTCAGGGCTCTGGCGACGGCCGAACGGATGGCCTCCGGTTCAACATCGCAGTGCAGAGTGGAATCGGCGCGTTCTCTCCCCTTCTGGCGGCTTCCGACGTCCACGACCGGAACGCCCAGGCTCGGCGCCTCAATGATGCCGCTGGAAGAATTGCCGCACACGCAGGCGGCGTATCGGACGGCGGCCAGATAGTCGCGCGACCCGAGAGACATGAAGAAACGGCATCGTTTCGAATTTTTGTCCGCATACTCCGCAAGCGTTGCGTTGATGGCCGCTCCGCCCGGATCGGCGTTGGCGCCGGTAAACACCAGCGCGTAGTCCGAAAAGACCTCCAGGGCCTCCAGCAGAACCCGGCACTGCCGCTCCGGGTCCGCGTCTTCCAGCGTCGCCGGGTGAAAGGTGCACACAATATAGAGCTGTTCAGGCCCAAGGCGCAAAAGGGCGCGCACTTCCTCTTCGGGAGGCTGTTTCCGGGAGAGGGCGTTTTCCACGCCCAGAGAACCGGCATTCCAGACCCTGGCCGGGTCCTCGCCCAGTTGAATCACCCGCTCTCGGTGCTTTTCGCAGGACGTGAAGTGCAAATGGCTCATCTTGGTGATGGAATGCCTGAACGCTTCGTCAAAGGCGCCTTCCGTCGTCTCCCCGCCATGAATATGGGCGAGGGGAACGCCGCACGCCGTCGCGGCCGCGGCCATGGCGAAGGTTTCATACCGGTCGCCCAGCAGGACGAGAACGTCGGGACGAGCGCCGTTCAAGGCCTCTCCGTAGCGTTTCAGACCGTCCCCCATGGCCGCGCATACGGCGAGGGGGGAATCCGCTCCGTCCAAAATGGGGATTGCGTCATGGACGGGAATCCCGTCGCGAACGATCTCGTCAAGGCTCATGCCGTGAGCGCGGCTTAAGTGCGCCGCGCTCGCCATGACGCGCAGGCGGCAGTCCCGCCGCGCCATAACGGCGCGCATGACGTTTTTCAGCAGGCCGTATTCCGCCCGCGTACCGGTAAATACGGCTATGGTCCGCGCGCGTCCCGGCGTCGGTCCGGAGCGTTCGGCGCTTGCGGCTGTCTCCTGGCGGCGAAGCATATCCGCCTTGCGAGAATCCAGAGGAGAGGATTTGCACGGCAAATCTCCGCAGGGCAATCCACCCGGTTCACCCGTAAATTGCTCTATCGCCTCTATTGCCTCTATCGCCTCTATCGCCTCGTCCCGGGCATAATCGCGGCCGGCTCGCCCGCCAAGCACCGCATCCCAGAGCATGGGCGACAACCCGCCGCCGGGACGCTTTGTCGTCAGATTTTCTTCGGAAAATATTTCGGCTTTGCGTATATCCCGCGCAGCCACAATACTTTTACGGACAACGGCCATGTTTTTCCGCTCGGAGGGGGAAGGCGTCTTGCCGCCATCGCCCAGAGCCGCCTCCACATCCCGGACGGCCCTCACCATGAAGGCGAACTCGTGCGGCTCAAGACTGGCCCTGTGGTCCGGCCCTTCCAGGTTCTTGTCCAGCGTAAAATGCTTTTCAACGACCGTCGCGCCAAGGGCGACGGCGGCCACAGGCACGGCCGTGCCCGAAGTGTGATCGGAATAGCCGACTCCCCTGACGCCGGGGAAAACTTCGCGCATGGTCAGCATGGCGCGCAGGTTCACCTCGGCCAGGGGAGCGGGATACTCGGTCGTGCAGTGCAGCAGCGTGACGCTGCCGCGCGGTGTTCCGGCCTCTTCCAGTATGCGCAGGGCCGTTTTGACTTCGTCCAGCGTGCTCATGCCGGTGGAGAGGATGATTTCCCTGTTGAGCTCGCCGATTTTGCGCAGATAAGGCAGATTGGTGATTTCGCCGGAGGGAATTTTAAAAAGTTTCAGGCCGAGAGATACAAGTAAATCAATGGAAGGCAAGTCGAAGGGGGAGGATAAAAAAGCGACCCCGCGCGCAGAGCAGCGGCGCATCAGTTTTTCGTGCAACGCAAAACTCAGTTCCAGGCGGCGCAGCATGGTCTGCTGGTTTTCCTCCGCCCCGCACGCGCGCTTCTGGTAATCCGCCTTGGCCGCGCCGGATGCGGCCAAGTCTCCGGCCCTGAAGGTCTGAAACTTGACGGCGTTCGCGCCGGCCCGCGCCGCCTCGTCCACCAGACGCAGGGCCAGCGCTTCGTCACCGTTGTGGTTCACCCCGGCTTCGGCAACGATCAGCGTCCCGCCTCCTTCAACCGACATAGCGTCCCCCGTCCGGCACATCGTGGCGCACACAAACCCCCATGCCGACAACGCAATTTTTCCCGAGCCGCGTTCCTTCGCGCACGACGCTTCCGGCACCCACAAAAACCCCTTCCCCCGTTTCCACCCCGCCGCACAGTTTCGCCCCGGTAGCGATATGGCAGTGGTCGCCGATACGGCAGTCATGTTCAACCAGGGCCTGGGAATTGATAATGCAGTTTTTCCCGATAACGGTCCCCGCGTTGACCAGGGCCTGATGCATGACCACGCTTCCTTTGCCGAGCAGGGCATGGGGCGAAACCCGGGCCAGAGGAGAAACCGGCGTGGGGATATCAAAACACAGCTCTTCCAGCCGGGCGAAAAGTTTTTGCCGGACCAGCGGCGTCTTGATCTGTCCCACCGTCACCAGCGCCAGAGAATAGACGGAGCGCAAATCCGGCAAATCTTCGTCGCATCCTAGAACGGGGTAAAGAAGCACGGTCCCGGAGGCGCGGGCCTCGTCGACAATCCCGGCCACCGCCACGGGAATTCGTTCCAGCACGTCAATAACGGCCCGGCAGTGCCCGCCGCCGCCTACCAGGAGCAGCGCGCCCCTTGCGGAAACGGAACCCCCGGAACTCATCACGCCCGTACCCCGCTGGGCAGGTTGACCAGCCTTGCGGCAATGCCGCGCGAAACGCCCAAGCCGTCGCGCGGGCAGTTTTCATACATGGGCAGGTCGGCCAGAAGCTCCCATGCCGGACGCAGCATCACCCCGGCGGCGTTGCCGGCTTCCAGGAAAGCGTCGCGTTCTTCCGTACCGCGGAGCAGAACGGAACACAGCCAATAGTTGCCTGCGCTGCCTTCGGGTTCCCGGAGGAATTCCCAGGGCGTGTCCGCGAACAAGGCGGCGTACCTGTCGGCCAGGGCGCGTTTGCGGGCGACGAACTCATCCAGTCTTTCCAGTTGGGCGCAGCCAAGCGCCGCGTTCAGATTGGGCATGCGGTAGTTCCAGGCCACGGCGTCATGCCGGTATTCCCAAGGATGCGGCCGCTTGGCCGTGGTAGTCAGATGCTTGGCCAGTTCGCCCAAAGCTTCGCTGTCGGTCAGAATGGCTCCGCCGCCGCCCGTGGTGACGATTTTGTTGCCGTTGAAGCTCAAAATCCCCAGCAGACCGAAAGACCCGCAATGCCTGCCCGCAATCCTGCTGCCCAAAGCCTCGGCCGCGTCTTCCACCACGGGGATTCCCCATGCGGCGCACAGTTCGCACAACTCCTGCACGCGGCAGGGGAAGCCGAAAGTGTGCATGGGCACGCAGGCGGCCACCCGCCGTCCGGAAGCCTTATGGAGACAGGCGCCTTCGACGCGCCCGCATTCCCGGACGAGAAAATCCCGGACGGCCTGCGGCGAAAGCCCCAGCGTCTCCGCATCCACGTCCAGAAAAACCGGATCGGCCCCGGCGTGGCGGATGGCGTTGGCCGTCGCCACGAAAGAAAACGCCTGGGTCACGACCAGATCGCCGGGCCTCACTCCGGCGAGAAACAGAGCCGCATGCAGGGCTGCCGTGCCGTTGACGCAGACCACGGCACGGCGGACGCCGCAAATGTCTTGCAGCATGTCCTCCAGGCGGTTGACGTACGCGCCCACAGAAGAAACAAAGGAGGAATCGACGGCGTCCAGCACATACTCCCGCTCCCGGCCCTGAAACACCGGCGCGTGCAGGGGCAGCGCCCCTTCCGGACGTTCGTGCAGAAGGCGGATGCGGCGCAGCAGTTCGGAAAAATCATTCATATGACGTACTCGTCGGCCTTGTAGCGGGCAAGGTTGTCTTTGTCGCAAAACCAGGCGACGGTTTTCCCGAGGCCGCGCCGGAATCCCTCCATACCGCCGTATTCCGGCGACCAGCCCGTCATTGCCCGCAGTTTCGCATTGTCCGCCCAAAGGCGTTCCACCTCGCTTTTTTCCGGGCGCAGGCGTTGCGGGTCGCAAAGGATATCCACTTCAGCGCCCATAATTTCCGCAATCGTCTTTGCCGTATCCCCGATGCCTGCTTCAAATCCCGAACCGGCGTTCAGGACGGCGCCGACGGCGGAAGCCGCGTTCAGAACGGCTTCAAAGGTGCGCACGGTATCCGTTACATAACTGAAATCCCGCGTGGGATGCAGACTCCCCAAACGGATTTCCTTCATTCCGGAAGCGATCTGGGTGATAACGGCCGGTATGACCGCCCGCGCCGACTGCCTCGGCCCATACGTGTTGAAAGGGCGCAACACGGCCACCGGGGTCCCGAAGGAACGGTAAAAAGACAAGGCGATCTGATCCGCGCCGATTTTGGAAGCCGCATAGGGAGATTGCGCCTGCAAGGGGTGCTCTTCGGTAATCGGCACGAATTGCGCCGTGCCGTAAACTTCGCTTGTCGAGGTATGCACGATTTTTTCCGCTCCCAAGTCCCGCGCGGCCTGCAAAACGTTCAACGTACCCTTGATATTGGTGTCCACATAGGTGTCCGGCGAGTGGTACGAATACGGTATGGCTATCAACGCCGCCAGGTGTAATACCGCCTCACGGCCCAGCATGGCCTTGCGCACGCCGTTCGGGTCGCGGACGTCCCCGGCGAATACGTCAAGCTCGCGCCGGATTTCCGGCGGGCTCTGGTCCAGCCACCCCCGGGAATTGAGGGAATTATACAGGGTAAAGGCGCGAACGCAGTAACCTTGGCGTACCATGTGTTCCGCGAGGTGTGAGCCGATAAATCCGTCCGCGCCGGTGATGAGTATTTTTTTCATAGGTCCCCGTCCTCTACAAATAAAAATTGCGTCCTGCAATTTTTATTTGGCGGCTGCGGCACACCGCTAATTCCCCCTTGACCTTATGAATCGATGAGAGTAACCAGATAAAACAGTACTGTGGGAGTCCGCCGGAAAAAAATTTTAATTTTCCGATAGCGACAAAAAACAGTCCGGATAACGGTTACGCCGAAAATCGAAAAATCGGGCCGGGTTGACGGTGCGCGGGGAATGAGGCCGGCCCTTGCGCGCGTTGCAAAAGGCCGGAGACGACATTATGCCTGCCGCGATAAGTGAACTGAGCGCCCTGATCGGGAGCGTGAAGCTTGCCGTTCCGATCCCCGGAACGCGCTTTACCGCTTCGGTGCTGGACCCTCCCTATCTTCCCCCGCCTTATTCCTCGCTCTTCGACGATCTGGAGAAGAGCCGGGCCATGCTCGAATACCGCAGCGAACTGCGCCGCATCGCCTTGCGTCCCCTGTATCTGCACGCCGGACAGGCGAACCGCTCCAACGGGGAAATCGGCCGCTTCGCCGCCCGTGAGCCGATTATGGTTCCGGAAATGCTGGGCGGGCGGATACTGACCACCAACCTCTGAAATACGGCAGAATAGGGCGTTATCCGGCCCGGCGCCGGATCCCGATGACGTTCGGCAGCGGCGCCTGCGGGTTGCCGAGCGTATTGATGATGCTCTGCATGCCCTTCCAGATGTGTATTTCTCCGCCGTCAGGGAGCGGGAAACAGGCGGAGTCCTGCGCTTGCGCCGCCTCCCCCCGCGCGGGTTCGTCCGGACCGTCGAGGCGCAGGAAGAGACCGGCCTGGGCTCCGCCCTCCACGTACATGACCGTGCGCAAAGACAGGGAAAATTCTCTCAGCGCCGCCGCGAACGTCTCGCCCGGCACGGGCTCCCGACAGTGGATGAAGAGGATGCGCCCGGCCTCGTCCTCGGCCACCGCCGCCATACTGTAGACAGGGGTATCGGAGCGCCAGAGCAGATTCCCCCTGCTGTCCATGAAACGGAAATTTTGCACTACAACTGCGTAATCGCCGAGCAGGGCGGGCATGCCCGGGCTGTTGCGCTCCAGAATGCGCGCGTTGGGCAGTCCGGGTTTTGTCGGGCCGGCGACGAAAAAAGCCCCCAGCCGTTCTCCGCAGCGGCCGTTGTTTATCGATGCGCCGTTGCGCATGCAGCCGGTGCTGGTGGTGCCGTCCGGAAGATACATGGAGGCGTTGATGCCTGCCCGCAGGTTTCGCGCCAGACTCCAGTCCGGCAGGGAAAGGGGGCGGCCTTCTTCCGAAGCCATGCACAGGACGAATTCATGCAGCTTCGGGTCAATGCGCAGGATGGTGAAAAGAAGCCCGGGCGTCCCCCGCCCCGTGGGAGCGGCGGTGGTCTGGGCAAGCTCCAGACCCGGCTCGACGAGGCCAAAGCGCAGCCGCTCCGGCGCAGGCTGCGCGCCTTTCTCCCCGGCCGCGGCCGGGGAGAAAGGAAACAGCAGGGCCGCCCCAAACAAAAAAGCCGCAAACACTCGCGTCGTTCCCAATCCCTCGTCCTTTCGCAAAGTCCGCGTGAACAAAATTTTCCGTCGCCCGGTTGCCCGCGCCGGCCTTGAAGTTTCGCCGTCCTCTTGCGCCGCCGTTCGCCGGGCGCTGCCTGTGTTTATTTTATCTTTGGGATTCAATAAGTTCAAGATATATATCGCGGGTACGGACGAAAGACGCATTTTCGCCCGCGTCCCGGCGCCGCCCGCCTGCTCGAAGCCTGCGGCTTCGTAAGGAGCAAGGCGGCTTTGCCGCCGCCGAGAATCTCAAAGATATATATCATAATATCCTGAATTAACAATATAAAATTTAGATGCGTCAGCCCAGTCGCATCGCCGCAGGCGTATTGACATATTCGGGCATATGGATACATTGGCGGGATAAAAAGGCGAAATTGCGGTTTTGAGCCGCGCGGAGAAGGATTGCGGGATGAAGATAATAGACGCCGTTGCGCAGAGCGCCCCTTTCTATTCCCTGGAATTTTTTCCGCCCAGGGATCGGGCCGCCTGGCCGGAATTTTTTGCCGTAGTCGAGAGATTGCGCGCAGCCAACCCCTTGTTCTGCTCCGTGACGTACGGGGCGGGCGGGGGCGCGGCCGCCGGAACCCTGGAGATTGCCTCCCGTCTCACCGGGCTGGGCTTTACCGTCATGAATCACCTGACCTGCGTCGGGGCCACCCCGGACTCCATCCGTTCCTATCTCGAAAAACTCGCCCGGGCCGGGGTGGAAAACATTCTGGCCTTGCGCGGCGATCCCCCGGCGGGGGGAAGCGTGCGCTGGGAAGACTGCCCTTTCACCTATGCCGCCGACCTTGTGTCTTTCGTACGCCGGGAATTTCCCTCGTTCGGGATCGGGGTGGCCGCCTACCTGACCCCGCATCCGGAATCCCCCTCCTTTGCCGAGGACCGTCTGCATACGGCCATGAAAATCAAGGCGGGGAGCGATTTTGCCGTTACTCAGCTCTTTTTCGACAGCCGCGAATATTTTGAGTACGTGGACCAGTTGCGCCGTCTTGGGGTGACGAAACCCATCCTGCCCGGGGTGCTGCCCGTGCCGAGCATGGACTTGCTGCGCCACGTGCTCAAGCTTAGCGGGTGCAGCATCCCGGCCAAGTTTTACCTTTCCCTGGAAGAGGCGGACCGCAAGGGCGGGGCGAAGGCCGTGCGGGAGGCGGGGGCGGCCCACGCCGTGGAGCAGATCCGTCAGCTCATGGCGGGCGGCGCGCCGGGGGTGCACCTGTATACTCTGAACAAGGCGGAGATTTGTCTGCGCATAGCGGAGCAGGTCGGGCCGCTGTGAAACCGGGTCTTCCGGCGCCGCAATCCCCGCGCCGCATTCTTGTCTGCCAGCTCAGGCAGATAGGCGACGTTCTGCTCTCCACCCCGGCAGTCGAACTTCTGGCGCGGCATTATCCGCAGGCGGAAATTCACGTATTCACCGAGAAAAAATGTCTGCCGGCGCTGGAGAACAATCCTTTCATCAGCGCTTTTCTGCCTCTGGACAAAGAGGTTCTGCCCACGGTTCTGCACGAGTACCTGTTCTACCACAGGGCCGTAACCGGTAAATACGACCTGCTCGTGGACTTTCAACAGCTCCCCCGCTGCCGGGCGGTGGCGGCGCTTTCCGGCGCCGCGACGCGCATCTCCTTTCCTCCGCCCTGGTATCTGCGCCCGCTTTATACGCACTGGCACCAGCCCGCCCCCGCCTATGCGGCCGCGTACAAGGCAGGGATACTGGAGCCCCTGGGGATTGTCTGGAACGGCGAACGTCCGCGCCTTTATCCGCGCGCCGAGGAGCGCGCCGAGGCCGGTCTTTTGCTCAGCGCCCTGGGTCTTGAGGGGAAAAGGTTCATAAACGTGGCGGCGAGCCACCGCCATGCCCCCAGGCGCTGGCCCGCCCGCCACTATGCCGCCCTTGTGGACATGCTGGCCGAAGCGGAACCGGACCTCTTCTTTTTTCTCACCCACGGACCGGGAGAGGAAGACTACGTCAGGGATTTGCAAAGCCGCTGCGTCCATTCCCGGCGCGTGGTCACGCACGAAGGTCCGCTGGACCTGCGTCTGATCGCGGCCTGCATGGAGCGCGGACGCATGCAGATCGGCAACTGTTCGGCGCCCAGGCACATGGCCGTGGCCCTCGATGTGCCCAGCCTGACGATTCTGGGCGCGAGCGGGTTCGGCTGGACCTTCCCGGCTCCGGAGCACATCCATGTCCACGCGGGCCAGTTCATGCCCATGCCGTGCTGGTCCTGCGGCCGCAATACCTGCGAGGCCGGACTCGTCTGCCTGGAAAAACTCGCCCCGGACCTGGTTTTCCCGATCGCCCTCAAGCATTTGCGGACCTACGGTTTATCTTCAGGCCGCGCCCGCTCCGGCGCTTAACCGCGCAAATAAATTGCGCTTGAGCCTTCGCGGCGGGCGTCCGCTCGCGCGGCCGCCGGAGCAATTTCAAAGTGAAATTGCTCCGGCGCATTGTGGAAATTTGCGCCAGGAAACGCGCTTATCCCCGTTTCTCCAGCTTTGCCCAGGTATCCTTCAGGGTGACGGTGCGGTTGAAGACCGGACGCTCCGGGGTGGAGTCGGGATCCGCGCAGAAATAGCCCATACGCTCGAACTGGACGTTCTCACCGGGCTTCAAATCGCGCAGGCTGGGGTCCACGAAGCCGGACGCGAGGACCAGGGAATCCGGATTGACGCAGTCGGGAAAGCTCTTGCCGGGGTCCACGTCGGAAGGATCGTCTTTGAGAAAGAGGTGATCATAGAGGCGCATCTCGGCCTCTACGGCATGCGGCGCCGAAACCCAGTGCAGGGTGCCCCGGACCTTGCGCCCGTCCGCGCTGCCCCCGCCCCGGCTTTGCGGATCATAGGAGCAGACCAGGGCGCTGATCTTGCCCTGGGCGTCTTTTCGCACCTCGCGGCAGGTGATGTAATAGGCGCAACGCAAGCGCACCTCGCTTCCCGGAGAAAGACGGAAAAACTTTTTGGGCGGGTCCTCCCGAAAATCGTCGCGCTCAATATACAGTTCGCGGGAAAAGGGAACGCGGCGCGCGCCCTGTTCCGGACGTTCCGGATTCAGGGGCAGATCCAGCCACTCCACCTGCCCTTCCGGGTAGTTTTCGATAATCACCTTGAGCGGGTTGAGCACGGCCATAGCGCGCGGCGCCGTGGCGTTCAGACATTCCCGGATGCAAAATTCCAGCATCGAGTAGTCCACCACGTTATCCGCCCTGGCCAGTCCGATACGGGCCACGAACTCGCGCAGGGCGGCGGCGGGAACACCGCGCCTGCGCAAGCCGGAAAGCGTCGGCATGCGCGGATCGTCCCATCCCCGCACATGGCCTTCTTCCACAAGCTGGATCAGCTTGCGTTTGGAAAGCACGGTGCGCGTGACGCTCAACCGCGCGAATTCCGTCTGCTCCGAGCGGAAAATGTCCAGGGTATCCAGCACCCAGTCGTAGAGCTCGCGATTGTTGACAAATTCCAGAGTGCACAGGGAATAGGTGATCCCCTCCAGGGAATCGCTTATGCAATGGGTATAGTCGTACAGAGGATAGATATTCCACTTGTTCCCGGTGCGGTGGTGTTCGGCGTGGCGGATGCGGTAGAGTACCGGGTCGCGCATGACGATGTTCGGCGAAGCCATATCTATTCTGGCCCGCAGGACATGTGCGCCGTCCGGGAATTCACCCGCGCGCATGCGCCTGAAGAGGTCCAGGTTCTCCTCCACGCCCCGATCCCGATAAGGGCCGTTTTTGCCCGGTTCGGTCAGGGTGCCGCGATGTTCCCGGATTTCTTCCGCGGACAAACTGTCCACATAGGCCTTGCCCATGCGGATGAGGTCTTCGGCAAACCCGTAGAGACGCTCGAAATAATCCGAGGCGTAATATTCCCGAACCCCCCAGTCCCCGCCCAGCCAGCGCACGTCCTCCCGGATGGCGTCCACATACTCCTGGTTTTCCTTGAGGGGATTGGTATCGTCAAACCGCAGATTGCAAAGACCGCCGTATTCTTCGGCCACGCCGAAGTTGAGACAGATGGACTTCGCGTGGCCCAGATGCAGATAGCCGTTAGGTTCCGGGGGAAAGCGGGTATGCACCGTTTTTTTGCGCCCCAGCGCCAGGTCTTCCTCAATCATCGCCCGGATGAAATCCCGGCCCCGGCCGCCCCCCTCATTCACATTGCCTCCGGCAGACAGGCCCGGCGCGTCTTTTCCCATGTCACAATCCTTTTATGCAAAGTCCCGCGCCATCCCGCGCGGACGACGGCAAAAACCGTGTTCAACGGCGCACGGCATAGGTTTCCCGATAAATTTTTCCTTCCGCTATTTCAATGAAAACCTCAATTTTCAGCAGGTCCTCCACCCTGGTTTCCTGGGCAAGACGCGCCGTGCTCTGCATCGGCTTCATGCGCGCGATGGAAAACCGCGTGCCGTCCGTATCCGTCAAAATCAGATCCTGGCGCGCGCCGTCCGCAAAAACGCCCACATAGCGCACCGAACCGGCTATGGTGCGCTGACCCTCAACGGCCGGGGTGGTAGACAGCTCATAACTGATGCGCAGGCGCTGCTGCCCTATGCCGCGCGCGCTGAACTCCCCGATGCGCAAAGGGCTGTCCGGCGCGCTCAGGGGAGGATAGTCCACGACCTTCTCCACCGGCGGCGGGGTTTCTTCCCCCGCTCCCGCTGTAGCGCCGCTTCCGCCCGTTTGCGCCTCGCTCGCGGACGAAACGGCGGGTTCCGTGGAATTGCCTTGTTCTGACGCGGCTGTGGCGCTTTGCGCCGCCGGTTGCGAAGGCTGCGCGGGCGGCGACGCCGGTTGCGCCGGTTGCGAAGGCTGCGCGGACGGCCTGGCGGCGACAAGGCTGGAATTCTGGCTCCGGGCGGGCAAAGCGCCCCCTCCCACCTCGGTGTAGCTGGTCTTCGGCGCTGATCCGTTGCTGGCGGAGAGCACCGTTTCCAAGTTGGAGAGACGCTCCAACTGAAGGCGCAGTTCCGAAATCTCACGCTCCATCGCCGCTCTGGAATCGACCGTGTTCCGGTATTTGTCGAAGAACCTCACTCCCAGAAAAATGCTCACCCCTCCGCCAAGCACGATGAACAGGAAAAAATACAGGCAAAAATGCAGGAGCGTGCTGTGTACGCGAAAAGTTCGCGCTTCCTTGTCGTCGCGCATGAGCAGGACATTATAGTGGGTCTGTTTTTTAATTACCGGATTCAAGGGCGCTCCATTCTTCCCTGGTGATCAGCCAGGTTCCGTTTATATAGGCAAAGGTCAGAGTCTTTATCCCCTTGTCGCTACGGCCGCTCTTGCTGGAGTACGCCTGGTTCATATCCGCCACGACGTTCTCGCCGTTCACGCGCAAGCGGATGTCCGAGATCAGCACGGCAGCCGGCGCGGCCTTCGCCCAAAGCTTCTCCTTGTGCCGGCGGATGTCGTTCCTCCCGACATGCGCGCCTTGGCGCGCATCCCTGGCGTAACAGGCCGCATAGGCTTCAATGTCGCCGGATTCCCACGCCTTGCGCCACTTTTCCACCTGCCCGGACACGACTTCGACCAGAGCGGAAACTCCGGAGACATTTTTCTCCCCCGCCCCGGCTTCCCCGCCTGTCCGCCCCGGCTTCTCCGCCCCGGCGGTCTTTACTCCCTCGGCCGGCTTCTCCGGCCGGGCGGGTTTGGCCCCGTCCCCGCCTTTTTTTCCCTCCGGCGCGCCTGCCGAAACGGGGTCAAGGCCCTTTGCGGGCTGAACAACCGGCCGCGCAGCCTCAGGACGCCGATCCGGCACAACCGGAGAAGCGCCGGAATTTTCCGCGCCCGCGGCCTCGGGCGGCCGCTTCCCGACCATGTCGGCGGCGAAAGCGTCGGCAAATCCGAGCTGTTCGGCCAGACGAAAGGCTTCGGGAGCGGGTCTGGCCATTGGCCCGTAAGCAGGGTCTTCTATGTGATCCGGACTGCTTTTGCCCCGTCCGGGACCCGCTGCGACCTGTACGGCCGCGGGCCGCCCCGGATCGGCCGAAACTGCCGGAGGAGGCGTCTGTTCCTCCTTCGGCCGGACCTTTTCCACAGCGGCATCGAGGGCCGGCGCCAGAGCCATGGGCGTGCCGTCGGCGTCCTGTCCCGCGCGATCCGGCGCCGGGAACGCGGCAGCTTCCGCCACCTTCCCCGGTCTTCCGGGAATAACGAGCGGCGGCGCCTTCCATTCGGCGTCAAGCTGGGCGGCGGCGTCACCTACGCCGCCGGGGGCGGACGGCAGAAGCTGTTCGGCCGAGGCGACCAGACCGGGTCCAAGACCCGGTTCCCATTCCATGCCGAGAATTTTGAATTCCCCCGAGGCGTTTTTCCCCCAGTACAGACGCCGCACTCCACGCGTGGACAAGTTGGGCGCTTTGTAATCCTGCAAAAACCAGGTCACCCAGTAGTCTGGTCCCTTTAAAATCTGAATATCGCTCACCGTCGTGCGAATCCAGGGCAACACCTTGAAAAGACGCTCCTTGTTGGATCTGAAGGCGGAAAAAGATTCGCCTTGAGCCTGACCGTAAGCCTGTTCGTCATAGAAATCAAAATAGCTGCGGCTTCTGCCCGACCATGCCTCAGCCCAGCCCCTGACCTTCTGCTCAAGCTGCCTGACGGCAAGGTTCTGCTCCGGCACGCCTTCCGGGCGCACGGACAGGCTTTGGGTGAGAGCGACCGGAGTTCCCGGCGGAAGAAGCTTGCGCAGGGTAGAAAGATCCATGTTGTTCATCGCCACGCAACCTTCGGTCTGCAAGGGCACCAAAGGTTCTCCCCGGCCGTGTATCCAGATCCCCGAACCGGTCTTCCCGCGCAGGCGGTCCACCGGGTTCGGGTAATTGAGGGTAAACGCCTCCTGCCCGTATTTGGTGAAGTCAAGCCCGCCCCCTATACGGCGCACGACGAAATAGACGCCTTCCGGCGTCTTCATGTCTCCTTCCACTTCCTTGTCGCCTTTCTTCTGGCCGGTGGTGCAGATAAAAACGCGGGACAGGCGGAAAGGGCTGCGTTTTTCAAAAAAGGCCAGCTTCTGCCGGGATTTGTCCACGGCGATCAGATAGGCAGGATTGGCGTGATGGTCGGCGATGACCGCGTCCCAGGCGGCAGAGGCAGGCGAGGGGAGAAAAAGACAGACGGCGCAAAGCGGGCAGGCGGCGAAAATACGGCGCAAAAGGGCGCAAAGGCGCGAGGTTTCCCCTCCTCCGGAAGACGGGGTCGTGTCTTTGCGCTGGATGCGAAAATCGGGCATGGGCATGCTCGAATGTTAAAATGCCTTGGCCGGCCGCGCCAATCTGGTCAACTCACCTCTGGTAAAAAGGGATTTAAGCTCCCGGCGCGCGGCGGCAAAGGCTTCGGCGCAACCAGGCTCTTCCCGGTTCAGTATGCATAAGACAGCGGCCACTTCCAGACCGGCCTGCTCGATCCTCTCTGCCGCTTGTAACACGGAAGCGCCGGTGCTGACAACATCCTCCAGCATGACCACCCTGTCTCCCGGGCGGACGTTTTTCAGTCCTTCCACCAAAAGGGCGGCCCCGTGGCTTTTGGCCTGCTTGCGCACGATAAGCGCGGGAAGGATGCGTCCGGCGTCCAGGGCCGCCAAAGAAACGGCCGTAAGCAGAGGGTCGGCGCCGAGCGTCATGCCGGCCAGGGCCTGCACCTCCAACCCCTCCAGCATGTGCAGGAAAAGCGACCCGATGAGGCGCGCGCCCGGAGGATACAGGGAAGTTTGCCGGCAATCAAAGTAATAATCGCTTTTGCGTCCGGAACTCAGGGTGAATTCGCCTTCCAGATAGGACTTTTCATACAGAATCGCCGCAAGGTCCGCCCTTTGCCGCTGCACGGCCCCGTTCTCAAGCATCTCCGCCCCCGAACGCCCTGGCGAATATTTCATCCTCATGGCGCAGGTATCGGGAAGGGTCAAAAAGCGCTTCCAGACGCCCGGGAGTGAAAAGCGCGCGCAAACGGGAATCCGAGCGCACCAGATCCGGGAAAGGGGTTTTTTCCTCCCAACTGCGCATGGCCAGCTCCTGCACCAGGGCATAGGCCTCCTGCCGGGGAAGAGCCGCTTCTTCCACAAGGGCGAGAAGCACTGACTGGGAAAAGAAAAGCCCCTGCGAGGCCATGAGATTTTTCGCCATGTTCTCCGGCAGAACGCGCAGGCCGCGCAGCAGCCCGTCCAGGCGCTGCAGGATGTAGTCCGCGAGGATGGTCGAATCCGGCATGATCACGCGTTCCACCGAGGAATGGCTGATGTCGCGCTCATGCCAGAGAGCGGTGTTTTCCATGGCCGCGAGCGCGTTGCCGCGCAGCAGGCGCGCCAGACCGCTCATGTTCTCGGCGGATATGGGGTTTTTTTTGTGGGGCATGGCGGACGACCCTTTCTGTCCTTTCGCGAAGCCTTCCTCCACCTCCATGACTTCCGTGCGCTGCAGATGGCGAAGTTCCACGCAGACCCGCTCCACCCCCCCCGCCGTAAGCGCCAGGGAAGTGAAATAATGCGCGTAGCGGTCCCGCTGGACGACCTGGGTGGACACCGGGTCCGTCTTCAGACCGAGCAGGCCGAGGGCGATGCCCTCCACCTCCGGGGTGAGAGCGCTGTAAGTGCCCACGGCTCCGGAAATCTTTCCGACGCGCACGTCTTCCACCGCGGCGGCAAAGCGCCTCCGGTGCCGCATGAACTCTGCGTGGAACCCGGCCATCTTCAGTCCGAAACTGGTGGGCTCGGCGTGGATGCCGTGCGTGCGGCCCATGCACAACCGGCCTTTGTGGGCAAAGGCCAGGTTTTTCAATGTTTCAAGTATGTTATCGAAATCTTTGAGGATAATCCGACCGGCCCGCGTCAGGAGCAGGGCGTTGGCCGTATCCACAATGTCCGAAGACGTGCAGCCCAGGTGGATGAAGCGGGCGGCCCCCCCCACCTTTTCCTCCAGGGCCGTCAGAAAGGCGATGACGTCATGCCGGGTTTCCTCTTCAATCTCCAGGACCCTCGCTACGTCCACGCTGGCCCTGTCCCGAATCTCCGCCATGCTCCGCGCGTCAATCGCCCCCAGCCGGGTCCAGGCCTCGCAGACAGCAAGCTCCACCTCAAGCCAGGTCGCGAATTTTTGCTCCTGGGTCCAGAGAGAACTCATTTCCGGGCGTGAATAGCGGTCGATCACGGGCTTCCCCGGCAATCCTGCCGTCTATGGATTTTGCGCCCGGGATTGTCGCCTGGCGGCGGACGCAACCCGCCTGCGCCAATCCCGCGGCGAGGATTTGCTAGGCGGGGGTTCCGGCCGAAGCCTCGGAAGCGGTCGGGCCGGCGGCCGGCGCGGCCTCTGTCGCGCAACACCCGGAAGCGGAGCAATCTCCGTTCGCCGGACAGGCCGCCGAGGCGTCTTTGCAGTTGTCCCGCTTGTCCCGGTTCTTCAATGTCCCGTAATCCGTCATATACCAGCCCCCGCCCTTGAGCGCGAAGCTGGTGTGGGAAATTACGCGTGTCGCCCGGCCCCGGCACACAGGACAGGTTTGCGCCTCATCCTCAGCCTTAACCCGCCGGGTCCATTCCTCAAAGAGGTGCTGGCAGTCATCGCAACGATATTCATAAACAGGCATGTTTCCTCCCGAAAAGCGAAAAGAAAAAACAGCTTCCTCCGCCGCGCGAAAGCCGCCGGCCAATATTCCGATGCGGCATCCCGGCGCGAGCCGGAATCGAAGCAAACCGGGAAACGGGTTTTACCCGGGACCGGCAATAGAGATAAGCGCCGCTTCGGTTCTGTCAAGCCCGATCAGGCCTTGACCGCCGCCCTGGCGTCTTTGACGCGCAGGCGCAGGCGATCCTGGCGACGGCGGCGCTTGCGTTGCAGTTCTTTACGGCGTTCTATTTTCTTATGGGCCATCCGGCTGCTCCTTTTCAAAAAAATGCCTTGAGGGCTTAACTTTAAAATGTCTTCCTGTAAAGACGCTTTTCACCCCAAAACGCGCCGCACGGTTTCCGCTATGCGCCCCGCCAGTTCTTCCACCTGCTGGCGCTCCTCACCCTCGACCATGACCCGGGCGAGGGATTCGGTTCCGGAATAGCGCAAAAGCACCCTGCCCCGGCCCTTGAGGGCCGTTTCCGCGGCTTCCCGCTCGGCTGTTATCTCCGGCAGATCGGCAAAGGGGGTCTTCGCGCGCACCGGAACGTTCAGCAGCACTTGGGGGAAAGGCCGCAAAAGCCCGGCCAGTTCCGAAATGCGTTTTTTCTTCTCGCACATGATGCGCAAGAGTTGCAGCCCGGCCAGAAGACCGTCCCCGGTGGTGCCGTAATCCATGAAAACCAGGTGTCCGCTCTGTTCGCCGCCCAGAGACGCGCCGTTCTCCAGCATGGCTTCGACCACGTATCTGTCTCCCACCGGGGTGCGCAGCAGACTCCCGCCGTGATCGCGCATGAAAATCTCCAGAGCCATGTTGCTCATGACCGTGGCCACCAGCGTTTTTCCGGGCAGCCTGCCTTTTTCCATAAGGTCCAGGGCGCAGACGGCCAGTATCTGATCCCCGTCCAGGATATCTCCGTTCTCGTCCGCCACGATCAGGCGGTCGGCGTCTCCGTCCAGGGCAAGCCCGATGTCCGCCCTGGTTTCCCGCACCTTGGCCGCGGTCACGTCCGGGTGGAGCGAGCCGCAGCGCTGGTTTATGTTCAGGCCGTCCGGCTCGATCCCCAGGCTCACCACCTCCGCGCCCAGTTCCTTCAGGGCCATGGGCGCGACTCTGTAATTGGCGCCGTTGGCGCAGTCCAGAACCACCCGCAGCCCGTCCAGGGTCAGTTGGGGGGGAAAGCTGTTCTTGATGGACACTATATAGCGGCCGGGCGCGTCGTCCACTTTAAAGGCCCGTCCCACCTCCGCCGGGTGCGGGTAGGCGCATTCCCAGTCCGGGTCCATGGCCATCCCGGCAATGGCGTCCTCCACATGATCCTGAAGTTTGAAGCCCCTGGAATCGAAAAATTTTATGCCGTTGTCCTGAAAAGGGTTGTGGGAGGCGGAAATGACTATGCCGAAATCGGCGCGCATGTTGCGGGTAAGAAAGGCGATGGCCGGCGTGGGCAGCGGCCCGACCAGAAAGACGTCCATGCCCGAGGCGCACAGTCCGGAGGCCAGGGCGTTCTCATAGATATAGCCGGAGAGGCGGGTGTCCTTGCCTATGACCACGCGGTGCCGCCGTTTGCCGCTGCGGAAATAGGCCCCGGCGGCCAGCCCCAGACGCAGGGCTATGCCGGGAAGCATGGGAAATACGTTGACCCGCCCGCGTATGCCGTCCGTTCCGAAAAGTCTGTCCATCCCCTGTTCCCGGCAATCCCGTTTCAACGGTTTCTCAGCGAGGGGTTTTCTTCCCCCATATCGCTGTAAAGGTTGGCCAGGGCTATGGAGTAATCGGCCCGCGCCCCGGCCAGCGAGGCTTCGGCCGAGGACAGCTTGGCCTGGGAATCCAGGACGTCGGTCATCGTCCCCACCTGCTGGCGGTAACGGGCGGCGGCCATACGGTACGCCTCCCTGGCCTGTTCCACCGCCACCTGGGCGACCTTGATGCGCTTGGCGGCTTCGGTCATGGACAGGATGCGCTCCTTGATCAGAAATCCCACTTCCTGCCTCAGATTCTCCGACTCAGCCCTGATCCTCGCGCTCTCGTGCCTGGCCTGACGGCTCTCGAAGGCGGTCTTCCCCCATTCGAAAAGACGCCATTCCGCGTTAACCCCTACCGTCCACTCGCTGAAGCGGTTGCTGACGTTGGGGCTGCCGGAGACGTCGGCCGAGTTGCCCCTGCTTCCCCAGGCCCCGTAAGCGTTGACCTGCGGATAATAGCCGCTCTGCGCCCTGACCACGTCCTTGTCGGCCATCTGCGCCGCCTTTTCGGCCATAATCAGGTCCGGACGCTTGCGATAGGCGAGTTGCAGACATTCGTCAAGCTTCTTGGCAAAGGGGATGTAATCCAGCTTGCCCGCATAGTCGTGCGCGGAATCCAGGGGGAGAAGCAGGAGGGTGTGCAATCTGGCCTTTTGCGTTTCCACGGAGTTTTCCGCGACCAGCAGGGCGCTTTCCGCCGCGGAAACGTCCACCTCGGCCTGCAGCACGTCGATGCGGGGAGAAACCCCTACGTTGTAGAAGGCCTTGCTGGACTCCAACTGGGATCGCAGCCGGTCCAGAGCGTCCCTGGCGCTGCGCACGTCCTCCATGGCCTTCAGATAGGTGAAAAAATGCACCTGCACCAGACGGATCAACTCAAGCCGCGCCCGGCTGATTCCGGCCCTGGCGCTCTCTTCGCCCAGCGCGGCCTTCTGGTAATCCGCAAGGGTGGCAAAGCCGGCGAAAAGATTCTGATTCAGATAGGCGCGCCAGGTATAGAGTTCCCTGTCCACGCCGCGTCCGGTGCTTTCCTGGTTATGCTGGCGGCGATCATAGGCATAGCTGCCTCCGACGACCGGCCCGAAGGCGCTGCGCGCGGCGCTTGTTCCCGCCCGCGCGGCCTCGCGGCCTTCCTCGGCGGCCTTGACGCTGAAGTTGCGCTCCAACGCCGTGGTCACCGCCCGCTCCAGAGTATAGACCTCCGCTGCCGAAACCCCGGCCGGAAACGCGAGCAGAAGACATAGAAACAACAGCGGATTCGGCCTGTTCATGTTTAAACCCACAGCCGGCTCCATCCGCCGACCGTTCCATACCGGAGGACAGGAGGCGGATTGCCTCCTCCCCCAGAGTAATCGAATGAGAGTGTTACAATGCCTTGAAATTACAGGAGAAAATTTTCACGGGTTGGTCACTCGCAGTGAATAATTTCAGTAGGTTATATTCATTCATACGATTGCCCTGCCTCCTCTCCTGAGGAACGGGTCGGGACGGCATGTCGGCAAAACCGGGCGTCAAGCGGAAATCTCCCTGAAGGGAGCGGGTTTGAACCATAAAGGAACTTCAGATGAAAGGCAACCGGCAAAAGGTAACCGGCAGGGCTGACGCATCTAAATTTTATGTTGTTAATTCACAATATTATTATATATGTCTTTGAGATTCGCGGCGGCGGCAAAGCCGCCTTGCTCCTTACGAAGCCTGCGGCTTCGGACGATGCTTGCGCATCGTCGCAGGACTGACGCAATAAGATGCGTCAGTCCCGGGCAACCGACGTCCGTAGGGAGAGGCGGCGGCGGACCCGGCTTCGCCGGGCTCCCGGCGTCATGACGTTCCGGCGGACGGCGTGGCGCCGGCGGTCACGGCCTCCAGAACAATCCGCGCGGCCCTGGAGCTTCCGCCCAGTTTCGGGGCCAGCAGGGCCTGAAAATGCGCCTGTATTTCCCCCGACGCCCCGGCGCGGGCGTCAGTCTCCGCCCCGGCCCCTGCCAGATCAAGCAGGGCGGCGCGTTCTTCCAAATCCCGCGCCAGGGCCTCGAAAAGCCCGGCCGCTCCGGAAATTTTACGCGCCAGTCCCGCAGCGAAAACATCCGCCCCGGCCCAAAGAAAATTGTCCAGATGCGGGCCGACCAAGGGTACCGCGCCGCAAGCCGCGGCCTCCAAAAAATTCTGCCCGCCGAGCGGGGCAAGGCTGCCCCCGACAAAAACGGCGTCGGCGGCCGCATAAAGCTCCGGCAGTTCGCCGAATTTCGCGCACAGGCAGATCCGGCTCCCGTCCGCCCGCGCGCCCGTAACAGACGCCCGCGCTCCAACCGCCCCGCCTTCCCCTGGCGTCCGGCGCAGGAAAAAAGCCGCCCCGCAAGCCCGCAGTTTCTCCTCCCAGGCCGCGATGCGGTGCATGTGCCTTGGGGCCACGGCCACGACCAGACCCCTCCCGCGGATTTTTTTTCCGCAAAAAGCGCAAAGCCCCGGCAGAAGCAGGTCTTCCTCCTCTTCCCGCACCGAGGCCAGAAGGACAAGCAGGTCGGCTTCGTCCGCGCCAAGCTCCGCGCGCAGACGCAGGACCGCTTCCGTCCCCGGACGGCCCGGCGCGTCCTGGCGCAAGAGGTCGAACTTGACGTTGGACATGGTCTCAACCTTCTCCGGAGAGCCGAAAAGCGCGGCGTAGCGCGCGGCGTCCTTTTCCGACACGGCGGCTACGCGATCCGGGGCCAGATTTTTCCAGAAAAACCGGGACGGGCCATAGAAGCGAAAGCTTTTTTCCGACATGCGCCCGTTCGCCACTATCAACGGCACGCCCTCGAGCTTTGCCGCCCGCATCAGGCCGGGCCAAAGCTCCGTCTCCAGCAGGATCAGCGCCTGGGGCCGGGCGAGGCGCACGGCGGCGCGCATCAGATCCGGTCGGTCCAGGGGGAGATAGCCGCACAGGCAGCGCAGGTCCGGGGGAAAGGTTTTTTTCGCTTCTTCCAGGGTTTCGAGGCCCTGTGGGGTGAGGCTGGTGCAAAGCAGGCGCAGCGGTCGGGCGGCGAAGCCGGGATGCGCGGCAAAGGCCGCATGCAGCGCCGGGACAAAGGCCCGGCACAGTTTCGCCTCACCCGCCGAGGCGGCCTGAATCCACAGGCGCACCGGGGCCGCCCCGGTCAAGGCGCGTTGCCGGTCCTTGTCCGCCGCGTCCGGCCCCGCATCCGGACCTGTCCGCGGGCGAGGGTCCGCCCCAAAAGCGGCGAAGGGTCCGTTTTCCAAAACGGCGCGCCGCCCGAAACTGTCTTTCAGGCGTTCATGCCCGCACAAAAACAGGGCCGCGCCCCTCCACAGAACCGCATAGACGCGGAAAAACAATTCCATGCAGGCATTCATCACATACTGAATTAACAATATAGAATTTAGATGCGCCAGCCCTGGCCCTATTGCAGCAACCGGCCTATGCGCTCCCATTTCACGTTCACCAGGTTGACGCTGGACCAGTAGATGATAAAGGCCCGGCCGTGTATCTCATCCTTGTCCACATAGCCCCAGTAACGCGAATCCTTGGAGTTGTCGCGGTTGTCTCCCAGCACGAAGACCTTTCCGTCGGGCACGGTCCTTTGCGGGAAGTTGTCCCGGAAAACGTCCACGTCGCTCGCGGTGTGTATGGCATAGGGCTCGTCCACGGCCAGACCGTTGCGGAAAAGCCGCTTGTTGCGCATTTCCAGCCTGTCGCCGGGCACGCCCACCACCCTTTTTATGAAGTCTTCCTTCCTGTTCTGGGGAAAGGGGAAAACCACGATGTCGCCCACCTCGGGTTCGCCGGTGGAGAAGATCTCCTTTTCCACAAAGGGCAGATGTATGCCGTAGCTGAATTTGCTGACGAAGAGGCGGTCTCCCACCTGCAAGGTATCAAGCATGGATTCCGAGGGAATGATAAAGGGCTGGATGACGAAGGATCGCAGGATGACGGCTATAATCAGAGCCGCGACCAGAATTTTCACAAATTCGATAAAGGTGTGCAGGGGGGTTTGGTAGAGAGTTTCCGGCATTATTCGTCTCCCGCCTTCAAAGCGGCCAGGAAGGCCTCCTGGGGCAGTTCGACATTGCCCATGCGCTTCATGCGTTTTTTTCCTTCTTTTTGTTTTTCCAGAAGCTTGCGTTTACGTGTCACATCTCCTCCATAACATTTGGCGGTGACGTTTTTCCCCAGGGGGGAGTTGCGTTCGCGCGCGATTATGCGGCTGCCGATCGCGGCCTGGATGACGACCTCGAAAAGCTGGCGCGGTATGCTGCGCTTGAGCTTCAGCGCCACGGCGCGGCCGCGCCGCTCCGCGTTGGAGCGGTGCGTGATCACCGCGAGCGCGTCCACCACCTCGCCGTTGATCAGCATGTCCAGCTTCACCAGGTCGGCCTCGCGGTATTCGCTGATGGCATAGTCCATCGACGCGTAACCCCTGGTGGCCGATTTCAGGCGGTCGAAGAAATCATAGACTATTTCCGCGAAGGGCAGTTCATAGCTTATGACCACCCGCGAGGCGGTCAGGTAGCGCATATCCTTCTGCGTGCCGCGCTTTTCCTCGCAGAGTTTGAGGATATTGCCCACGTATTCGCTGGGGGCGTGTATTTCCATGCGCACGAAGGGTTCGCGGAAGGAGGCTATGCGGACCGGGTCGGGAAGCCTGGCCGGATTGTCTATGCGCAGGACGCGCCCGTCCGTGAGCAGCAGCTCGTAGACCACGGAAGGGGCGGTGGCGACAAGCTCGACCTGGAATTCGCGCTCCAGGCGCTCCTGGATTATCTCCATGTGCAGAAGGCCGAGAAAGCCGCAGCGAAAGCCGAACCCGAGGGCCTGCGAGGTTTCGGCCTCAAAGGAGAAGGCGGCATCGTTCAGATGCAGCTTTTCCAAAGCCTGCTTGAGAATTTCGTAATCCGCGTTGTCCGTGGGATAGAGCCCGCAGAAAACCATGGGCTTGACTTCCTTGAAGCCGGGCACGGGGGTCGCGGCCGGCCGGGCGGCCAAGGTGACCGTGTCGCCCACGCGCGCATCGCCCAGGGTCTTGATGCCCGCGCACAAAAACCCCACCTCGCCCGCCGAAAGCGCAGGCAAATCCACCGCTTCCGGGGAAAAAGCGCCGAGGCGCAGCACCTCGTATTCTACCCCGGTGGAAAAAAGACGGATGCGATCGCCTCTTTTCAGGCTCCCGTCCATGACCCGCACCAAGACGACGACTCCCTGGTAGGAATCGTACCAGGAATCAAAAATCAGGGCTTTCAGGGGCAGATCGGGGTCCCCCTCCGGGGCGGGCAGACGCCGCACCACCGCATCAAGCACTGCCTCCACTCCCATACCCGTCTTGGCGCTTATGGCGATCGCCCCGGAACAATCCAGGCCGATCACCTCCTCTATCTCGCGCCGGACCCGCTCCGGGTCGGCGCCGCTCAAATCTATCTTGTTCAGGATGGGGACGACTTCCAGATTGTTGTCCAGAGCCAGATAGACATTGGCCAGGGTCTGGGCCTCCACGCCCTGCGAGGCGTCCACCACCAGCAGCGCCCCTTCGCAGGCGGCCAGGGAACGGGACACCTCGTAATTGAAGTCCACATGGCCGGGGGTGTCTATGAGGTTCAGGGCATATTCCCGGCCGTCCCGGTCCCGGTAAGGAATGCGCACGGTCTGGGCCTTGATGGTAATGCCGCGCTCGCGCTCAAGGTCCATGCGGTCCAGGTACTGTTCCCGTTTGTCGCGTTCCGACACCAGGCCGGTCATTTCCAGAATCCGGTCCGCAAGGGTGGACTTGCCGTGATCGATGTGGGCTATTATGCTGAAATTTCTGATATGTTCCCGCCTGGGCATGTATTACCGTTTCCCGTTTGCAATGCAATATGGCTGGTACGCTGTCCCGCGTGCATCTTTGGGTGGTACAGCGCGCTACCCGGATTTACGTCAGTTTTCCGGCTTAAGGAGCGGAAAGAGGATGACTTCGCGAATGGAGGGTGAATCCGTAAGCAGCATGACCAGACGGTCTATGCCGATGCCCGCGCCCGCCGCCGGGGGCATGCCGTATTCAAGGGCGCGCAGATAGTCCTCGTCCATGGAATGCGCTTCGTCGTCGCCGGCGTTTTTCTCCGCGACCTGCTCCTCGAAACGGGCGCGCTGGTCCGCCGGGTCGTTGAGTTCGGAAAAGGCGTTTGCCAGTTCGCGCCCGGCGACGAAAAGCTCAAAGCGGTCGGTAATGGCCGGATCCGCGTCGTTGCGCCGGGAGAGGGGGGAAATTTCCGTCGGATAGTGAAAAATGAAATGCGGCTGGATGAGCTTGGGTTCCACGTCCAGGTCGAAGAGCTTGGCCTGCAGTTTGCCGAGCTTCTCCCCCTGCACGATTTTTTCGCCGCGCTGCCGGATATGTGAGGCCAAGGCCTCGTAATTCCGGTATAATTTCGGAGAATGCCCGCCAATCTCTTCCAGGGACGAAAAAAAACTCAGCCGCCTGAAGGAACCGGGCCGCAGGTTTATGTCCTGCCCCTGATAGCTGATCTCGTGGCCGCCGCACACGCTTTGGGCCAGCGCCCCGAGCAGGCGCTCGCACAGGTCCATCAGGTCCTCGAAGGTGGCATAGGCCCAGTAGAACTCACACATGGTAAATTCAGGGTTGTGGCGGACGGATATGCCCTCGTTGCGGAAATTCCTGTTGATCTCGAAAACCTTTTCCAGCCCGCCCACCAGCAGCCGCTTCAGATACAGCTCCGGGGCTATGCGCATGTAGAGCTGCATGTCCAGGGCCTTGTGGTAGGTGACAAAGGGCCTGGCCGCCGCCCCGCCCGGTATGGGCTGGAGCATGGGTGTTTCAACTTCGAGAAAGCCCTCGTTTTCCATGAAGCGGCGGAATTCGCGCACGATTTTCACGCGCGCGCCGAAAATTTCCCGGGTGCGCTCTGTGACGATAAGGTCCACATAACGCTGCCGATAGCGGGTCTCGACATCTTTGAGCCCGTGGTATTTTTCCGGAAGGGAGCGGATGGACTTGGAAAGCAGGGCTATGAAATCGCAACGCAGGGTGAGCTCCGCGGTCTTGGTGCGGAAAAGGACGCCGCGCACCCCGACGATGTCCCCGGTATCGAATTTCCGGAAAAGGGAATAATCCTTTTCGCCCAGTATTTCTTTGGCCGCATAGCACTGGATGCGGCCGGAGGCGTCCATGAGATGGAAAAAGGCCGCCTTGCCGAAAGAGCGCAGGGAAACGATACGGCCGGCCAGACTGTAGGTCCGGCCGGAAGCCTCCAGGGCTTCCTCGTCCAGATTTTCGTTGGCGCTCAATATGTCGGCCGCATCGTCCTCTTTTCTGAAGCCGTTGAAGTAAAGCGCGGCCCCGGAGTCCAGAATCTCGCAGGCCTTGACCACCCGGTTTTTAATCACCTCGTTCAGTTCGTCGCGCTGGGCAAGGTGTTCCAGCATGGGCATGAAATAGCCCCTGTGCGGCGAATTGCAGGCCAGACGAACGCCCGGACGCGAAGGGCCGGAGGCGCGGGAAACCGGCGCGTCCGGTTCGTTCCGATCCGCCGTTCCTTCACGGTCCAAGTCCCGCAAGGGGGGCGCAGATCTATCCGATGGGTTCAAAGCTTGACTCCATTCCGCCGTGCATTGCGACGTAGTCCTGCTCTATGCCGAATATGCGGAGCAGTCAAGAAACGAGTACGCCGTGCCGCCTTTAGGCAAACGGACGCGAGGCCGCCCGTGCGGGCCGCCTCGCGTCGCCGGCAGGGGAATGGCCGCCTGCTTCATCATTATATCCGGATTCCAAATAAAATGGGACATTTTATTTGGAGAGCCGCAGGCGGGCAAAGCCCGCCTGCTCCTTAATTGAAGCAATTTTTATCCGGAGTTGCCCTGTTTATTTCAGTTTGTCCATAACGGCGCGCAGTTCCTGGGCCATTTGGGAAAGTTCCTGCACGGCCGCGGAAGACTGCACCATGCCCTGGGTGGTATCGCCCACCACGCGGTTGATCTCTTCGATGGCCCTGTTGATCTCTTCCGAGGTCGCGCTCTGCTCTTCCGCCGCCGTGGCGATGGAGGTCACCACCGCCGAGTTGGAGGCGGCAAGGTCGACAATCTCCTTCAGGGCCGCGCCGGAGGAATTGGCCAGGTCCGTGGCTTCGCTGACGCTCTTCGCCGCAGTGCCCACCTCTTCGATGTTTTTCCTGGCCGCCTGCTGGATGGCGGTGATGCTGCCCCCCACTTCCTGGGTGGCCGACATGGTTTTTTCCGCCAGTTTGCGCACCTCGTCGGCGACTACCGCGAACCCGCGTCCGGCCTCGCCGGCCCGGGCGGCCTCAATGGCGGCGTTGAGGGCCAGAAGGTTGGTCTGGTCCGCGATGTCGGAGATGACGTTCATCACGCCGCCTATGCTCTCGGCCTTGGAGCCGAGTTCCTGCATGTTCTCCTGCAGGGCCGTGGCCACGGCGTTGACGTTGTTGATGGAACGCACCACCTTGTTGACGAGTTCCGCCCCGCCTTCGGCCTTATGGCGCGTGTTCTCGCTCTGCTCCGATGCCTGCCCGGCGTTGCGGGCCACCTCAAGAACGGTGGAATTCATTTCGTTCATGGCGCTGGCGGTGGATTCCACCCGTTCGCGCTGCATCTCGGCCCCTCTGGAGACCTCCTCCACCTGGGCCGAAAGTTCTTCGGAAGCGGCCGCCACCCGGTTGGCTATGGTCGCGGCCTGGTTTGCCACATGCTGGATGGTGCGCTGGGTTTCCTTGATGGACGTCAGATCGGTGACGAGCTGCAGGATCGAGGAGACCGCGCCGTCACGGTCCAACATGGGGATGGCGGTGTAGGAGATGTCCATGACCTTGCCCTGCGGATGGGCCTGCGTTTCTCCGCTGGCCGGGAGCCTGGTTTCTATCGCCTTCCTCAGGGCGTCCACGGAGGTGCCGTCGTCGTCGCGGTTGAAAAGCTGCTTGCAGAACTTGCCCTTGTAATCGGAACCGGCCACTTCCCTGGCCTTGTTGTTCAGATATTCGGCCTTGGTATCCTTGGACATCATGAGCACCGGGGAGGGAATGTTGTCGATGATCTTCAGATAACTGCCCATGATGCTGTTGGTGCCCCTGATCAGTGTGGAAAAGCCGCCGCTGAACTTGTTCGGATCTCCCATGGTGTCGATAAGACCGGCGCCGATCTTCGCCTCCAGAGCCAGATACCCCTCCACTATGGCTTTCAGCACTTCCGGTATCTGCCGCATGGCGGTGACCATGCTGCCTATTTCGCCCTTTTCGTGCGTTTTGATCTGATAGTCAAAATCTCCCACGGCAATGGCTCCGGCGAAGCCGGAGAGTTCCTTCAGCACTTTCACGATGCCTATGACGATGAACAGGGCAAGCGCCGCGCCCAGCAGCAGACCCACGACGCCCATAACCACCATGGTCTTTATGGCGTTGTCGTTCGAAGCCAGCACCTCCTCGGCCTCCACCTGCGCTTCCTTGGCGAAGCGTGCGCTGAGTTCCTCAATGCGCGTGTTCATGTCAGTGGTGAGTCCCACCACCTTGTTCACCAGAGAGTCCGTCTTGCCCGCCATGCTGGTCATGCGCGCCAAGGTTTCAGACAGCTTTTTGTAGTTGTCCGTGAGGCGGGCGAACGCCTGTCTGCCCTGTTCCGAGGTCAGCCGCGCGCCCAGGCCCTGGATGGTGTCCTGCAGAGCGTCCAGACGCTTCTTGGCGGCCGCGGCCTCGTCGTCGTCGAGGGAGACGGAAAATCTCCCCAGGGCGGTCACCATCGGAGCCGCTTCCGACCACAGTTTGTTGATCTGAAAGACAATATCCAGGTTGTTGACATCGTAGGCTATCTTGGTCAGTTCGTTGAAGCTCTGGAACATGGCGTTGTACGCGACCCGCGCTTCATCGTTGTAAGCTTTGCGCAGGCCGAGCGCCTCGTCGCGCGTCTCCGCGAGGAGCGGAGAGATCGGCGTCATGTCCTGGCCCATTGTCTCAAAGGCCTTTATGCGCCACTCGGCATGGGCCATTTCCTTGCCCGCGGCGCTCTGTTTGAGGAACTTGCCCACAGAGCCGATGGCTTCGTCCATGTCCTTGGCATCAAAGCTCATCAAAAATCTTCTGGTTGCCCTCAGCGTGTCCGAAACGTGCGTGCTCAGATCGCTGGTCAGCGTGTTCTGACGCGCGTGGAGGCGGTAGGAGACAAAAGCCTCGGAACTCGCGCTTATTTTTGTATAGGCAAAAACGGCCATACCCCCCAGTAGAATGATCATTATGCAAAATCCCGCGATGATCTTAACCTTGGTCGTCATTTTGTCCACCTCCTGCACCGTAACCGGCACTCATGCGCCGAACGCACCACAATACGGCGTCCGCCTTAGTGACCCGAACCTATCACATAGCCCGCCGCCCTGACCAGCCCTCCGCAGGGTATAATCCGGGCAATCGAATGAGCCTTATAACATATTGAAATTACAGAAGAAAGCCTTCTCCTCCCGGTCTCCCGCAGTAAATAATTTCAGCAGGTTACGGCTATTCACTCGATTGCTCCGCGCGGTATAATCCGGGCGGAGGCAATTTTTATAGTTTCAAGGCGGCACCGTTTATAGCATTTTGCGCTTGAGATTGTCGCTTGACGGCGGGCGTCCGCTCGCGCGGCCGCCAGAGCAATTTAAAAGTGAAATTGCTCCAAGGAAGCACTGATTTATTTTTGAGATGGCTTTGCCCTCTGTACTCCCAAGATATATTTCAATGAGTTACTATCGAGGGGGTCCGGGGTAAATCATTATCGCTGCTGTCGTCATCCGTACGGCTCGAAACCTCGCCTACGGCTGACGCTCCCCCGGCGGGGTTTGGGGCGGAGTCCCAATTAATCAGTCCTTCCCTAATCCTGTTCCGGGCGCAAAAGCTTTTTGCCGATGGAAAAGGCCTCGCCCAGCTTGCGCCCCACCCCGTAATAGGCGCGGGAACCGGCGTCGTAGATCAGCGGGGCGACCTTGGCGATATCCGGAAACTCGCCGCTTGCGTCCAGACAATCCGCATCGGCCTTCACGTCATGGATGACGCCGATCATCAGAGTATGCGAGCCGAGCTCCAGGCTGTCGGAAAGAGAGCACTCCAGCACTACCGGGCACTCGGCCACATAGGGGGCGTCCACGAACTCCGCCTTTTCCGCGCTGAATCCCGCTCTGGCGAACTTGTCCACGCGTCTGCCGGAGGCCATGCCCACAAAATCCGCGCCCGCAAGCATGGCCTCGGAGGGGATGCACACGGTGAAAGCCTTGCGGGAGAGCAGCGCCGCGTAGGTCCAGCGCTCCGGACGTATGGACACGGCGAGAGACGGAGGCTCGGAGCAGCAGATGCCGCCCCAGGCCGCGGTCATGGTATTGGCTTTGCCGTCGGCGTCCCAGACGCAAACCAGAAGTGCGGGCTCCGGATACAACAGGGTGCCGGGGCCGAGGGAACGCTTGCTGTGCTGCACGGTCATGGTCTTCTCCTTATATTCCGCCTTGCGGCTGATCGACGGGTTTACAAAACATTCGGTCCTGTATAGCAGAATTGCCCCGCCTTTGCCAGTTTCCGCAATCCGGGGGAATCCCCTTGCCGCATAACGAGATTCGCATCTTTGGCAAGCGGGAGGGGAAAACGGTCTTTTGCCGAAACCAGCCCTTTTCCTCCGGTACCGGCGGAGATTCTCCGCCGGTCAAGGAAACTTTCCATTTGAAAGACGGGAAAAAATTCGGCAAATTTTTGCGCGGCAAAATATGCCGGACGGTTCTGTATGAGGACGCCGCATGGACGCTCTCCAAAGAACGCCTGCCCGCTTTTATGGACGATACGCGCAAGGCCTTGCCTATCCGGCGGCCCCGCCGTCCCGGCTTCGCGCGGCGAAGTCCGCTCCCTTAGGGCAGCCCGGGGAGCTCAAAGCGCAGGACTTGTCGCATAACGGGCAACGCCGCTCGGCCTCATCGGGCCGCCACCCGGCGTTTGGCCGCGCGAAAGCCCCATGCTCGCGCCGCCCATGCCGCATCCGATGTCCGCCGTGACCTCCCCGACCGTGTTCATGCGTAAAATGACCCATGAATCCAAACATAATCCGCTCCTTACAGTTAAATGTGAAGGTACCTTTTTAATACTCGTACAGGGAGCGTGCCGGGCGAGTCAAGAAAAAAATGAAGGTACCTTTCTTTTTTTTGCAGAAAAAAAACCGTCGGGAAACGTGCCGGATCGAGTCCGGCAAAACGGTTCTTGTCGGGATGAGGCGGGGAGGCGGGGTCACAGGGCGAAAGAATGCCGTTATCACGGCGGATTTTCACCATTCATACGGAGCCCCGAAGAAAGAAGATTCAGACCCGCACCTCGATGAAATCCGCTTCGCTGTTGCGCAAGGTCAGGGTGAAACCCAGAAGGCGCAAGGCCACGGGGTCGTAAAGCGGAGCACGGCCCACGCACTGGACCTCCACACCCGGAATCAGACCCATGTCCCGGATGCGACGGCCCATTTCACCATCGGCCCTGATGCCCGCTATAACCGCATTCTGCCCCTTTCCCAGGCGGCGCAGGGATATTGTCTCGTCCATCCAACTCTCCGCCCGGCCGAAACGCAATTTGCCGGACTCTTGATCAAAAAATTTTTGCTGAAATTGACTTTCTCCATCATTAAAGTTTCCGCCGCCCTGTTGTCAAGCGCCTCCTGAAAACCGCAACGGCCCGCACCGCTCCCCCCGACGGGGTTTGGAGCGGCGCCCCACACCGTTTTCCTGAATCGTCCTGCGCTTGAGATTGTCGATTAGAGCAACTTCACTTTGAAATTGCTCTGACGGCCGCGCGAGCGGACGCCCGCCGTCAAGCGGCAATCTCAAGCGCAACACGCTATAATGATGAAACGCTCTAAACCAGTTCCATGGCGAACTCTTCCCGCAGCAGGGAAAACACCGCCGCCCTGCCCTTCTCCAGGCTCCCCAGAGACGCAAGGCGCAAGGCCGCCGCGCCATTTACGCTGGCCATGCGCAAAACCGCCCGCGCGGACAAAGAGTAGGCGTCGCGCGCCGCCGCCATCTCGCTTTGCATGTCCAGATCCGAATTCGAGCACAAGCCGTCCGTGCCCAAGCACAGCAGGACGCCGCTTGCGGCGGCTTCTCTCGCCCGCGCCCGGCCTGCGCCTATGGCCGCATTGCTGCGCGGACAAAGACATACGGCGCTCTTGCGTTCGGCCAGAGTTTGCCTGTCGCGCGACGTGAGATGCACGCAGTGCACGGCCAGGGTGAACGCGTCCAGCAGGCCGAGGCGCGCGGCGATCTCCACCGGGCCGCCTTTCCGTTCCGGAAAGGAAGAGGGTTGGAAACCCTTGAGCAATTCGCGCAAAGCGCCGCTCCCGGAGCGCAGGCACTCGTCTTCTTCCGGAGATTCCGCCAGATGCAGGCTGAAAACCCGGCCTCGCCTCCGGCACCAGGCATGGGCGGCCTGCAGGGCCTCCGGGGCGGTGCTGTAGAGGGCGTGGCCGGCGAGGGCGCAGCGCTCCGAAACATCTACGGGCAGTGAAGCGGAAGCGGGAGAAAACCAGTCCCCGGCCCTGAGCGCCTGTTCCACCCCTTCCCCCTCAGCCGCCGACGGGGGCGAAAAACCGATCAGTTCCAGAAAATGCGTAAGCGGGTAGCCCGCGGTTTCCCGCCATTCCCGCAACGCCAGTTCGCCGATCAGTCCGGGCAGGCGGCTTTCCACGTCCGCGCAATGCCCGACCCCGGACTCCTTCAGGCAACGCAAGGCCGCGCCGATGCACTCCTCCGCGTTGTCCGGCACGGTCCGGGCCAGGGACACCAGACTGGCGAGCCAGGGGACGAAGCCTTCCCCGAGCCGCGTTTTCCCGGCAAGATGCGAAAGCTCCAGATGGCAATGGGCGTTGATCAAAGCCGGGGCAAGACAAACCGGCCCGAGATCGTGTAAGGGAAAAGAGCCGGACAACCGCCGCCGAAAGACGGCGTAGCCCTCCACGCCCAGGATGACCCCGTCCTTTTCCAAAAGCACGGCGTCGTCCACGGCGCGCAGCGAAGCGTCCAACTCGCCGGGGGATACTGCCGCCCCTTCCCCGGCCAGGGTGATTATGCGCCGGGCGCGGAAAGCCGCCTGCATTCAGCCCTCACACCGAAGATCAGCCGCGGGGACATGGACAAAAAAATCTGCCTCATGCACGCCAACTGCCAGGGAGAGGAACTGGAAACACTCCTCGGCGCCTCCGCGGCCTTCTCCTCGATCTACAGGATCGTGAGGCGCACGAACTATACGCGCGAACCGGTAAGCCGCGAAGACCTCTCTTCCTGCTCGCTCTTTCTGTACCAGCGCCTCGACGCGAGATGGGGGGAACTGTCCTCGCAGGCCCTGCTCGGCGGACTTTCCGGCGCCTGCCGCGCCCTGCCTGTTCCCAACATGTTCTTCAAGGCCTACTGGCCCTTCTGGACTCCGGACGGCCCCATAGATTTCGGGGACAGCCTCCTGAACAGGCTCATAGACGAAGGCGCGCCCAAAGAAGCGATCCTGCGCGTTTATCTGCGCGCCGACCTCAACGCCTTCGCCGATCTGCGGGCCGGACTGGAGCAGACCCTGAAGGCCGAGGCGGACAAGGACCCGGAAAACGTCTTCGGGATTTCCTCCTTTATCCGGGAAAACTGGAAAAAGCGCCGCCTCTTCCACACCGTCAACCATCCGGGCGGGGAACTGCTCATCCGCGCCGCCCAAAGCGTCCTGCGCCGCTTCGCGCTCCCTCCCCTCTCCGGGGCGGAGATCGCCCGCGCGCAGGCCGATGGCGTCTTTCCCTCCTATGCGGATTTCGATCTGCCCATACATCCGGGGGTGGCCGCTTTTCACGGCCTGAATTTCGCGGCTCCCGGCAGCCGGTTCAACGTCTTCGGACGCCTCATGACTTTCGAGCAGTACGTCTCGCGCTACATAGACTGCCGACGCAACGGTTTCGGCGACAATTTCATCGGCTACCTGCAAATGGTCTGATTCGGATTTCAAATAGAACGTTCCATTTTAGAGTATTTAAGGAAGGGCTGATTAATTGGGGCTCCGCCCCAAACCCCGCCGGGGGAGCGTCAGCCGTAGGCGAGGTTTCGAGCCGTACGGATGACGACAGCAGCGATAATGATTTCCCCCGGACCCCCTCGATAGTAACTCATTGAAA
>JAITRF010000035.1 GCA_031288535.1 Desulfovibrio sp. | reverse complement strand
ATAAGCAGTGGACCATTTGGGCAAGCTCTGTTAGAAAAATGCCCCGGCGTCCCGCCCGGCCCGTTTCGGGGCGGGCGGGACGCGGTCGAAGGATGCGACATGCGAAGAACCGCGGCGGGTTTGCGGCGGCGTTTGATCCGGGCCGCAAGCCTCTGTTTTTTCCTGTACCTGCTGTATACGGCGGCCTGGCCCGCCGGGGGGGAACTTTTCCCTCCGGACCTCTATCTGCGCCTTGATCCTCTGGCCGCCGCCCTGGTTCCGGCGGCCACCCGCGATTTCCCCCCTCGCCTCCTGCCGGGGGTCGTCCTGATTTTCGCGAGCCTTGTCTTCGGACGCCTGTTTTGCGGCTATCTCTGCCCGATGGGCATAACTTTGGACCTCGGGCGTTTTGCGGGCGAGGCGCTCCGTAAAAAAACACGGGGGCAGAACACCTCGTCTTTGGGGAATATCCCGCTTTCACCGCACTGGCGCAAAGTGAAATACCTCGTCCTGTCTGTCATGTTCGGAGCCGCCCTGGCCGGGGTCAACCTGTTCTTCTGGGCTTCGCCCCTGTCTTTGAGCACGCGTTTCTGGGCTTTGCTCATGCATACCCTCGCCCTTTTGGGGGGAGTGGAGGTTCTGGAGGCCGGGCGTCCCCTTTTCGAATATCTGGACGCGAACTGTCTGCTCTATCTCTCCCTGAAAGGGCGGCACTACGAAACCCTGCATTTCGTCGCGGCCTTTTTTCTGGCCCTGTTCGTCCTTGAACGGATTCGGCCGCGTTTCTGGTGCCGTTACCTGTGTCCGGCCGGGGCGGCGCTCGGCCTTGTCTCCCTGCGCCCCGGCCTGCGTCGCCGCGTTCACGACTGCAGCGGCTGCAAAACCTGCGTCGCCCGCTGTCCGGCCGGCGCCATCGCCCCTGAGGGTTTTCGCGCCATGCACAGCGAATGCATAGTCTGCACAACGTGCGTGGCTGTCTGCCCTACCGGCGGCAGCGC
The DNA here is from genome assembly GCA_031288535.1 of Desulfovibrio sp. Classification (GTDB taxonomy): domain Bacteria; phylum Desulfobacterota; class Desulfovibrionia; order Desulfovibrionales; family Desulfovibrionaceae; genus Frigididesulfovibrio. Next base: position 18,356 of record JAITRF010000035.1, on the reverse strand, counting down.
CTTTTCCTTCAGCTCCCCCGCCGGGCTCCGGCTGCGCGGCAGACATAATGAGCCGTCTGTCCGGGCGGGCGACGGGGAGTTGGAGCGGCCCAACCCAGAAAAGATTGAGCCGCAGTGCGGGGATCTGCAGCGCAAATTCTCGCCGCGGGACGTTTGCGGGCGGGCTTTGCCCGCCGTCAGGCAGGCGTCGCCAAACGCTTCAGGTATGGCGGGAGAGGAAAAGGCGCTTTTGCCCCTGCCCTCGCGCCGGGCTTTTCTGGGTGCCGGCGCGGCCGGAGTCGCGCTTGCGGCCGTGCAGTATTCCGGGATAAACGCCCTTCTCGGAGGCGCGGACAGCATCCGCGCGGCAGGGCTGTTGAGGCCGCCGGGCGCCCTGCCTGAGGCGGAATTTCTGGATCGCTGCATTCGTTGCGGCGAATGCATGAAGGCCTGTCCGACCAATTCCCTTCAGCCGGCCGGCTTCGGGAGCGGGGCGGAGGGGCTGTTCAGTCCTCTGTTTACGCCGGGACGCGGTCCCTGTGAGCCGGATTGCAATGTCTGCGGCCGGGTATGCCCGACCGGAGCGGTCCGCTTTTTGCCGTTGCCGGAGAAACAACGGGCCAGGGTGGGCACGGCCGTGGTCGACAAGAGCCGTTGCGTGGCTTGGGCGCAAGACCGCCGTTGCGTGGTTTGCGAGGAAACCTGCCCTTACGGCTCCATTAAACTGGCGCGCATTCCCGGCTCCGAGGTTTCCGCGCCGGTGGTTGACGCCATGCGCTGCTTCGGCTGCGGCTATTGCGAGCATTACTGTGTAACCCGCCTGCCTTCGATAGTGGTGGAACCGCTGAATACCCTGCGCCTTGCTTCAGGGTCTTACCGGGAGAAGGCGGAAGCGCTCGGATACCGTCTCAGTCCCGGGGCAAGGAGTGCTGAAAACGGCCCTGACGGAGCTTTTGACCCGGCCGGGGATCTGCCTCCGGGTTTCATGCCTCTGGACGAGAAGCGATAACCTCAATTTTGCGCGGCGCACGCCGTCAAGGAAATACCGGATCATGCTTTCCAAAGGTCCGCATATATCGATTGAAGCCCCTTCACTGGTGCCGCGCATTCTGCGCATAGGCGCGGAGGAGTTCGCCACCTGGCCGGAGGGCGTGCGGCATCTGACCATGGAGCTTGCCGCCGAGCTTTTCCTGGTGCGCTATAATCCTTTTATCGATGCCGAGACAGTTAAAAAGAGCGTGCAGGAAAGTTTCGAGTCCTCGCGCCGCGCCCTGGCCCAGCACTATGCCGCCTCGATCGGCGAAGGCCTGACCATGTTCTGGAGTGCCCATGAGAGCGATATGGCCTTCAGGCGCGAACTGATTTCCCGTCTGCGCGTCTTTTTGCCGGCGGAATGCATGGACGCGACTCCCCATGCCCTGGTGGAAAATTCGACCGACGCCACGGATTTGCGTCTGGAACTGCCCTTGCTGGTGATCTCTCCGCGTAATGTCGCCCAGATCCGTGAAGTGGTCAAGTTGGCCGCGGAGATGCAGTTTGCCCTGGTGCCGCGCGGCAGCGGCAGCGGTCTGACCGGCGGGGCCATTCCGGCGCTCAAGCGCAGCGTGGTTCTGTCCCTGACCGGCTTGAACGCTATCGGGCCGGTGGATGAAGCCGGGCAAACCCTATGGCTTGAAGCCGGGGCGGTGACCGCCGACGCTTACCGGGCGGCCGCCCGTCACGGCCTGCTCTTCAGCGTGGACCCGGCCTCCAGAGAGGCTTCCAGCATAGGCGGCAATATCGCCGAAAACGCGGGCGGCCCCATGTGCTTTGAATACGGGACGACGATAGACAATCTTCTGTCCTACCGGATGGTAACTCCGGATGGGGCGCTCATAGAGGTGCGGCGGCTCGATCATCCCCGGCATAAAATACTCCCCGGCGAAACGGCGCTTTTCGAGGTGAACGACGAGGAGGGCGGGCTGATCAGGCGCATTGCCCTGCGCGGCGACGCAATCCGCACGCCGGGCCTTGGCAAGGACGTGACGGACAAGGCCCTGGGCGGCCTGCCCGGCGTGCAGAAGGAAGGCACGGACGGGGTGATTGTGGACGCTTCCTTTATCCTGCACAAATATCCGGCCCACTACCGGGTGCTTGTCCTGGAATTTTTCGGGCGCAGCATGGAAAACTGCATGCTGGTGGTAAACGACATAGTGGCTTTGCGCAATGACATCCGGGGACGGGGCGACCTGGTGAAAATAACCGCCCTTGAGGAATTCGGCCTGAAATACGTCCAGGCCATAGGCTACCAGAAAAAATCGTCGGTTTATGCTGGCGATCCCATCTCCGTTCTCATTGTGCAGATGGACAGCGACGACGAAAAGGCCTTGGGCGAGGCGGCGCGGGCCATTGTGCAAATCAGCGATTCCTATGACGGGGTGGACGTGTTCGTGGCCGAAGACGCAAGACAGGCCGAGGAGTTTTGGGAGGACAGGCACCGGCTTTCGGCCATAGCCAGACGCACCTCCGGTTTCAAAATTAACGAGGACGTGGTGCTTCCCCTGAAGGCCATTCCGGATTTCGCCCTGTATCTTGAGAGCCTGAACCTTGAATACATGGCCAGGGCCTATCGCGCCGCCCTGCATCAGTGTTCCCTGCTGCCCGGTTTTCCGGAAGAGGAGGAGCGGGTGCGGGCGGAGCTCGATTATATAGGGCGCATAATAAAAGGCGAGATACCCTCTCTGGACATCTCGGACCAGGAGCTGCAGATGCGCGCCCGGCTTTTTTTCCGGGCCTTTGCCGCCGACTATCCCCGGTATGCCGCTGAAACGGAAAAAATCCAGGATTACTTTCTCGCCTCCGCCATTTGCGCGGCCAGCCACATGCATGCCGGCGACGGCAACTGGCATGTGAACATTCCGGTCAACTCCAATGATCCGGACATGCTGGCCAATGCCGAAAAAGCGGCGCGTCTGGTCATGGCCAAGGCTCAGGAACTTGGGGGCGAGGTCACGGGCGAACACGGCATAGGCGTGACGAAGATAGCCTTTCTGCGCAAGGAAAAAATGGAGGCCTTCCGCAATTACAAGGAGGCCGTCGATCCCGGCAGCATCTTCAATCCCGCCAAGCTTACCCGCAGGGAACTGCCGGTGAGTTCCTTCACCTTTTCCTTCAACCGCCTGATCCAGGATATCCGGCAAAGCGGACTGGCGGACAAGGAGAGGCTGATTTCCCTGCTTGAGAACGTGCAGTTCTGCACGCGGTGCGGCAAATGCCGCCGGCCGTGTCCCATGTATTATCCGGAACGGGGCCTCCTGTTTCATCCGCGCAACAAAAATATGTCTCTCGGGGCTTTGATCGAGGCGGTTTATTATTCCCAGGTCAATCACGGCAGGCCGGATCCCGCCCTGCTCGGCGCCTTGCGCGGCATTATGGAACACTGCACGGGCTGCGGGCAATGCACGGCCGTTTGCCCGGTGAAAATAGCCTCCGCCGAAGTTTCCCTAGCCTCACGCGGCTACCTTGAGGAAGAAGGCGCAGGCGGTCATCCGCTCAAGTCGCGGGCGCTCAAGGCCATTGCCTTGAACCCGGAGCGGCGTATCCCTCTTGCCGGGAAAGCCGCTTCCGTAGGTCAGGCCGTGCAGAACCGCCTTCTCTCCCTGGCCCCCGCTCCGCTCAAGGCCGGGATGAGCAATCCGCTTTTCAGGGGGTTGGGACCGCGTCCGGGCTACCGCAATCTGGCCGAGCGCCTGCATTTGGAGAGGGGATCGATCTTTGCCCCGGAAGCAGGCCTGCGCGGCAGCGTTCTTTATTTTCCCGGCTGCGGGGCGGGGGTGTTTTATCCCCGTATCGCGGTGGCCGCCATAGGTCTGCTTTTGTCTTCCGGCTACGCCGTCGTCCTGCCGGAAGCGCAGATTTGCTGCGGCTATCCGCTGCTTGCGGCCGGTCTGGGCGAAGTCTTTGCGAGCAACATGAAGCTGAACCGTGCGAAATTGGGCGAGCGGGCGCGCAAAGCCGCCGCCGTTTTCGGCATGGAATGCGTCGCCGTCCTCAGCTCTTGCGGTTCCTGCCGGGATGCCCTGGAACGCTGTCTGCTTGCGGAGCCTTTGCCCGGTGAGGGAAATGCGCCTCTCCCTCTGGATGACGCCGCGAATTTTCTTTTCAGCCGGATTTTGGAGCGGCGCAACGCCCAGGAACAGGGCGGCGCCCGGGCAGACGCGGAAGGCGTGGGAGCGCCGGGCGGCGGACATGCCGCTTTGCCTTCGCCGGATGAGGTTTTGGGGCGTGTTATCTACCATGCCCCCTGTCACGCGGAGGTTTCGGGTATGAACAAGTCCAGGGCCGCCCGTCTGTACGCGCGAAGCCTCGGACGTTGCCTGGGGGCCAGGGTGCGCCTGAGTCCGGGATGTTGCGCCGAGGCGGGTCTCGGAGCCATGACTGCGCCCGATATCTACAACAAGATCAGGGAACGCAAAGAGGCGCAGTTGCGCGCGGACATGGCGGCGCTTCCAGACGACAGCCCTTTGCTGGTCTCCTGCCCTTCCTGCAAGATGGGTCTTTCGCGTATTCTGCTGAATATGGGCGGAGATTTCAGAAAACGCCGCGTCCGGCATTGCCTTGAGTATATGGCCGAAAGATCCGGCGGGGACAAGATCCTGCGCAGGACGGCGAAGCTTCTGCGTTCCTCCCGCGCCAGGGATGGAGTGCGTTTTGTGAACATGGCCGACCTGTCCACGGTGGGTCTGAACGAGACGGATGCCCTGGACGATGATTTTGACGTCCTGGACGAGGATTGATGCGGATTCGCCATTGCCCGCCGTCTGATATCGTTTTCCATTTGCGATGCAAACTATTTGAAAATTTTTCCATTAAATTCATAGTATTGAATGCGTGAACAACGCCATTGGCGAAAGGAAGCGCCATGACAGCGGTTCCTGTGGAAGCTTTATGAGGTATCTGTCCATAGATTACGGGGAAAAACGCAGCGGCCTCGCCTTGACGGACAGCGCGGGCAAAGGGGCTTTTCCCCGTCCCGTCCTCGCCATGGCAGGGAAGAAGGAATTTGTGCGCGTCGTCGCGGAGTTGGCGAAGACCGAAAAAATCACCGCCCTGGTGCTTGGTCTGCCCTTGCGTTTGAACGGAGAGAGGGGCGAAAGCGCCAAACGCGTGATCAGGGCGGCTGGTTCTCTCCTCCGCGCGCTTGCCTTGCCTGTCTACCTGATGCCGGAAACCTTGAGTTCCTTTGCGGCCGAAGAACGGCTGCGAGAGGCAGGACTTAAGGGAAACAGGCTGCGCCGGGCACTGGACGGGGCGGCTGCCGTTCTTATTTTGGAATCATTTCTGAATTTGCCTGAAGAGCGTCGGGCCTCCCTGCTTTTTTCCGAAGACCGGGACACGGAACCGGCCCGGATATCGCATGGACGGGTGTGAAAAGACAGCCAGCCCCCTTTGGAGCGTGCTATAACGGTTTGACGTTGAAAATGTAAACCGCTCTGGCGGCGCATCCCAAGGCTGGCGCATCTAAAATTTTATATTGTTAATTCAGGATATTATGACATATATCTTTGAGATCCGCGGCGGCGGCAAAGCCGTTTTGCTCCTTACGAAGCCTGCGGCTTCGGACGATGCTTGCGCATCGCCGCAGGGCTGACGCGATAAGATGCGTCAGCCCTGCGGCGCATCCTTGACATGCTCTAAAAGCCTTCTTCCAGGGGGGGGCTGACCATCCAGGGACCCATTGGGCTCTGTCCGGAAGAGGCGATGGAGATGTTGGGGATTTTCGCGGGCAGGAGGATCACGCGTTGTCCTTCGATTTTCAGGCGTCCTTCGGCCAGCCATTGCAGGGCCTGGGGGTAGATGCGGTGTTCCATGGCCTGGATGCGCGGCATCAGCGTGGTGCCGGTGTCTGTGGAATGGACCGGCACCACGGCCTGGATTACGACCGGTCCCTGATCCATCGTTTCTTCGACGAAATGCACGGTTGACCCGGAAAGACGCACCCCGTACCTGATGGCGTCTTCGTTGCCCATACGGCCGGGAAAACTCGGCAGGATCGAGGGGTGGACGTTCAGGATGCGTTTCGGGTAGGCCTGCACGAATGTAGGAGTGAGCATAAGCATGTAGCCGGCGAGCACGATGGTGTCGGCGCCGGCGTCGCAGGCGACGGCCAGAAGTTCGCGATCATAGGCTTCGCGGTCTGTAAAATCGGCGCTGTTGCGGGTATAAGTCGGTATGCCCGCGTTGGCGGCCTTTTCCAGTACCGGTGCGTTGGGCTGATTGGAGATTACAACGCGGATTTTGGCGTCAAGCAGGCCGTCGTCGATACATTTGATGATGGCGGCCACATTTGTGCCCACGCCGGAAGCGAGGGCGGCAATTTGCAATGTCATGGAGTTTCTCTCGGTTATATAGGATTTGTTGCGGCGGAAAATTGCGCCAGGGTGCGATCCAGCCTGTTTCGCACCTCGTCTTTGCCCAGTATGGCCATGGCCTCGGCGAGGTCAGGGCCGTTTACGGAGCCGAGCAGGGCAATGCGCATGGCCTGCCCGACGGCTTTGAATTTTACGCCTCTTTCGTCGACATAGGCGCGCAGGCATTGATGCAGGGCCGTCGGACAAAAGTCCGGCAACTCGTCAAGTCTGCCGCCCAGGCAGGTAAGGTGCCCGCATCCTTCCGGGCCCAGCAGCGCCAGAATTTCCCCGTCATAGTGAACTTCGTCCGCAGCGATGAGAAGCGTGCGCATCTGTTCCGCCATATCCTTCAAAGTGCGGGCGCGGGGCTGGAACAGGGGAATGGCCGTAAGCAGGCGCTTTCGATCCTGCGTCGGCGCGCCTGCTTCATCCAGGAAAGGGAGAAGCAGAGGGAAAAGGTCTTCCGGCTTTGCCGCGCGCAAGTGCCTTGCGTTTACCCAGAGCAGTTTTTCCGGATCAAAGGCCGCCGGGGAACCGCTCAGGTTTTTGCCGTTGAAAGCGGCGACGAGTTCCTCACGGCTGAATATTTCTTTGTCGCCCTGGCTCCAGCCGAGGCGCACCAGATAGTTTACCAGGGCTTCCGGCAAAAGCCCGTCCTTTTCGTATTCGATGACCGCTTTGGCGCCGTGCCGTTTGGACAGCTTCTGCCGGTCCGGGCCCAAAATCATGGGCACATGCCCGAAAACCGGCAAATCCGCTCCCAAAGCCCGGTAGATCAGTATCTGCCGCGGCGTGTTGTTCACGTGATCGTCGCCGCGCAGCACGTGCGAAACATTCATGGCGATGTCGTCCACAACTACGGAAAAATTATATGTGGGGGCTCCGTCCGCGCGGCGCAGCACCATGTCGTCCAGTTCCGAGACGTCAAATGACAGATTCCCCTTGACCATATCCGTGAATTCGATGCGTCCCTCCGCCGGCGCGGCCAGACGTACCGCCCGCCCCGGACCGGGACCGAGGCGAAGATTGCGACAGCGCCCGTCGTAGCGGGGTTTCTCTCCCGCTGCCCGCGCTCTTTCCCGCATGGCTTCCACCTCTTCCGGGCCGCACGCGCACCAGTAAGCGTGCCCGCTCTCCAGGAGCCGTTCGATGTTTTTGTCGTAGATGTCAAAGCGGTTGCGCTGAAAAACCGGTTCGCCGTCCCAGTCCAGCTTCAGCCAGCGCATGGAGGACAGGATGGAGTCCGTGTATTCCTGCCGTGAGCGTTCCATATCCGTATCTTCGATGCGCAGCAGAAACTTGCCCCCGGAATGGCGGGCCATGAGCCAGCAGAATACGGCCGTGCGCGCCCCTCCGATGTGCAGATGGCCCGTCGGGCTGGGGGCGAAGCGGGTAATAACGTTTTTTGTGGCTTGATCGTTCATCGGTTCTGGCAGTCTCCGCAAAGAGGGTCGACATTCAAGTCGGCCCGTCCTTAAAAGATATGTTTGTTATTTTTGCAATTAGAGCATTTTGTCATTGAAAGTATCTTGCCGATAAAATGCGCTGGCGGTGTGAAGCGGAGCGTAACACCGTCAGCGAGATTGGCGCAGGCGGGCTTTGCTCGCCGTTAAGCAAGCATTTCAAGCGTAAAAGCTCTGGTTTGTGTTCCGGCGCGGCATCCTGCCCCGCCATTTCCGGATGCAAATTACGAAAATTCGCGCCTGCAACGAATTAGTCGCAGACAATGGCTTTGTAGCCTTGAAAAATGCCCTCCGGACTGGTCAGAGAAGGGAAACCGTCCAGCGAGCCGGGATCGAATTTACCCGATTTTGCGTCGAGGGCAAAGCTGAAACTTACGTCCAGCACCTTCTTGTCCTTGATCCATGCCGGGGCCTTGTCTCCGGCCACGGTCCCGCCGAGGGTGACGAATTCTCTCCCGTCCGCTTCTTTTTTAAATCCCCAGACGGGATTTTGCAGAAGACCCGAGGCCAGGTCCTGCATGGTTTTGCCTTTGCAGTTGTTCACAACGGTCTTTTTCACGGAGTCGATCTTCGCCTCTTCGCCGCAACCGGCGAGCAACAGGGCCAGACAGACCGGCAGGAGCAGATTGCGTGTTTTCATATCGCCATTCCTTCAGCCGCGCAAATATATGTCGCGGCGTTGATCTGAAAATTCCCATGGTTCTCTCTTGCGTTCCGCCTCTCTTTTGCGTTCTTCGCCGGCGGACGCGCAATCCGGGCAGGCCGAGCGCGGGATGTGGATGCATACCGACCAGTCGCTGTAGTGGGTCCTGGTTCTGATAAGCAGCAGCCCCGGACAATTTTCACAGGCGCGCAAACGCTCGTTCTGTTGTTCGTGGATGCCGTCGGTGTCGTAATATATGTCGCGTTCCCTGACAAACCAGCCGTTTTCAAACCTATGGCCCGAAGCCGCGTTTCCCGGACGTTCAAAGGTCGTGAGCGTGGAATCCCGGAGGCGGCGTATGTAATCCATGCATTCCGTGGAGGTGGCGGCCAGATCGTCTCTCCAGGCCGGCTCAACGACCCGGCTGAAATCCATTCCGGCCAGGGCCAGGATCACAGCCAGATTTACGTAGGGAAGGGCGCCCTGAATGGAATATCCCCCCTCCAGCACCGCGACGTCCGGGTTTATGCACCGGACCATTTCGGCGTAACCGCGCGCGGAGAGGCGCATGTCGGTTATGGGGTCGGAAAAATGGTTGTCCTGCCCGGCGGAATTGATAACCAGATCCGGTTTCCAGGCGTCAAGAATCGGACGGACGATTTCCTCGGTCGCGTAGAGAAAACCCTCGTCCCCGGTGCGGGGCGGAAGGGGAATGTTGATCGTCGCTCCACGGGCCAGGGGACCGCCCAGTTCATTGGGAAAGCCGCTGCCCGGGTAGAGGGTGCGGCCGTCCTGGTGCAGGCTGATGTACAGGGTGTCCGGATCGTGCCAATAGACATCCTGGCTCCCGTCTCCGTGGTGGCAGTCCGTGTCCACTATGGCCACGCGCCTCACGCCGAATTCCCCGCGCAGCCTCTCCAGCATGATTGCTTCAATGTTGACGGCGCAGAAACCGCGTCCACCCTGGACGACTTTCATGGCGTGATGTCCGGGGGGCCTTGTCAGGGCGAAAGACTTGTCGCATCCTCCGGCGAGGACCAGACGTCCGGCGCTTATGGCGCTGCCGGCCGAAGCCAGGTGCGGCGCTTCGACTATTCTTTCGAAACCGGGGGGGCAGAAGTGGACGCGGGAAATGTCGGCCATGTCCGCCATATCCGGGCGATGTTCGCTTATGCCGGGAATGTCGAAGAGTCCCTCTTCGCGCAGTTGGTCCTGCGTGTAGAGCAGGCGTTCCTCGCGTTCCGGGTGAGTGGGTGATATGGCCCAGTCAAAGGCGGGGAAAATGACAAGACCCAGACTGTGGGCCGCTTTGAGAGCGCCGCTTTTGGCATCGGCCGGTTGCGAATCGGACATTATCCTTCCCCCTTGAGAACGAGACCGGCCGCGTATTGAGAACGGATGCGCAAAATGCGGCCGCGGCGCCCGGATGGGTCAAGAACCGCGAAAGATTCCGCGAATACCGTCTGCGCCTGCCCCGGTTCCTCGTCCCTGAACGCCTCGGCGAAGGCCCTGGACATATCGCGTCCGGCGTCTTCAAGCCTGTAATCGGAGCCTATGTTTTTTTCCACCCGAAAATCGGGGATGGTCATGCGGCCCAGCAAGGTGTCGGCATAAAGCTCCGCCGCCTTGGTTGGTCTTGCCAGGGCCGCGCCCAGGGCGTTGGCGAAAGGACTTTCCTCGGGCGCAACCACCGGCAGGACGAGGGCTTTTTCCAGTTCCGCCCGCAAGGCGCCGGCCGGGGCGCCTATGAACATGGCGCATTCCGGCTCAAGTTTTTTGTCCACCAGCAGCTCGCGGATTGTATAAACGGGCTGGGAATTTATTTCTTCAAGTATTTCACTGGTTTTTTCTTTGATACGCCGCAGCGCCCCGGCCAGGAAAAGCCGGGCCAGGGCGCGGGATTGGTCCTCGGGATCGGCTTGTCCGTTTTTCACGGCCGGGGGACAGGCGGGGTCGTCGATCATCCGCATGAACGCATGTCTGGACAGATGCGTATCGCCCACACGGGCTATGTCCAGGACATTGAGGGCGTCTGTCAGGGTCGCCGGTCTGGAAAAGGGCGCGTCTTTTTGTTCAGGGTCGAGGGACAGGGCCGGCCCGGAGCGATCCGGGCCGATGCTGACCTCGCCGTTTTTGCAGCGCAGGGCGGAGTCTCCGCCCAGGGCGATGGAGCGGGTCCAGAGCGTGCGGATCAGGGTGGGTCTGCCGCTTACGGTCAATCCTTCCCGCGCGAGCAGGGGTTGCCCTGCCGCGAGCAAGGCGATGTCGGTGCTGGTTCCGCCCATGTCGATCATGTACTTGTCGGCGGCGCCGAAGAGAGGGGAATCCGTCCCTGACGGCCGGGCCATGGCCAGGATGCCGAGCAGTCCGGCCGCCGGCCCCGAACCCATGGTGCTTGCCGGGTCCCTCAGGGCCTCGGTGGCGGAAAAAGAACCCGCGTCGGCCTTCAGGATATGGATGGGGCAGGTCAGTCCCAGATCGCGGGAGGCTTTTTCCAGGTCGCGGTGGAAGTCGCGGCTTACGGCGCAGAGAGCCGCGTTACACCAGGCCGTGTGCAGGCGGCGGGGAAAATTCAGACTGCCGCTTGTTTCAAAACCGAGTACAATCGGCGTGTCGGCGCCGAAAATTTTGCGCGCTTCAGCCGCCAGACTTTTTTCCAGTTCGGGATTTTTCGGGCTGAACTTGCAGACAATGGCCAGGGCTTTGGCGCCGAGTTTTTTCAGAGATTCGAGGGCAGCGCCTACGGCTTTCGGGTCCGGGGCGGCGGTGACGCGTCCCCGGTGATCCTGGGCTCCGGGCAGAACCCGGAAAAGCGGATCCCGTGGCCAGAACAGGGCGGGGTCAATGCCCGGCCCCGGCAGCGCAAGCACGCCCACAGGCCGGGTGTTGCCGGTGAGCAGGGCGTTAAGGCCCAAGGTGCTGGACACGGTGAGCCTTTTGACCGTGCGCGCGTCCGCCCGGCTTTCCCGCAAAAGCCGTTCCAGGGACTCAAGGATGCCGGGAAGAACGGCCCCGGTCCGGGTGGGCGCCTTGACCCAGGCAATGCATCGGCCGCTTTTCCCGTCCACGAGAGCGGCATCGGTGAACGTGCCTCCTACGTCAAGTCCGGCGAGCATCAGCGCACCATGATATCGACCACGTTTCCACGGCGCTCCACCTTGTGGCCTTTCAAGGAGGCGTTCAGATCCAGAACCAGCCTGGGGCCGGCGCTCTGCTGTCCCATGCGTACGGCACGGATGATGCGGTTGTTCTGCGGAGGGGGAGTCTTCATGCCTTTCCATACTCCGGGCAGATCGATGACCAGCCTGTCAGGGCCGGTCAGGACAAAGGTTTTGCAGGGGAAGGCGCTGTCGGCTTCTATGCGTAGAATGGCCTCGTCACCGGAAAGAAGCAGGCTTATGTTTTTCAGGTTATGCGTACCTTTCTCTGACAGGGCGGCCGGGTTCGCGTCCGGCTGTTTTCCGGAGGCCGGGGCAGGAGGAGGAAGCAATTCCGGGGGCTTGGCAGCATCGGCTTTTATGGTACCCGCGGGCGTGGCGGTTTGTCCCTGAGGCTTGGAAGGAGCGGTACTTGCGGCGCCTGCTGACGCCGTCTGACCTTGCGGCCTGGCTGTATCGGCGCCTGCGGACGCTGTCTGCCCCTGTGGTCCGGCCGCATCGGCTTTTATGGTGCTCGCGGGCGCGGCGGTTTGTCCCTGAGGTTTGGAAGGAACGGCATTTGCGGCGCTTGCGGGGGCTGTCTGACCCTGCGATCCGGCTGTGCCGGCGTTTGCGGGCGCGGCTGTCTGCCTCTGCGATCCGGCGGACGCTTGCTCTTGTGTCCCGGTCTTTGCCGGCTGAGCGGGTTGGGGTGGGGAGGCGCTCCCGGCGGCGGTAGCCGCGCCAGGAGATACCGGCGGGGTCTCCCGGTGTGTGGGGCCGGGTGGAAGGGAACTCGCGGGGGCTTGCGGTGGTTGTCTGTAAGTTTGGGATGCCGACGGTGTTTCCTGGTGGTTCTCGGTCGCCGCGGCGCGCTGTGGGGTCGTCTTCTGCGGCCCGGCGGGGGAAGCGGGTTGGGATGCGGCGGGTGGAGGGGGCTGATCTCCGGAAGAGGGCCGGGCGGATTGGGGGGTCGGGGCCGCTGTCCGGGGAGCGCCCTCCGGTTTTTGTTGGCCGGGCTCCAGCGAGGACAGAGGCGGGTCTATCCGGATCAGATCCGAGACGGAATTTTCCCTGGATGATGCCGCCTGTCTGCCGGCGACGGTTCCGGCGGCGCCCGACCGGGAGGTGGCGGAGGGTTTCGGCGTTACGGCGGGGGCAGTTTCGTCCCTGGAGCTTATATGGGAAACCATGACCATGCCCATGGCTCCCAGCACGACCAGGAGGAGGAGAATGGTAATGCCCTTGTTCATCCGGCAAACTCTCCCGGGGAGCTCGGGGCGGCGCGGCTCCGGCAGGTTCCGGGCAAGCCGCCTGTGGGATCAATCGACCGCATGGCTCGAAGCCTTCAGAAAAGAGAGGAAATTCGCGGCAGCGCTGAAACCGGGGTTAACCAGCAGGGCTTTATTCAGTCTTTCTTCAGCTCTGTCGATTCTGCCCAGTTCATATTCTGTTCTGGCCACGTTGAAAAGCACGTTTTCGTCGTTGGGCGCGAAGTTCAACGCCCGCATGTGACAAAGCAGGGCCAGTTTGATCTTTTTTTTGCGCCTCAAGGACATGCCGAATTCCGTGAACAAGAATTTATATTTGCTGCCTGACGGCATGTCTTGCGCAATCAGGTTTGCTATGGCCGCATCCAGATCGGGATCGGCGGCGTCTTCATCAACCGCCGAGATGAGGGCGGATAATTTTTCCCGCAGCTTCCGTTCGGCCTGCTGCTGCTGTCGTCGGCTTTCGCCCTCGGAAGAGTAGGGCTGTTCCTCAGGTTTTCCCTGCAAGGGCGTCGGCTGGCGCAGGCCGGCCGGCATCCCGCGTGGTTTCGCCGACGTTGCCGCTTCCGCGCGCGTTTGTGCGGCAAGGCTCATGCCGTTGTCCGGGACGGGTTTTTGGGCGTCGGCGGAGCGATCTACAATCTCAAAGGCTTTCTCTATGCTCGAAGCCTTGAGGTCCATGACTATGCGTTGCTCGTTTTCCTGCATGGACTTCTGTTCTTCCTCAATCTTCTGTTTTTCTATCGCTTTCTGGCATTCATCCAGCCAGATTTGCAGAAGATCCGGAGAATCGGCATGAATTTTGCGGCCTTTGCCGGGTTGCTCGGCGTCTTGCGTTTGCAGGACAAAGCCGGTTGTTTCCGGCGAATAGGGGGAAGGCTGATTGCCGGCGCCCGGCGCGAAAAATGCGTCCTGGTAGCGCTGCTCCGCGTCTTGCGGAAAGTCGCCCGTATCGTTTGTGAACATTGAAAAAGTCTCGAAGGCCTTTGCCTCATCCGGCAACTGCGACAGCAACGGCGGTTGCGATGGCAGCGGCGGTTGCGGCGACAGCGGCGGTAACGGCGACAGCGATGGCAACGGCGGCAGCGACGGCAACGGTGGTTGCAACGGCAGCTGCGGCTCGGGCTGCCCCGGCGGTTCAAGCGGGACGGAAAAGGAGCTCAACGGTTTGAGAAATTGGGAGAAGTCAGTTCCGGAAAGTGTATAAATGTTGCCGCAGGGCGTCTGGTCAACATCGAGCGGCTGGACCATGATGGTGTCGTCGGCCATGTTCCACGCCTGCCATAAACCGCTGTCATTGCGCACGGGCATGGAGTCGAGCGCCTTTACGTCGCTTACCACGAAGACACCCAAAGAAGAAGCGCTTCCCACAATACCCTCCTTGAATCCTGGCGCTGCCGCCCCCTTTGATGGGATCATGTTATCTTATCTGTTCCCGATTGCAAGAGGGGGGAGGCGGGGTGAGCATAAATATTTGGGGCGCGGGTACGCCTTGGAGGCTCGCAGCGCCCGGGTTTGTTTTTTATTTGAACGAAGGCGGATTTCGTTTTAGAGCATTTTGTCGTTAAAAGTATCTTTCCGATAAATGCTATAAAGATGGGTCCCGGGGCCATCTGCCGGACGGTCCTTAAAACGCTCCGGGAAAATTTTTCCGGTTTGGTATCACGGAGCGGTTCAACAATGCGAAGCATTTCGAACGGCAAGGCGCAACAGCGTTTTCGCCGCAGCCGCCAAATCAAAACTGCATGGATGCAGTTTTGATTTGAAATTCGAATAAGATCAGGATGCCGCTCCGTTCCCGCTTCCCAGAGATTCCTGCGCCCGTACGGTCACCGGCTTCTCATAGCAGGAGAACGTCTCATCCAGCATTCGCGCTTCCGGGGCGCGGGTGAGAAGACTGACCAGAGGCACCAGGACCAGGCCGGCCAGCATGGTAAAGGCCCCGGCGTTGATCGGCGAGCGCAGCGGGACCGGGAAACCGTCGCGGAAAAAAATGTTGGCGATCATAAGCAGGGTGCTGAACAAAAAACATGTCCAGACCGAGGCCGGAGTTGTCCCCCGCCAGTACAGGCCGTAGAGAAAGGGCGCGAGAAAGGCCCCGGCCAGAGCTCCCCAGGAAATGCCCATGAGCTGGGCGATAAAGGATATGCCGCCTTTATACTGGATTACGGCGATAATGGAAGAGATCAGGATGAACACGGCGATCAGCACCCGTATGACGAGCAACTGGCGTTGCTCGTCCATGTTTTTGACGACGCCGCCTTTGAGAAAATCCAGGGTGAATGTGGTGGCTGAGGCCATGACCAGGGCCGATAGAGTAGACATGGACGCCGACAATACCAGCATGACCACGATGCCGATCAGCAAGGGGGAAAACCCGGAAAGCATGGCCGGAATAACGGCGTCAAACCCTTCAGCCGCCACGTCGATCCGCCCGGAAAACAGCCTGCCGAAGCCGCCCAGAAAATAGCTGCCCCCGGCCACCACCAGGGCGAAGAATGTTGATATTACAGTGCCCTTGCCGATGCTGTCCTCGGATTTTATGGCATAGAACTTTTGCACCATCTGGGGCAGACCCCAGGTGCCTATGGAGGTCAGAAGCACGACCCCGAGCAGGTTAAAAGGGTCGGGTCCGAAAAAGGAGGCAAAGACTCCGGGGGTTTCGGAGACGGCGGCATCGGTTACCCGCGCGAGCGCGTCCAGGGATAGGGCAAATCCCCCGTTCGCGCCAAGCACCGCGGCCGCGGTGGCGATTATGCCGCCGAGCATGATCAGACCCTGTATGAAATCGTTGACCGCCGTGGCCACATAGCCGCCGGCTATGACATAGACGCCGGTAAGCAGGGCCATGACCGCGATGCAGAACGTAAAATCAACGCCGAAGGCCATTGCGAAGAGTCTGGACAGGCCGTTATACAGGGAGGCGGTGTAGGGAATCAGAAAAATGAAGGTTATGGCGGAGGCGCCTATTTTAATAGCCTTCGATCCGAAGCGCGCCCCGAAAAATTCCGGCATGGTGGAACTGCCGAGATGCCGCGTCATGACGCGGGTGCGCCGGCCCAATACCACCCAGGCCAGCAGTGAGCCGACCAGGGCGTTGCCGATGCCGATCCACACGGCGGAGATGCCGAATTTCCAGCCGAATTGCCCGGCATAACCCACAAATACCACAGCGGAGAAATAGGAGGTTCCGTAGGCGAAAGCCGTAAGCCAGGGACCTATGGCGCGTCCGCCCAGAACAAACGTGTCTACATTGGTGTTGTGTTTGCGAAAATACAGGCCGGTGCCGGTCATGACGGCGAAGAAAGCGATGAGGAGCAGGAGTTTGATGAACATTTGACCAGACTTTGGGCTTAAGTTCAGGAGCTTTACGGATAAGAATTTGCCTGCAAATCCTTGCAGAGCGGTTTATACCTTTTCAAGGTCAAACCGCTCTGACATATATCAGCGCCTACCAGGCGGCTTCGAACAGGGCTTGCACGTCTTCCGCCGTGGGTTTGCGCGGGGTCGTCTGCGTGGAGAGTTCGTCAAGGGCCACCCGGGCGAGCGTCGGGATCAGGTCTTTGGGAACCCCGACGTCGCGTATGCGCGGAATGTTCAGTTCGGCGGCCAGGGCGGAGAGTTCGGCGCTGATCGCCTTGCCCGTTTCCTCATGTGTTTTCCCGGCGACCGCAAGACCCAGGGCTTGCCCGATCCGGGTCAGTTTTTCCGGGGGGATGACGGGTACGTTGTATTCCATGACATAGGGCAGGACAATGGCGTTGCCCACCCCGTGCGCCACATTGCAATAGGCGCCCATGGGATGGGCCATGGAATGCGCGAGACCCAGACAGGTATTGCTGAAACAGATCCCGGCAAGCATGCTCCCGAGCAGCACGTCTGATCGGGCTTCAATATCTTTGCCGTCGCGGTAAGCCCGGCGCAGGCCGCGCATGATGGTGCGCGCGGATTCAATGGCCAGAGGGTCGGTTACCGGGGACGCGAAGATGGAAATATAGGCTTCCAGGGCATGAGTAAGCGCGTCCATGCCCGTTGACGCCGTTATATCCGGGGGCAGTCCCAGGGTCAGTTCCGGGTCGACCAGGGCGACGGAGGGGGCCACGTTGGACCCGAAGATCACCATCTTTTTTTTGGCCTTGGGATCGGTGATCACGGAAACGCCCGTTGCCTCGCTTCCGGTTCCCGCCGTGGTGGGAATGGCGAAATGCGGGCCGACGGGATTTTTGACGAGGTTCATTCCATCGTAGGCGTTGATGGGGGAAGGATTGGAGAGGAGGATGTTCACGGCCTTGGCGGTGTCCATGGGGCTTCCGCCGCCTATGGACACAAGCGCGTCGCTTTTGAAATCCCTGGCCAGTTCGGCGGCTTCCTGCACCTGGTAGTCAGGCGGGTTGGGGAGCACCTTGTCGTATTCCCGGTAGTCTATCCCTGCCTTTTTAAGGTTTCCGGCAACCTGATCCACGAGCCCGGCAGCCTTGACGCCCTTGTCGCAGATCAGCATGACCCGGTTCATCCCGGAGGCTGCGAGCATATCTCCCAACTGTCTGCTTATCCCGCAGCCGAACTGCAAAAACGTGGACGCGACGAACATGAATTCCATGACATCCTCTTTATGTTGCAGGGTTACCGCTTGCGGCGCGGATTCCAGCGCCGGCAAACTCTTTTGCCGGAAACGCACCTGAAGCGCAAGAGCTATTTGCACATTCGCTCCCGTGTCCGGCCGCCGGTTGCACCCGGCTTCATCATGCCAGGCCGCATTAGAGCATTTGTCATTGAAAGTATCTTTCCGGTAAAATGCTCTGGCGGTGTGAAGCGAAGCGTAACCCCGTCCGCGAGATTGGTGCAGGCGGGCCGCGCCCGCCGTCAAGCGACAATCTCAAGCGCAAAATGCTATAAAGTGTTACAGTGTACTGGCCTTGGTGTAGCCAATTGTAGTTACAAGCACAACGAGGTCTTTTCTTTTTTTGCGTGGTGGATCGCGGAAGCTGCGGCAACCCACATATTCAGTCTCTTGCGCGGACAGGCCGCGTCCCAAAAAATACAAAAAAAGGTATTTTTCTGTTGACAATATACCTGCTAATGATAGGCTTGCCACATGAGCGGTGAAGAATGGGGAACGCCTTGGCGAGTTGACTTCTTGTGAACTACACGCGATTCAAAAAGTAGGGGATCCATCATGGATGCCGAAGTC
This sequence comes from Desulfovibrio sp., assembly GCA_031288535.1. GTDB lineage: Bacteria > Desulfobacterota > Desulfovibrionia > Desulfovibrionales > Desulfovibrionaceae > Frigididesulfovibrio. The sequence goes on along the minus strand of JAITRF010000035.1, from coordinate 283 downwards.
AGACTTATCCCCGGCCAAGCAGGCCGCACACATATCAGCCTTTCCGTCCCTTCCGGGAGCGCTTTGGTCGCCTTGGAAGCCATCCGGAGCATGTTTGCTCTGGCCGGGCACAAGATACGCCGGGTCAATGAGGAAGGCGAGGAAGTTTTCAGCGCCAGGGAAGTCTTCCCGGAAGGCAATCCGGCCATGCTCCTGCGCGGGTATCGCGGCAAGCATGATATGACGCAGAAAGAATTGGCGAAGAAACTTGGCGTCACACAAAACCGCGTTTCCGATATGGAAA
>JAITRF010000028.1 GCA_031288535.1 Desulfovibrio sp. | reverse complement strand
CGACGCGGGCGGGGCCTGAATATAACCCGTTTATAATCAAAAATTTAACGTGCTCTCGGGATGGGCTGTTTTTTTGGGCCTCCCCCCCAATCAATCAGCCCTTCCCCAATCAAGCGGATATCTTTCCACGGGTTCGTGAACCGCTCCTGCCGGCCGCAGAAAACTGCGAAACAAAGTAAAGGCGGCGACGGTAAATTCACCGAAGCCTTCCCCGCTTTTCTCCTGAATCTGTTTTTCGGACACGTCCAGGTTTTTGAACCGGCTCAGGGTGAGATGGGGAGAAAAAGACGCTTCCTCCGCATTCAACCCGACCCCGGAACGCAACGCCAAATCCACCAGATCCTTGAGTTTCCGCAAAGCCGGCTCCTCACGTACCCCGGCCCACAGGACGCCGCCCGATCCGCGCGAAAACAACCCCAGTCCGGCCAGGGTCAGGTTGAAGGCCGCGCAACGCACCAGGCGCAGAGACTGCTGAACCGGGGCGATGCGCGTCGGCGGAACCGACCCGATAAAGCGGAGCGTCAGATGCAGGTTCGCGGCCGGCGTCCACTTGAGGCCGGGAAAGGATGATTTGAGAGCGAGCAGGCGGATTTTGATTTCCCGGGGCACTTCCAGAGCCACGAAGAGACGCGCGGCCCGCGCCCTGCCGGAACCGCCGGAGGTCTGAATCATGCGCGCTCCTGGAGCATTTTACGCTTGACGGCGAATCCACCGTACCCCGGAAGGCGTCCCGCGGGCAAGTCGGCCGGCGCTTCCGGTCCGCCCCTGATCGACGTCTCTCCACCGCCTGGAAGCGGCCAAACGCCGTATCGCCGTCCCCCCGGCAGCGGCAGTGAAATGTGCCGCCGCCGCGCGCGTCCTGCGGAAATATTCCGGCCGGGCGCGACCTTCGCCTTCCGACGGGCGCCCGGATCGGAACGGCTTGAAAAAAGAATTCCGGTTGACTCCCGGTGAAGCCGGGAATAGCGTGAGGAAGTTCGCCTGAATGCGCGCCGGCATCAGATGGCGGGTTTTTTGCAAGCGGAGGAGGGCGACGCCATGTCCATTCGCCTGAAGGTGTTTCTGATGACCTTGTCCATTGTGGCCGCCATCGTCATGACCACAATGGGGACGAGCCTTTTCTTCATCCGGAGCAGTCTTGAAAACGCCATCATGGGCACCATCGTCCTGGTGAGCGAGATAGCGGACAGCCTCGTCACCACGGAGATCAACCGGTTGAAGGGGATAGCGGAAACAGCGGCTCTGCGCCTGATGGACGCGCGTAAGGAAGAATGGGGGCAGATTCTGAAGGAACAGGTCAGCGGGGATTCCCTTGCCCTGGGCATGGCGGTTTTCGACCGGACGGGGTTCGTGCAGTCCTACGGCAAGGTCCCGATGCCGGCCAGTCTGGCGGACAGCCCCTACGTACACAAGGCCTTTGCCGGAGAAAGAATCATTTCCACGACCCGGCGGCATCCGAGCGGGGAGCTTGTCTTCTACGTCGGCGTGCCCATGCAGGATCACGTTCTGTGCGTGACGATTCCGGGCATGCATTTCCGGGATCTCCTGGCGCCGTACAAGTTGTGGGACTCGGGGACGGTGTACATTCTGGACGAGGAAGGCACCGTTATCGCCAACGAACGCTCCTACATGGTGGCTGAGCGTTACAATTCCATCAGGGATGCGTCGAACGACCCGTCCGTGCGTTCCGCGGCCGAGTTTACCCGTCGCGCGATTCAGGGCGGGAAGGGGTCGGGACACTATTACCTGAACGGCGTCGATCGCCTCGCCGTCTATACCTCCCTCACCGGCTCCAAGTCCGGCTGGATTCTGGGCGTGTCCGCCCCTCCCTCGGAGAGCCCGGCCGCGCCGGTGGACAGATACCTGCTGTTCACGGCGCTGTTCCTTCTGGCAATGGGGTTGGCGGCCGCCTTTTTTACCTCGGGGGTCATCGCGAAACCCTTTCAGACCATTGAAGAGCAGAACAGACATCTTGCCGTGCTGAACGAACTCGCCCGCTCCGCCTCGGAGGCGAAAAGCCGCTTTCTGGCCAACATGAGCCACGAGATGCGCACTCCGCTCAACGCGATTGTCGGCTTTTCCGAATTGATGATCAGCACCCCCACAGAGAGAGAGGAAAGCAGGGAGAACCTGGAAAAGATTTACTCCGCCGGGATGACCCTGCTCGGCACCGTCAACGATATCCTGGATATTTCCAAAATCGAATCGGGCAAGCTCGCACTCGTTCCTGTGGAGTACGATCCCGCCAGCCTCATCAACGACACGGTGACCATGAACATAATGCGCATTGAGGAAAAGCCCGTCCAGTTCGGCTTGCAGATCGACCCGAACCTGCCCAGCAGAATGATCGGCGATGAATTGCGGATCAAGCAGATCTGCAACAACCTTCTCAGTAACGCCTTCAAGTATACGCGGGAGGGAAACGTGGACATGCTGGTCTCCAGCGAAACGGACGGCGGCAGCGTATGGCTGACCATCAGCGTGCGGGACACGGGGATCGGCATTGCGGCCGAGGACATGGAGAAGCTTTTTCTGGACTATAACCAGCTTGATTCCAGGAGCAACCGCAGGATCGAAGGAACCGGCCTGGGGCTGTCCATCGCCAAGAGGGTGGCGGAGATGATGGACGGCCGGATAACGGTAGAGAGCGAATACGGCAAGGGTTCCGCCTTTACGGCGCGCGTCCGCCAGCAGTTTGTGACGGATGTGCCCATAGGCGCCCCTGTGGCGAGCAATCTGAAAAACCTTCACTTCCTCAGCCATCAGAAGGCGCGCGGGGGCAAAAGGGTGATTTATCCCCTCCCCATGGCCAAGGTGCTGCTTGTGGACGATGTCATGACCAACCTGGACGTCGGCCTGGGCATGCTGAAGCCCTACGGCATGCGGGTGGATTTCGCTACCAGTGGCCAGCAGGCCATTGACCTGGTGCGGGAAGAAAAGGTGCGCTACAACGCGATTTTTATGGACCACATGATGCCCGGCATGGACGGAATCGAAGCCGTGAGGCGCATCCGGGAGGAGATCGGAACGGAGTACGCGAAAACCGTGCCCATCATCGCCCTTACGGCCAACGCCATCGTGGGGAACGAGCAGATGTTTCTGGACCACGGTTTCCAGGCCTTTCTCTCCAAGCCCATAGATATCCCCCGGCTGGACCAGGTGGTGAAGCAATGGGTGCGGGACAGGATGCAGAACGAGGAGGCGAAAGCGGCCTGCCTTGCCGCGGCTGGCGCGGCGGAAGACCTCGGGCCGCTGACGGCAAAGCGGTGGCGGGTTGAGGGCCTTGACGCGGAGGAATGCCTGGAGCGGTTCGGGGGCGACGCGGAAGTCTGCCTGCAGTGCCTGCGCACATACGCCGCGAATACCCCCGGACTGCTTGAGCGGATCCGCGAACCCACGGAAAACGGCCTTCCGGACTACACCATTGTGGTACACGGCATCAAAAGCAGCAGCTACGGGATCTGCGCCACGCAGGTGGGAAAGGCGGCGGAAGAACTGGAGCGGGCGGCCAATGCGGGAGATTTTGCCTTTATCATGGCTCATAACGCGGCCTTTCTCAAGGCCGCCGGAGATCTGGTCGCCGGGCTGTCCGCGATGCTGCGCGACAATAGCGGCGCGCAAGGGCAGAAACCGGAGAAGGACGAGCCGGATGCGGACGCGCTGGACAGATTGCGGGAGGCTTGCGCGCTCTATGACATGGACGGGGTGGACTCGGCCATGGCCGAACTGGAAAAGTTCTCCTACAGACGCCGGCCGGAATTGATGTCCTGGCTGAGGGAGCGGGTGGACAGGATGGATTTTCAGGAGATTCCCGCCGGATTGCCCACGCGGCGAGGACCTTCCCATGAGGCGTGAACAACGACCGGCGTCGCCGCCCGCGAAGGCGGCGGCAAAACCTCCGGAACCGGCGGAAAAACGCGCTTTCCGGAAAGGATGTCCCCCTCGTCGCGCCCGGCGCAAAGAGGGGGCAGCCTGCGGAAAAAACGGCTTCGGCCCGGCAAGGCCTTGAGGTGTGACATGGGAAACGGGCGTCACAAGATCATGCTGGTGGACGACAATATGGCCAATCTTGCCATGGGCAAGAACATGCTGAAAAACACCTACGAGGTTTACGCCCTTCCCTCGGCGGCGAAACTCTTTGAATTCCTGCCGCACATGACGCCGGATCTGATCCTTCTGGACATCATGATGCCGGGGATGGACGGCTACGGGGCCATCAGGCTGCTGAAGGCCGACGCCCGCTGGGCCGACATCCCGGTGATCTTCCTCACCTCCAGGACGGATGAGAACAGCGAGCTTGAGGGTTTGAGCCTCGGGGCCATCGACTATGTGACGAAACCCTTTTCCGCCCCGCTTCTGCTAAAGCGCATCGAAAACCATCTTCTGATCGTTTCCCAGAAAAGAGAACTGCGGGATTACAACGAAAATCTGCAGGAAATGGTGCGCAAAAAGACGGAGCAGATTGTCGAACTGCAAAATGCGGTGCTGACCACCGTGGCGGAGATGGTGGAATTCCGGGACAACATGACCGGAGGGCACGTCAGCCGCACGCAGGGCTATTTGAAACTTCTGATGGACAAATTGCTGGAGGAAAAAATCTACATGGAGGAAATCGCCCTGTGGGACCTGGAGCTTCTGATCCCGTCGGCCATGCTCCACGATGTGGGCAAAATCGCCATCAGCGACCTGATCCTGAACAAGCCGGGCAAGCTGACCTCGGAGGAATTGGCGGAAATGAAGCGGCATGCGCTTATGGGTGTAGATGTGGTGGACAGGATCGCGAGCAAAACGGCCGAACACGCCTTTCTGACCCACGCCCGGATTATCGCCGGAACCCATCATGAGAAATGGGACGGTTCGGGATACCCGGCGGGACTGAAAGGCGAAGAGATCCCGCTGGAAGGGCGGCTGATGGCCATTGCCGACGTCTACGACGCCCTGACTTCCCCCCGGCCTTACAAGGAAGCTTTCAGCACAAAGGAAGCGGAAGAGATCATCGAGTCCGGGCGGGGAACCCACTTCGATCCCGTCCTGGTCGACGTCTTCCGCATGGTGGCCGGGCGCTTCGCGGAAATCGCGGCGCCGCCCTCCCGCCAGAGCATTTAACGTCATGGAAGGCGTGAAACGCCGGTCCAAACGCGGAGCGAAAATTTGGAAACGGGATATTTCGGACTTTTTCTGAGCGGATCGGTCAAGCTTTTCGCGCTTATGACCCCGCCCGTCGCCCTGACCGCCTTCCTCAGCGCCTCCAAATTTTATGACGCGGAGCGGAAAAGACGCACGGCGCGCAAGACCTCGCTGGCCATCTTCATCATGGGCGTCATCCTTTATTTCTGCGGAGACGCCGTCTTCGCCTTTTTCGGGTTTACTCTGGACGCCTTCCGCATCGGTTCGGGGGCGCTGCTTTTCCTCTCCGCCGTGTCCCTGATGAACGAAAGCCCGGAGAAGCCTTTCCTCAACCCCGATGAAGACATCAGCATAGTGCCTCTGGCGACGCCTTTATGCCTGGGTCCGGCCTCCATAGGCGCCCTGGTCGTCCTGGGGGCTTCCGCGAAAAACACCGCCGAATCCATAATCGGCGCACTCTCCCTCCTCACCGCCTCCATCGGCATCTATCTGATTCTGCACTTCGCGGACGCCGTGCAGCGCCGACTCGGCAAGGTAGGCGTGGCCGTGCTCTCCAAGCTCACCGGCCTGCTTGTGGCCGCCATAGCCGCCCAAGTGGCGTTTACGGGCGTGCAGGCCTTTTTGCGCTGAAAGCGGGCCGGCGTCCGATCCGAGGATCCGCGTTGCGGGCATATAGGCGTAAGGCATTTTGCGCTTGAGATTGCTTGACGGCGGGAAAAGCCCGCCTGCGCCAATCTCGCGGGCGTTAGCAGTGCTTCGCAACGCCCGAGCATTTATCAGAATAGATATATCAGAATAGATATTTTTAATGGGAACCTCTACAAACCAGGATTTTTGTTTTCTGGCAAGGAAGGCGAGTTTCGACAAGGGGGAGTATATTCAACATATTCGACCCGTTGGCGAAAGGAGCCTGACGCCGCCAGGGGGCAAAAAGACGGTTTATAGAGGTTCCCTAATGGCAAAATGCTGTCATGTACCCCCCGGCAAAGCCGGGGGCTTGTAATCTAAAACACTGTGCCGAGCAAAGCGCCCGCCAAAAGCAGAAGGGAGACCGGCCCGTTCAGGGCGAAGGCCAGGCGCAGGCGCGTCAGGTCATCCGCTTTGACCAGCCGGTGCTCCAGCCATAACACGCCCGCCGCCAGGGCCAGGGACGCATGCCAGCCCGGGGAGAGACCACGCGACAATCCGGCCAGAAAGAGAAAAAGCACCGTGTTCACATGGCAGAAGGCGGAAACCAGCAGCGCCCCGGACAGGCCGAAGCGCCCGGGCAGGGAATGAAGCCCGTTCTCCCGGTCAAAGTCGACATCCTGGCAGGCGTAGAGTATGTCAAAGCCGGCAATCCAGAAAAAAACCCCGAGGCCGAGCATCAGGGCGATCGGGGAAAAACGCGGGTCAACGCCCAGCCATCCGGCAAGGGGAGCGAGGCCGATGACCGCCCCCAGGACGAAGTGGCAGAGCCAGGTGAAGCGTTTGGCGTAACTGTAGGCCGCCGCCAGCGCAAGGGTCGGAAGGGAAAGGACGAGACAGAGGCGGTTCAGGGCCGCGCTGGACAGGATGAAAAGCAGGGCCATGCCCGCGCAGAAGACCAGGGTCTGGCGCACGCTTATCTCGCCCGTAACCAGCGGCCGCCCTGCCGTGCGCGGATTTTTGCGGTCAAAGGGCAGATCCGCCGCGCGGTTGACCGCCATGGCGAAAGAACGCGCGGCGACCATGGCCAGGGTCAGAAAAACCAGGACGCGCGGCGCGGGCGCCCCCCCCTGCGCCAGAAAAGCCCCGGCATAGGCGAAAGGCAGGGCGAATACGGAATGTTCTATCTTGACCATGCGGCAGATGACAAGCAGGCCGCGCACCAGGGACATCCTTTCCCCCACAGCAAAAAACGTTTCACTTTTTACGAGCGGTAATATAGTTTCAATGCACGGCCGGCCCCGTCCGCCGGATGACTTCCCCCCGGCGGACGGGAGCCGGGCGGATTGCCTTATCCCCGAAGGGAGGGGCTGCCGAAAGGTATGCAAGGCAAAGCCCCGCGTCAAGCTGAAATCTCCATGAAGGGAGAAGCTTCCGACCATAAAGGAATTTTTTGTGAACAGGCCCGCAACCCCAAGCGCGGATACGAGAGAAACCCCATGCCAAAGCTGACCGCCGGCCTTGTTTTGCCGTTTTCGCCCGGTCTTTTCGCCTTTCCCGGCATTGCCCGCGCCGAAGCCGGGTTGCCCGGCGCCGGGGATTTCCTTGAAGGCAGTTTCCTTGGTTCCCTGCTCGCGGGTTATCCTTTCACGGGCATAGGGACCGCAGACATTGCGGCCCTGGCCCTTGCCGCCCTGCTGCTCCTGCGCCTTGCGCGCAGACGCGGCGACGACGGCTCCGACCGTACGCGGGAGAGATTCTCCCTTCCCGATACGCGGCGCAATCCGCCCCGGAACGGCGAAGACGACGAACGCTACGAGGCGGCGCCAGACGAAGAGGGCGAAGGGGACGAAGGAGACGAAGGGCAGGGGTCTTCCGGCGCTTCCCGTGGCGGAGGCAACGTATGGACGCGGCGCTTGGGGAAAGATGCGGAAAACGGCAACGCGGCCGGAAGGGAAAACCCGAGGGCTCCCTGGCGGCGCGCCGAACGCCCCGGACGGACGGCGCGCGAGCAGGCCGAGGCCATGTGGGGGCATCTGAGTTCGCGTCCCGGCGCTGACGGCGCGCCGGGGAAGGAGGAGGCGGCTCTGTCCGAAGACGCGCTCGCCCCCGGCCTTGCGATGCCGGAAAACTTCGACGCGGCCGATTTTCTGGAAGGGGCGCGCACCCTGTACATACGTCTGCAAAAGGCCTGGGCGGCGCGCGACATTTCCGGGCTTAAACCTTTCGTCGCCCCGGAACTTATGGAAATACTGCAGAAACAAGCGGACATGAACCCGAAACCGGGTTCGGTGGACATCCTGATGATCAACGCCCGGTTGAGCGATGTTCTGGAGGAAGGGGAAGACCAGAAGGCCGTGGTGCTTTTCAAGGTCCTGATGACCACGGGCGACGGCGCCGAGCCCGTGGAAACCGCGGAAACCTGGACCTTCGCAAGGGGCCCGGCCTCGGACGGCATGTGGCGACTGCAAGGCATAGGCGGGGCTTGAGCGGGCATGGAAGACGTCAGCATTTTCGGCCTGTCCCCCCGCATTCAGACCGGCAAACGGGCCTGGCCCGGGGCCTGGCTTACGATTGTGCCCCTCGGCGGCTTCGGACAGATCGGCATGAACTGCATGGTCTGGAACACTCCCGGCGCCAAGGTGGTCATAGACTGCGGGCTGATGTTCCCGAGCGACTACCATCTCGGGGTGGACGTGATCATCCCGCGCTTCGATTTTATTTTGGAAAACAGAGACGATATCCGCGGCATCATCCTGACGCACGGGCACGAAGACCACATCGGCGCCCTGCCCTGGCTCGTGCCGCGCCTTTCCGCGCCCATCTACGCTTCCCCCTTCACCCTGAAGCTGGTGGAGCACAAGCTGCGCGAGCGCGGGCTTCTGGAGGGAGCCGAACTGGTTCCGGTGGGGCCGGAATCGCCGCTTACCCTGGGCGACATGACTTTTCACTTTTTCCCCGTATGCCACAGCATAATCGAGGGTTACGCCCTGGGGGCGGAAACCCCGGCCGGCCGGGTCGTGCATACCGGCGACTTCAAAATCGATCCGGACCCGCTGGACGGGCCGGGCACAAACCTCGCGGCCCTGCGCGCCTTTGCCGGAAAGGAAGGGGCGCGGCTGCTCCTCTCGGACTCCACGAACATCGAGCATGAGGGACGCTCCCTGTCCGAGCGCCAGGTGCTGGCCAACCTGCGCAGTCTCTTCGCCAAGGCCAGGGGGAGGATCATCGTCACCCTTTTCTCAAGCCACATCCAGCGCATCCAGGAAGTCTTCGACTGTGCGGACGAGAGCGGACGCAGCGTCATTGTCGGCGGACGCAGTCTGGTCAACAACATCAGCATGGCCCAGGAGCTGAACCACCTGCGCCCGCCGAAAAACCTGCATCTCGACGCCGATGCCATCCCCGCCCTGAACGACGACAAAGTCGCGCTTCTGGTCACCGGCTCGCAGGGCGAACCGCTTTCGGCCCTGTCGCGCATAGCCGCGGGCGGGCACAAAAACCTTTCGATCCACGAAGGCGACATGGTGATCATGTCCTCGCGCCTGATTCCCGGCAACACCCTCGCCGTGAACACTCTGGTCAACAACCTCTACCGCCTGGGGGCGGAAGTCCATTACGACCAGGAACACCCGGTCCACGCCTCGGGGCACGCCCAGCAAAAAGAACTGACGGAGATGATCCGGGCGGTACGGCCGCGCTGCTTCGTGCCTCTGCACGGGGAATACCGCCATCTGGTCAAGCACGCCCGGCTGGCCCAGAAGTGCGGGGTGGAAGAGTTGAACATCGCGGTTATCGAGAACGGCCGGCCCTTTACCGTGACTCCGGGGGGGATAAGCATGGAGGAGGGCATCCACGCGGAGTCCATCATGGTGGACGGCAAGGGGGTCGGGGACGTGGGGCAGATGCTGCTGCGCGAGCGGCATATCCTGGGCGGCGAAGGCATGGTCGTGGTGGTGCTGGTCCTGGAGGAGGAAACCCGCGCCATACTGCACGGCCCGGAAATATTTTCCAGAGGTTTCATATTTGAAAACCAGTACGACCACATCCTTGAGGAAGCCAAGGGGCTGGTGCTGGAGGAGCTTGAACAGAGGGAAAGCGCCGGCCCGGAAAAGCTTCAGGAAGGCATCCGCCTCTCCCTGCGCCGCTTTTTCCGCAAAATTCTGGACCGCGACCCCTTGGTGCTGGCCATAGTCGCCAGCGTTTAGAACGTTTCAAGCGTAGAATGCTCTACGGAACCGCCGAGCTAATCGTGGCTCCGCCCCGAATCCCGTCTTGCCCCGAATTTTATCGGTGAGCTTCTATTCACTTCTTTTCCGCTTCCGGCTATAATCATGTTGCGCAAGACGTCCCCGGAATCAACCCGGCGGTTGAGGGAGGAAGGCAAATGGACAGACGATCCTTTCTGAAATGGCAGATGCACGGCCTTTTCTGGCTCTCGGCCGGGACACCCCTGCTTTCCCTGGCCGACAAGGCCCTAGCCGACGCCTCCCCGGACGTGGCGATAGTCAAAGGCAAACCGGGGGCGGCGACCAGGGCGGCGGTCGGGATGATCGGCGGCATGGGGCGTTTTGTGAAGCCGGGCGACAAGGTGGTCATAAAACCCAACATGAGCTTTGCCAGCGATGTGGGCAGCGCCGCCAACACCCATCCGGAAGTGGTGAGGGAACTTTTGATCATGTGCAAGGAGGCGGGCGCATCCCGGGTGCGCGTCCTCGACCATTCCCTGCACAATCCGGAGCAATCCCTGGAGCTTTCCGGGATCCGCGCGGCCTGCGACAGCGTGGAAAAAGGCCTCTGCCATCACCTGATGAACGCGGGCCAGTACGTGGAGGACTCCATTCCCGGAGCGGCGGAGATGCACTCCAATTCTTTCATGCGCGAGGTCGTGGCGGCCGACGTGCTCATCGCCTGCCCGGTGGCGAAAAGCCACGGCGGAGCGGGCGTCAGCCTTTCTCTGAAAGGGCAGATGGGCCTGATCTTCGACCGTCGCATCATGCATTCCACCTACAATCTGGACGGCTCCATCGTGGACATGAACCGGAGGATAAAACCCGCCCTGGCGGTTATCGACGCCACGCGCGTGCTGACCACCGGCGGCCCCGGAGGACCGGGCAAGGTGATAACCCCCGGAGAGGTCATCGCCTCCGCGGACCCGGTGGCGGCCGACGCCACGGCCGTCTCCTCCTACGAATGGTACGGACGCCAAATCCGGCCCTCACAGGTCGGACACATCCGTCTGGCCCACGAAAGCAAACTGGGACGCATGGACGTAGAGAACCTCGTCACAAAAAGACTCGATCTGGCCTGAGGCGAAAATTTTGACGCCCGGCGCACAAGAGGCAAAACACAGGAGAGGACATGAACACCTTCTTTTTCTTTCTCGGACTTGCCGCGACCATCATTGCCCTGCGCCATATCAAAAAATCGGGATAAGATTGAAGGACGTCCCATGACCAGCCAGTTCAAGACCTTTCTTCTTCTCGGCCTCCTTACGGGGATAATTCTCGCCCTGGGACAGTTCATGGGCGGACGCTCCGGACTGCTCGTCGCCCTGGCCCTGGCGCTCGTCATGAACGTCGGAAGTTACTGGTATTCGGACAAACTGGTGCTCAGGATGTACAAGGCCAGGGAACTCTCGGAATCTGAAGCGCCCATGCTCCATAAAATGGTTGAGGAACTGGCGCGGGCGGCGAATCTCCCCAAGCCGCGCGTCTGCCTTATCCCTCAGGAGGCCCCCAACGCCTTTGCCACCGGCCGCGACCCGGCGCACGCGGTGGTGGCCGTGACCGAGGGCATTTTAAAACTGCTTTCGCCGGATGAGTTGCGCGGGGTGCTGGCGCACGAAGTCGGGCACGTCCTGCACCGGGACATCCTGATCCAGTGCGTGGCCGGGGTGTTGGGTTCGGTGATCATGACCATAGCCAACATCCTCCAGTTTACCGCCATTTTCGGGGGAAGCCGGGACAGCGAGGGCCGGGGCAACGCGGGTGCGGCCCTGCTTCTGGCCTTTCTCGCCCCTCTGGCCGCCTCGCTCATCCAGTTCGCCATTTCCCGCTCCCGCGAGTATCTGGCCGACGCCGCGGGGGCGCGCTTGAGCGGCAAACCCCTGGCCCTGGCCTCGGCGCTCGGCAAGCTCGACGCCTACAGCAGACGCATGCCCATGCGGGCCGGCAACCAGGCCACGGCCCACCTGTTCATAGTCAATCCCTTTTCCGCCGCGCGCATGGCCTCGCTCTTCTCCACCCATCCCCCGGTCGCGGAGCGCATAGCCCGGCTTCGGGAAATGGCGGCCCCCGCATAATCTTGAAAGAAGCGCCGAATCTCAAAATAAAAGTGCTCTCGAAGCCCTTGGCATGACAGTTGCTAAAGCGGTAGTGGTCCGGCAATTTTCCGACGCGGGGAACTATGGCGCCTTTCCGTTTCAGACTTGAGCAGGTGCGGCTCTACCGCAAACGGCTTGAGGAGCAGGCCATGCAGAACCTGTCCCTGGCCCTGGCGAGGCGCGACGCCTTGCGCCGCCGCCTGGACAGCCTGCAGGAGGAGATAAACGCGCAACTGCGAAATTTGAGCCGCTCCGATCTTCTGGACGGAGCGCAGCGCTGGCTCGCTCAAAGCTGGCTCAAAAGCCTGAAGCTGGAAAAAAAGGACTGCGCCCATGCCCTGGATGAGGCGGAAGAGCAGGTGGCCGCGCGCCGGGAGGACCTGACGGGGAAAGCCCGTGACCGGGAACTGCTCGACACCCTCAAACAGAAACAGTCCGCCCGGCATGACCTGCTGGAGCGGCGGGAAGAACGGAAACAAAATGACGAAACGGCGACAATCCGCTACCGGCCTGCGTCCATCTAAACTGTGCCGGCTTCTTTTCTTTATCTTCACGCTCAAGTTCGCCCTGCTCGGGTCTTTGCTCTTTGAGCCTTCCCTGCCCCCCGGACTTCAGTCCCTGCTTCCGGACTTCCTCTCTTCCGGCGGCGCCGGCCGGGTAGCCCGCGCCGCCCCGGATCAAAGCCCGGCCGCTCCGCCCCAGGTGGAGGCCACCCTCCCCGACGTCGGCATGCGCCGCCAGCCTCCGGGCGTCGCCTCGCATATAGGCGCCCCCGGCGCGGCACCGGGAATCGTCTCCCCCGGCAAAGCGGAGGGATCAGACGCCGCCCTGCCCTCCATCGGCGCGAACAGGCCGCAGAACGGACGCCAGCCCGCCTCCTCCCCCATGCAGCCGGACATCCGGGACAGCCTTGCAAAACGCCAGGAGGACCTGGCCAGAAAGGAGCAGGAACTCAAAGTCCTGGAAAACGAATTGAATTCCCGCCTGGAGAGGATGCAGATCCTGGAAAACCGCGTGAGTGAAATGATCAAGGAAGCCGAAGGCACCCAGGACGCCAAGTTCCGGCATCTTGTGGACATGCTCGCCAACATGAAGGCCAGGCAGGCGGCGGCCGTGCTGGAGACCCTGGACCAGAAGGTTTCCGTCAAGGTATTGGCCGGTATGCGCGGGCGTCAGGCCGGGGAAATCCTCACCTACGTCAAGCCGGAAGTAGCCGCCAAACTCACCGAGGCACTGGCCCGGATGCGCCTGCCCATGGAATGACGCATGAGGCTGAAACTGACCCTGGCTTATGAAGGCACGGCCTATTCGGGCTGGCAGATACAGATCGCCGGGGGGAAAAGCCTGCCGACGATCCAGGGCAAGGTGGAAGAAGCCTTCCGGCGCATAAGCGGGCACCGCGTCACGGTTCATGGAGCCGGACGCACCGACGCCGGAGTGCATGCCGAAGGACAGGTCTGTCACGCGGACATCGACGAAAATTTGACGCGGATTGACTGGAAGCGGGCGCTGAACGCCTGCCTGCCCCAGGACATCCGCATTCTGGAAAGCGTTGCGGCCGCTTGCGGTTTTCACGCGCGCAAAGACGCCAGGGCCAAACGCTACGCGTACAGCCTGTGGATGCACAAGGACAGGCCCCTGCCGCGCATCAGGAACTTCACCGCGCATTGTCCCCCTCTGGACCTGGAAGGTCTTGCGGCCGCCCTGCCCTTTCTGATCGGCAGACGGGATTTCGCCTCTTTTCGCAACGGGGGGGATGAGACGTCGGATACGGTGCGCGAGATCCATTCCATCGACTGCCTGCCCGGCTACGTAGCCGGCCTGCGTTGCCCCGACGACTGGCCGGTTCTTACCCTGGTCTTTACCGGCAGCGGTTTTCTGAGGCAGATGGCGCGCAATCTGAGCGGCCTGCTCGTTTACACGGGGCTGGGCAAGATTTCCCCGGAGCGGATACCGGGCATAATCGACGCCGGGGACCGCCGCGCCATGCCCGGCCCTTGCGCCCCGGCCCAGGGATTGTCGCTTTTGGAAGTGATTTATCCCGAACCATGTTTCAGTCCGCAGTCGGCTCCACCCGCTGTTTGAGGAAATCGGGCGTTTTGCCTTGCCCGCGCCGCCTCGGGACGCCCGCCGCAAAGCGGGCATATCAAGCGAAAATGCCTTGGCCGGCAAGCGGAGTTTCAGTCGTGAGACGAACCAGCTTCAAGCCGGGCGAACGTCTCCTCCCACCAAGAGCAAAAGCTGATGTCCGTAAAGAGCGGAGGCTCAAAAACCGGAGCGGTTTCCAGGACAAAAACCTCGCGACCGGCAAGGAGAGAAGCGAAAGCTTCCAGCTTTACCGCGTCCTTGGCAGTGCAAAGCAAAGGCAGTCCGGAAGGCGCGTCCGCCAGCATCCCGCGCAGGTCACGGGCCGTGAAGCGGTGATGATCGGCGAAGATAAAATGACGCGCCGGCCTTTGCCCCATGAACGCCGACGCGGTGTTTTCCACCCCGGACGGATTGCCCACGCCGCTCGCCAGCAGATAGGGGCGCCCCGAAGCGCGCCCCTCGCCGGGGTCATTTACGCAGTCGCCGTCCCGGCAAGCGCCGTTTACGCCGGAATCTTCCCCGCCCTGCGCCGGGGACGGACCATGGGGCGTCTTGCCCCTTTGAGGAAACAGGGGCCGCAGGGCGACCGCCCGCAGACGGAAAGGATAGACGGGCCGGCCGAGAGCGGCCAGGCGTTCCAGCGCCCGCCCGGAAAGGGGGCCGGCGTCCAGCTTGACGGCGAAAACATCCGCCGCTTCCAGGGCTTTTGCCCCCTCGCGCCAAGGACCGGCGGGAAGGACCAGGTCATAGTCCTCATCCAGGTCCTGTGGGCGCAGAAGCACAATGTTCACGGAACGGCGCAGGGCCAGATGCTGCATGCCGTCGTCCAGGATCAGCAAATCCGGGCGCAGAAACCGCTCCGCCAGCTCCGCCGCCAAGGCCCGGCGCGGGTGTGCCAGCACTGTGGCCCCGGGATGCGCGCGGGCCAGCATCAGTCCCTCGTCCCCGCAAACCGCGGGCGGGGTATCCGCCCGCACGGCCAGAGGCGCGGCTCCGGGCCGTCCCCCGTAGCCCCGGATCAGAACCACGGCCCGTTTGCCTCTCTTCACCGCCCAGGTGAGCAGCACGGAGACCAACGGCGTTTTCCCGCTCCCGCCCAAGACGATGTTTCCCACCGAAACGGCCGGGACGGAGGGGGCATAAGCGGGCAAAACCCCGGACGCATACAGGGTGCGGCGTTTTTGCATGATCCGGGCGTAAAGCCTTGCCGCGGGACGCAACCAGGGACGCGCGGCTTTATGCAGGGCGGGACGCCTCATGCCAACTACCTCCAAATGATGAATATCATTAGCATAAATACCTGATTTTGGCAATCCCTTTAATGCAATTTTGCAGGGCTGACGCAACAAGATGCGTCGGCCCTGACAGCAAAGGCTTTTGTTCTTGCCGGATTCCCCCAAATACGATAAGAATACCTGCATGGTCGGCGTATCCACACCCCACGACGCTTCCTACAAGCACCTTTTCAGTCACCCTGAAATGGTTGCAAGCCTGATTCAGGACTTTGTGCCTGAAGAATGGGTGCGGGAACTGGATTTCTCCACC
>JAITRF010000006.1 GCA_031288535.1 Desulfovibrio sp. | reverse complement strand
TCATTATCGTTGCTGTCGTCATCCGTACGGCTCGGAACCTCGCCTACGGCTGACGCTCCCCCGGCGGGGTTTGGGGCGGAGCCCCAATTAATCAGCGCTTCCTTAAGAAACTGTAATCTTGCCGGGAATTCCGATCAAGATTCATTTTCCCCAGCTTTTTCAGTCCCGAAGGCAGCAGCGTTCAGCAAGTTCCCAACCACGCTCGCCGCGTTTTTCTCCATATTGCGGCATCCGAAATCACCGGAGCCGAAAAGCGAAAGGCAGCAGAACCAGGGTATTGACGGGAGCGCCGTTGATTTTCCCCGGTATGAAGCGCATCTTTTGCACGGCGTTCAAAGCCGCTTCCTCAAAATAACCGGATGGTTCCGCTGATCGAATGGCGCAGGCTTTGGGCAGACCGGCGGTATCCACAACCAGTTCCACCATGACCGTCCCTTCAATACTCATCCGCCTCGCCCTGGTGGGATATTCAGGCTTAACCCGTCTGGAGACGGACGGACGTTGATCCACATGATCCTGATCGTATGCGGAAAGACCGCCGAATTGCCGTGGGCGCGGGCCGGAGGCGACCTGAACAGGGGCGGAGGCAGATTCCCCTTGCGGTTGCGTCGATGGTTGCGTGACCGGTGAAGCGGGTTTGGGCGCTGGCCGCGCCTGTACCGGGGGCGTGGGTTTTATCGTGCTGACGGCTTTTGGTTCAGGCTCTTTGGGCGGTTCCGGTATCGGATCGGGCGGGGGAGGCATGGCTTCCGGTTCAGGTTCAGGCGCGGGAGGTGGCGGCGGTGGAACTGTCTCGGCGGCAGGCTCAAGGACTTCCGGAGCGGGCGCTTCCCGCACGATGCCCGGCTGGACGAATTCCGCCAAAGCGACATGATACACCCGTTCTGTTTCCGCCTGCTGATCTGCTGAAAAAAGAAAGAGAATCCCCGCGATTGAGCCGTGCAGACAGAGCGAAAAAAGCAATGTCAGGCAACGTGCGAGAGTCATTGCCTGTTTTCCGCCCCACTCGCATTTCCGCCCGCATCAGGGCTGGAACCGTCTTCCAGTCCGCCTGAAGCCGGAGGAACGGAAACCGTAATCAGACCGACATCCGTAATGCCGACGCCGCGTATTCTGCCCATGACCTCCATGACCACGCCGTAGGATACGTTTTTATCGGCCCGGACAAACAACTGGCGGCCAAGGTCGCGCACGTTCGTCTGTAATATCTGGGCGAGGTCATCAAGCGTCGTCTCGTATTCATCCAGAAAAAGCGCGCCATTGTCCTTGACCGTAAGAATCATGTGGTCGTTTTCCGTGGGCAGAGTTTCCGTGGCTTCCACCTTGGGCAGTTCCACGTCCAGCCCTTCGGTCATCATGGGAGCCGTCACCATGAAAATAATGAGCAGGACCAGCATCACATCCACAAAGGGTGTGACGTTGATTTCCGAGACGAAATCATCTCCTGCGGAAACTCCGGCCATAGCTACCTCTCCCCGGCGAACGCAAGGCCGTCTTTATGGTCCGCCGCCTCATGCTGCATGCGGTTCAGAAGCTGCCCGGCGAAGGTGATGCAAATGCCTTCAATGGCGGTGAGTCTGGCGCGAAAGGTGTTGTATCCGCAGGTAGCGGGTATGGCGACGAAGAGGCCCACAGCTGTCGCAATGAGCGCCTCGGCTATGCCGGGAGCCACGGTGGCGATGGAAACGCTTTTCATCAGGGCGATGGCCTGGAAGGAATACATGATGCCCCACACCGTGCCGAAAAGACCGATGAAAGGCGCGGTATTGGCGGTTGTGGCGAGGAAGGCCAAGGACGATTTCAGACGGGCCGTTTCCTCGTCAATGCCGAAACGCAAGGCCCGGCGCACATTGTCGTTCAGGAGTCTCTCCGCGTCTCCGGTTTTATTGATGCGGTTGAACTCGCGCACGGCGCGGCGAGTGATGCCGTACAAGGGCGAATTCGCATTTTTCGCCATTATGGGCAGAGACGAATCCAGACTTTCAGCATTATCGAAAATGTCAAGCCCCATGCTTGCAAGCCGGAGCGCCCTGCGCAGGCTTATCCACTTACCGGCCATGTAGGCCCAGCTTGTTACCGACAACAGCAACAGCAAGATCAAAACGCCTTTTGAGATGACTGAAGCCTGTATAATCGCATGAATTATTGAACCCATACCGTTTCCTCGTCTTTTCTCTTCATCGCAGTACAGCGAGAATTTCCATCGTCGACGCTCTCCATGCCGGATATCCTCCGGCCAGAATGCCGCAAAACACGGAAATCAGGCATATCCCCATCGCCAGAGGCACATTGAGATAGGAAGGAAGAAACCCCATAAATGCTATGCCCTGAGTAAGAACAAGAGCCGCGAACACTCCGAGAATGCCGCCTGTTCCCGCCATTATGGCCGCTTCGCCTAGAAACTGCCGCAGGATATATTTCTTTGATGCTCCAACGGCGCGTTGTATGCCGATTTCCATTTTTCTGGCATGGACCATGAGAATCATGATCGAAAAAATACCCAACGTGCCGATCAGAAAAGAAATTCCTCCTCCGATAAGCCCAAGCATTGTCACCAGACCGACCGCGTTCGCAGTCATTTCGTCCACCTGCCCGGCAAAGGCTATGCTGAAATCGTCAACCTGCCCCGGCGCAAGCCTGTGCCGACTACGCAATAAAGTGCTCAACGCTTCCGCAATGTGGGGGATGTCTTCCCGACGCTTCATAGCTATGAACAATCCCGATACATGATCCTGAGAGGCAAAGCGTTGCATCGCAGTGCCCAAGGGGAGGAAAACCACCTCATCCATATTCGTGCCGCTACTGTCCGCGCCTTTGGGAGCCATCACGCCAAGTACCCGCACTGGACTGCGCTCAATGCGGATATATTCGCCCACAGCCCTGGCGCTGTCGGCAAAAAGGCGTTCAGCCAGCGCGTGGCCCAGGACGCAGACCAGAGATTTTTCCTGTTCCTCCGTTCGATTGAAAAAACGGCCATGCGCGGCGGCGACATCCCGTATCTCCGGGTAGTTTTCAGTGACCCCCATCACTTGGGCATTGCTGGTTTTATCGCGCCGGAAAATCTGTCCTTTCATCAGAGTATACGGCACTCCGAAAGAAAGTTGCGGAACGCCCGCCAAGGCCGCGTTCAGATCTTCACGCCGTAACGTGGCGACAGGGGCAAGCGGCGCATGGCGGACTTGATTTGCTGAACCTCCTTTCTGAAAATTTATTTGACTGCTCTCTTCCGCGTATCCGGACTGCGCCCGCAGGTTTGAAGGCGCATCCTCGCTTCTGCCGAACGCCGGAGCTTTGGCGGTCACAGTGGCTACATGGGAGCCGAGGCTCCGGGCCTGCATTTCCAGCATCAAGGTCACGCTGCCGAGGATATGGGTGATTCCGGTCAGCAGCAAAGCGCCGAGAAATACACCAGATATTGCCAGAAAAGCGCGTATCCGCTGCTCGGAAAATATTTGTCGCACCATCCGGAGGCTGAACAGGAAAGAGCCCGCTGCAACGCCACCATATTGACTGTATACGGTATGAGCGGAAGACGACTTGCTCATGGTCCGTTCCTGAGTGCGGCCACTGGCGGCATATTTGCCGCCGTGCGGGCCGGACGCAATGCGAAAATAAAACCGATGCCGCAGGCTCCGGCAAAAGCGGCGAAAAAGAGAAATCCCGAAAGGGCGATGTGGAGCAGTTCAAACCGCTGTAATATGCGGCTGATACAGAAACCCGCCAGTAGTCCCAATACCGCTCCGCCCGTACAGAGCAGCAGGGCTTCAAACATGAATTGCAGCAAAATATCAAACTTTGTCGCGCCCAAGGCTTTTTTCAAGCCGATTTCCCGTTGGCGTTGGCTGACAGACACATGAAAAAGATTGGCGAGAATGAATCCGCTGATAAAGATCGCCGCGACCACCGTTACGCCAAGGAAAAGAACTACGCTTCCCTTGAGTATGGAAATAAACGACAGAATATCCCGGGCTGTAAACAGGATGAAATCGTCCGCCCGGCCGTCGGTCAGTCCATGCGATGCCCGCAAGACGGCGCGAACGTCTTCTATATGTCCGGGCATGGCGGCTTCCGGCGTATCCGGGGCAAAGGTTACCCGGATTTGGAACAAACGTTCACGGGGAATATTAAAAAGCGCGGCCATGGTGGTGATGGGCACGGTCGCCCGGTCATCCACTTCAACGCCGTCAGCTGCAAGCCCTATCTTGGAGTGTACTCCGATAACCGTGAAAGGAATCGAATCAAGAGACACTATTGAACCAATGGGATCTCGGTCGCCGAACAGCCTTTCCGCCGTGAGCGATCCCAGAAAGCAGACACGCCGGGCATAGCGCACATCGTCAGGGGTAAAGTCCCGTCCTCGTTCCAGGGGCCAGGACCAATGCAAGCCATGGTCTTCCGGACTGCCGCCGAGGGCATCCGCCGCATGTGTTTTTCCGTTGCCGGACACGGAAAGCCCCAACCTGTACAGATACGGAGAAACACGCTCAACTGCGGGCAGATGCGCTTCAAGCGCCCGCACATCATTCCAGGTCAGAGTCATGGAGTGTCGTCCCAGGTTTTCGCCGGTGATATCGCCACCAACCACATTGACGGCTGTCGGCCCGAATTTGGCCGCCAGTTCCTCCGCTTTCCGTTCCGCCCCTTCCATGGTGGCCACGATAATGGTCAGAGCGGAGACAGCCAGGGTTACGGCGCTAAGAACAAGGATATTTCTGAGTTTGTCGGTGAGAAAGGAGGATAGCGCCAGTTGCAGGCCGCGCCACACGCGTCTGCTCATGCCGGTTTTTCTTGCGGTGGAGTGGGTTGCGCACATCCCGATATTCAAGGCTTTTCTTCCTCCAACAACCCGTCGCTGATCCGGATGTGCCTGTCGGCATACAGGGCGATTCGCGGATCATGGGTAACAAGAACGACAGTTGTGCCCGCGAGGTTGATTTCCTGGAAAAGCTCCATGATTTCCCTGCTGGTAGCGGAATCAAGCTGCCCTGTGGGTTCGTCCGCCAAAAGCAGATCAGGTGAATTGAACAGCGCCCTGGCGATGGACACCCGTTGCTGCTGGCCACCGGAAAGCTGGGACGGGGTGTGCTCCGCGCGTTCGGCCAGACCGACCCGCTCCAGAAGCTCAAAGGCTCTGCGGCGCATTGGAGGGAGGGATTCGCCCGTATACATGCCCGGCAACAGGACGTTGGCGAGGGCCGTTGAACGCGGCATCAGGTAAAAACTCTGGAAGACAAAACCTATGAAGCGGTTGCGGAAAAAACTCGCCTCATCGTCCGTCAGCCTGCCGACATCATGGCCGTTCAGGCGGTATGTGCCGGAATCAGGCTGATCCAGCAGGCCGAGGATATGCAGGAGCGTGGATTTGCCGGAACCGGAAGTCCCTTCCAGGGCAAGAAAGTCTCCACGGCGCAAAGAAAGGGCAATCCCGCGCAATACCTCTGTTTCCCGCTCGGCCTGCTTGTACCTCCGGGTAATGCCGGTCAGCTCGGCCAGCGCTTCCGGTGCCGCTGCGCCGGGGATCATGGCCTTTTCCATTCCGGGGGCAAAGTATCCGGCAAAATTACCCTGGTAACGACTACGGCGTTTTCTTCAAGGCCGCGAACAACCTCCGTATGCGTCATCCCTTCCATTCCGGTCAGCACATCGACAGGCGCGGGTTTTCCCGAGGCATCAAGGCGAAGAATGATGCGCCGCTGGCCGATCCATTTGAAAGCGGTATTCGGGATAAGCAGGACATCGTCCTTTTTTCCGACCACTATTTCACAACGGGCGGTCATTTCCGGACGCAGGGCGCGGGCCGTCTCCGGATCAAGGCGCACCAGCGCCCTATAGTAAACAATGTTATTGCGGAGTTCCGGCCCAGGATGGATGAGCGCAACATTCCCGCCGAACTGTTTGTCGGGATACGCTTCCACCCGAAAGCGGACCGTATCGCCGAGCTTCACTTCGCCTATGTCGTTTTCATCGACATAGACGCGCAACTCCAGGCGCGACACGTCCAGTACCGTAATCAGATCCACGACCTGAAAACCGGCCACAACGGTTTCCCCTTCTTGGGCGGTGATGCCGCTGACAACCCCGTCAATGGGACTGACGATGGTCGCATAGGAAAGGCGGATACGGGCGGCTTCCAATTCCGCTTCCGCTTCTTCGATGGCATGCTGGAGACGCGGCCTTTCCAGACGATATTTTGTTGTCAATTGTTCCAGAATCATTGCGCGGGCGATCATCATTTGTTTTGTACTCGCCCGTTGCTGGCGGGCGCGATCCAGATCGGTTACCGCGATGCCGCCGCTTTTGGGTAAAGGAGCGATGCGGCTGAAATACGTTTCCGCGTATTCCACCTCGGCTTCCGCGCTACGCAAGCTGGCTTCCGCCTCTTTGATCAAAAGTGGACTATGTTCATCCAGCAGGAGCAATTCAGCTTGCAACTTGGCAAGGACGGCTTCAACTTTGCGGCATTCCGCCTCCTGCTCGCGCTTGTCCAACAGAGCTATGGGCTGGCCTTTTGTGACTGTATCGCCCAATTTTACATACAGGGTTTCAATAACTCCGGTGAAGCGTGAGCCGGTTTTTACCTCCGCCCCTTCTTCGGGCTTGATGATGCCGGTGGCGGTGAGTATCCGCTCCAGGTCGCCGCGGATGATTTGTTCCGAACCCTGCACAGTAACAGGCGTGTTCGTATCAAATAGAAATCCTGTAAAAATAAGAATCGCCAGACCGCAAACATAACCAAACCAGTGCAGGAAACGTCGCGGGTACAGGCGCTTGCATAACATTATGAATTTTTTACCCATGCCGGACGAATGCGCGTTAAGGGTTTTTGAAGAATGGTTTTGCCCGCTTTTGATTGAGCGGGCAAAACTTGGGAAATCAGAGCATTTCCCCATTGAAAATATCTTTTCCGATGAAATGCTCTGGCGGTGCGAAGCGAAGCGTAGCAACACCCGCGAGATTGCCGCAAGGCGAACTTGCCTCGCCGTCAAACGGCAATCTCAAGCGTAAACTGCTCTAGAACTTGTAGCTCAGTTGCACTCCGAATTCCTGGGGAGGGGCTACCATGCCGAAATTGCTGACGCCGGAATAATTGACGAAATAGCGCTCCCCCAAAATGTTTGTCCCATAGAGGTAAGCCCCGAACGAATCCGTTTCATACCCCACACGTGCATCCACCGTGGTCACGGGTTTTCTGGAGGCCACATTGTCCACTTCCCAATACAGCTTGCCGAAGTGATGGACTTCCCCCCGAACGAAAATCCCTGAATCATGGCGGTATTGGAGAGCGAAATCCGCTGTGTATTCCGGCGTGAAGGGAACATAGTGATCGTCGTAGCGCGTTGTTCCTGTGCTACCGACGACTTCGTAATCTTTGAGTCTGGCATGGGTATAGCCGAAGCCCAATTCGGCGGTGAGTCCCTTTGTGATCAGAGCCGTAAGATCAAGCTCCGCTCCGTAGCTTTTTGCCGAACCGGCATTATCGCTCAGATATGAAGCGGATGCGGCATCATACTGCATAACCTGCAAATCTTCATAATCCGAATAAAAAAGAGCCAGATTAGCCGTAAGTCTGTTGTCGAGCCAGCTTGTCTTAGCGCCGATCTCATAATTCCAGGCGGTCTGCGAATCAAATTCAGCGTTCATTCCTGTCGTAGAGGCATAGTTGAAACCTCCTGGAATAAAGCTGCGGCTGATGCCAGCATAAATCATATGATCTTTGGTGAGAGAGTAATTCAAAGTGAGCCGCGGCAATAATTCGTTCCATTCGTCACCTACACTGGCATGTACGGGAGTTGCGGACATGCCAAGCATCGGTGCAAGCGTTTGCATGTCCTGATTCGGTTCATAATTGATGGAGGCGTCTTTTTTTGTATAATGCCAGCGCAGGCCGCCGATGATTTTGAAAGCATCCGTTATCGGAATTTCAATCTGCGCGAAAGGAGCGAATTCCGTCATGTATTCACGATAGGGTTGATCCACATACATGTTGAATGTGCCCACGTATGGTACACTTATCGGCTGGTATTCAGCGAACATCTTGTGGAACTGGGTATCACCGTAGCTGAAAAAGGCGCCACCAAGCCAGGCCAACCCTTCCTTGTCATCCGGGGAGCGCAGACGAATTTCCTGACTGAATTCCTTCCTTTCCACATCCCGACCGGCATTGCCCATCGCCGCCACCAACGGGTTCATGTTCAAACGGTAGTTGGCTTCTTCAAAGCGAAAAGTGCTTATGGATTCAAAGATCAACGGCTCAAAACGCAACGTCGCCTGCAGGGCCGTATTCAGAATCTGACTGCGCGTGTAGTCGCTGCCGTGGGCGGGGGACTTCATGGATACGCTGTTGCCGGCCACATAGGGTGAGAAATCCACATCCTTTTGTGTATAGTCCACATGAAAAGAAAATTCCGCCCTATCCGTAGGAGTCAGCAATATCCGCCCTTTCACGCGATCCGTGCGTTCCGCGTTGCTTTTGTGGGTATTGTCGTTCTTCATCCATCCGCCGGTGTACCCATGTTGGGCGGACAATGAGTAGAACAGCCTGTCCTCAATTATTGGCCCGCTGACGGTCCCTCCGAAATTATACGTTTCATCCGTGCCGAATCCGACCTGTAGTTTCCCCGTTACCGTATTGCCGGGCTTTTTGGAAATAATGTTGATGATGCCCCCCAGTGAGTTCTTGCCGTAGATGACCCCCTGCGCGCCGCGCAGGATTTCGATGCGCTCGATATCCATGAGGTTGGCGTCCAGATTGAGCACGGTATCCACAGGTACGCCGTCCACATAAATGACAAGTGGATTGATCGCATTCCCCGCTGTCGTGCTGACTCCACGGAAGGACATATTGGTGTTGCCGCCAAAAGTCGGGTGAACCGACAGGTTGGGGACGCGCCTCAAGACATCCTGAATGCTTTGTATTCCGGCATCTTCCAATTCTTGCGCCGTGATCACGGTGATGGCCATGGGGGTTTTCTGCACTTCCGTTATATGTTTGTCCGCAGTCACGTTTATCACCGGAAGTTTATATGGAGATGACGCTGGTTCTCCTGTTGAGGGGCTTTGACTGACCGGTGTTTCCGCAGCCTGAGCTTTTTGGATAAAAGGTATGGGAACCAACCCCGTGAAAAAGACTAAAAAGCCTGCCGCCAATACCCTGAAATGTGAATCGTATGCCATATGCCGCTCCTTCTTAGTTGTAAATGTGTTATGATAATAAATGCTTTTTCAATTAGTTTTCAAAAAATATGATCCGTATGTTCATTCTCTATTGTATTGGGAACTTTCCAGAAAATGGAATACACACGAAATGCCAACAGTATGGCAACAAGAGAAATGCTGATGGTGAGGGCAACCCACCAGCCACGTATTCCAAGAAAATCTTGGGAAAGAGTCAAATTGAATGGCAAAGGCATGCCGGACAGCGCATACCCTGAAGGGAGGCAAAAAAGCCAATACGTCACTATCGTCATGACAAATGGGATGGTTGTATCGCCCGCGCCGCGCAGAGTTCCATTGAGGCAGACTTGCATGGCGTCCGCAAACTGAAAGAAGGCGGCCACCTGGAGGATTGACGCAGCCAGAGGAATTACCGCCGCGTCGTCGCTGAACGCGCGGGCCATGCCGTTCGCATTCAGCAACAGCACCAAGGTGAAAGCCAACCCAAGCAAGCCGCTTAACGTAAGAATGCCGGTGATGGCCTGCCGCAGTGCTTGGCGATCCCCAAGGCCGTAAAGATTGCCCACCCTGATGGAAGCGGCGAAGGAAAGTGCGGCCGGAGTGGCGAACAAAAGCATCATGCAGGTGAAGGCGATCTGATGCGCGGCAGTCGCTGCCGCCCCTCGAGTGCTGATGAACATGACGATCACGGAAAATATGAGAAACTCCGAAGTCGCGCCGAAACCGAGAGGCAGGCCGAGTTTGAAAATGCGGAGCATGCCGCGCGGGTCGGGCAGGGAAATGCGGCGAAAAAAACCTTTGGGCGCGAATTTCGGTGAAAACCGAACATACAGACACAACATGCAGAAAAAACATGCCATGCTCAGGGCCGTCGCCAGCCCGCATCCATACAGCCCGAGAGCGGGTAGGCCGAAATTGCCGAACATCAATCCGTAATTCAAAAAAGCGCCCAATCCCACCATAACCAGAATCATGACCGTCACCGGGAAAACAGTGTTCTGCCCTTCGCAGTAAAAGCGGAGGCCGAGAGCCATGGAACCGAAGGGCAGCCCCCAGAGCAAAGCGCGAAGATATTCCTGGGCGGGTAAGATCATCTCCGCGCTTGCTCCGAACAGGTCGATGCGCAACGAAAGCAGATAAACCAAACCGGCGGACAGCAATCCAAGGAGCAAGCCAAGCCACGCGCCCTGTTGCGCCGTGAAGCGCGTTCCATCGTCATCTCCGGCACCATTGTGTTGGGAGACAAGGATAAGTGACGCATACACGATCCCGATGGTAAACATATAAACCGGCATCCACAGGGCGACCCCCACAGCAACGCTGCCGAGTTCAACAGTTCCAAGCCTCGCCGCCATGGCGGTATCCACAGCTCCTAAACCTATCTGCGCATACTGCGAGACAAGCAGCGGGCCGAACAACGGAAAAATGAAAGGCAGTTCCTTGCGGAACGAAAAAAAGCAGGACACGTCAAAACCTCCGGATGAATGATGATGCCGCTATTACGTTACGAGCTTGGGCATTGTCTTGGCCCGGATTCGTAAAGTTTTAGCCGAAATAAGTATCTATTTGAAATTAAAGTAAAAATATTAGATATTGATTTTCATTTTCACTGTGCTATGCTGCAACTGCACGGATAACTCAAGGCTTTTAAGCCGCCTGAACGAAAAAGCTCCGCTGACAAGGGGATTCCCACATGCCGGATACATCGCAACATGGAAAAATACCGCAATACAATTGCATTACAGATAATTCCAGATGCATGTCTTCCTATATGGATGAGATGCAGAATTTCAGGCTATTGGAATCACCTCTTTCCATGCGCGTTTGCAATACTGTATTTGAAGCTGAAGCTCTTATATTTGAACCTGTAAGTGGTTTTTATTTTGGCGCATGCGGGCCTGTACAAATTGTGAAGTGCTATGAATGCGAGTTCACATGTGATATTCCTATGATAATGCTTTTCTTATTGCTTGACGGTGAATATCATGTTGAATTTCAAGTTGATAATCCGTATTTAATCACTCTGAAAAAAAATAATTTTATCATTTCCGAATGGAATAATACCACAGCTAAATCAATATTCCCTATACAAAATTCTTACTGCCATGTGGCACTAAGTATAAAATTCGGAGCTATCACAAATAATTTTGGAAAATCCGTTGAAAATAATATAATAAAGTTACTGCATACCTCATTTAATAAAAAATCATATGGGATTCCTGCAATAACTGGACTCGCCAGTCCGGCATTGATTAGCTCGGGAAAAAGAATTTTTAACATTTTTAAAGATAGTATTATAGATAATATGGAAATGCGTGGCGCGGCATTGGATTTTTTATCAAAATTGATACAACAAGCATCTCAGCCTGTTTATAATAAATATGTTATATTACATGACTATGATATCCATAAACTGACTAATTTAAAACAATTTATAGAAAATAACTACTTGAAGCATATATCGTTATCTGAATATTATTCATCCGCCGAAATGAGTGAATCAAAAGCAAATAATGGATTTAAAAAGCTATTTAATATGACTATTTCCAAATATATACATACTTGTAAAATGCAGTATGCACATGAGATGCTCTCAGCAAAGAAATTGAATGTCAGTGAATGCGCTTTTGCTCTTGAATATACCAATATCGGACATTTTATTGCCGCGTTTCGCAGGCATTACGGACTGACGCCGGGTGAAATTCTGAGATCTTCTTCTTGACTGGCATTTTGTCGGCACTTTACTTGCCACATACCCGAAAAGCATTTTTTTTCACTCAAAAATCGTACGCCTCTGGACGAAAAAACCCTGTGGGATACTCTTGAGGATATCTCAGCGCTTTTTCCAAAAGGGAGGTTTCATGTCCTTTACGCGACATTTATCCTGGTTCGCGACTATTGCCCCCGGCGCTCCGGGAAGACTCCTTCTTGGAGTTTTTTTTGCCGTTCTGGCCGCTTTGGTTTTTCCCGTTCCTATCTTCGCCATCCAGCATATTTTACAAAACTTTCTGCTGAATGGCATCGAAGCCGCCTTTCCCTATTATCCGTGTTTGGTCGCAACTCTGGCTGTGCTTGTCGGGGGAGCGGTGAGGATACTATCCTCCTACTATGCGCACGAAGCGGCCTTTGCCGTTGGTAAGGGCATGCGTATTACCCTGATGCGCCATCTTGGGCAGGTATCCCTTCATTGGTTCGCGGGAAAAAGTACGGGAGAATTAAAAAAGACGCTTACAGCGGATATCGGCGAAGTGGAGAATTTCATAGCGCACAATATTACGGATTTCATATACTCTTTGCTGCTGCCGTGCATTGCGATAGTCTGTCTGTTTATTGTTGATTGGCGTATGGGATTCATCATGGTTTGCATCCTTGCCGCAGCCGTTTATCTCCAAGCCGGGAGCATGAAGGCTATGCGGGAAAGTAAGTTCATGGACCGCTATAATGCGTCTCTCACCTTGCTTCACGCTGATGCTGTTGAATTTGTGCAAGGAATGCCGGTTGTTAAAATTTTCAATCGTACCACGGAATCGTTCAGCCGTATGCAAACCGCCATTGAAAATTTGAAGGAAATGCAGAATCAGGTCCATTCCTTTTATGCCGTGCGTTGGGCGCGTTATCTGGCAATGCTTGCCCTGCCGGTGCTTCTTATCGCCGCCACCGGGGCGTTATTCTTTTCCCAGGGATCAATTACTCTGGACGCCCTGGTGCTCTCTCTGTTGCTGGGGAGCATGGCTCTCCTTCCCATCAGCAGATTGATGCGTTTTGTGGCTTTTATCATGCGCACCATGCAGGGATGGAATACGGTACAGGAATTGTTGGCGTTGCCTGTGGAGGAACGCGGCTTCAAAACCCGTGAAGACGTAAAAGTTGCGGATCTTTGTGTGCAAAATCTCCATGTTTGCTATGAGGGAAGACCTATTCTGAACGACATCAGTTTTACGGCTAAGGCTGGCACCGTGACCGCCATCGTCGGCCCCAGCGGTTCGGGAAAAAGCGCCCTGGCGGCGGTGCTGGCCGGAATGGAAAAGATAAAAAGCGGCAGCATCACCCTTGGTGGCATAGGCTTACAGGAGTTTTCCAATAAGGAACTGGCCCGTTCTTTTTCCATGGTATTCCAAAGTCCTTTTCTCTTCAGCGGGACAGTGCGGGAAAATATCCGCCTCGGTCGTGAGGATGCGACATCTGAAGAAGTGGAACAGGCGGTGCGGATAACCTGTTGTGACGATCTGATCGCCGCTCTGCCGCAGGGGTATGATACAAAAATAGGGGCTGGCGGGACCGTTCATCTTTCCGGGGGGCAGCGTCAGCGTATTGCTTTGGCTCGGATGGCCTTACGCGATACGCCCGTCGTTCTGCTCGACGAGGCCACCGCATTCGCCGATCCGGAGAGTGAATCGGAAATCCAGGCAGGATTGGCGGGATTTTTATCCGGTAAAACCGTATTGGTCATTGCGCATCGTTTACCTTCCATCGCCGCCGCAGACACCATCATCGTATTGGACCAGGGTCGTATCACGGAGCAAGGACGGCATACGGATTTGCTGCGCGCCGATGGAATTTATGCGCGGTTGTGGGAAGCCCATCATGCTGCACGGAGC
The DNA here is from genome assembly GCA_031288535.1 of Desulfovibrio sp. Classification (GTDB taxonomy): domain Bacteria; phylum Desulfobacterota; class Desulfovibrionia; order Desulfovibrionales; family Desulfovibrionaceae; genus Frigididesulfovibrio. Next base: position 15,411 of record JAITRF010000006.1, on the reverse strand, counting down.
TGGAGCATCGAGAGTCTGCCGCACAAGGAGGTTGTGCCATGCTGAAAGTTGTCTGTTTCCTCGCTGGCCATCTGCGCCCGCTGTATATCCCGATTGCTTTGAATCTTGGAGCCATGGCGGCTCAGAGCATTTCCTTTATCGCTGTTTTCTTTCTTTTGGACAGTTTCTTGCGTAGCCAAGTTACATCATCTGAAATACATGCCATAATTTCATTATTATCTCTTGTCTTTTTATTTATAATTTATTGCATATTAATTTTTTCATATGTACGTAAATCCATGATAGAGACATATAAAATGATTGCCGCCTTGCGCATTCGGGTATGCGATCATCTGCGCACTCTCTCGTTTGCATTTTTCCGTACATCTGATCCAGCGGTAATAAGTGGAAGTTTACTACATGATATGAATGATACAGAAGCAGTATTTGGAATATATATTTATGAAATTATAGCCTGCTTTGCTGTACCTGTCATAATTGGCGCTATAATGGTATTTATGAATTGGAAAATTAGCTTATCCATGTTCGGAGTAATACTGTTATCAATTCCTATAGCAATATATTCATTTTACATATCAGCTTCAGATAGCCCAAAATATGTACAAATGCGCTCAAAAGTAGACACAACTATTTTAGAGTATGTAGGTGGCATTAGTGAATTAAAAGGCGCTGATCGTACTGGAGAATCATTCTCTCCATTTACACAATATAATAATCTATTTTTGTCCATGGCTATCCGAATGGAAACAAAATTTGGTGTTTTAGGACAATTATTTCAAACTATGCTGGATCTTTCTCTAGTATCTGCATTATTAACTGGAAGTTATTTTTTCCTACAACAACAATTTGAATTGTCAATATTTCTCTTTTTCATCCTTGTCAGTTATCGGCTTATTGATCCTCTGCAAAACCTCGGCGTTTTTTTGACAGAATTTCGTTTTTTAGCGACCTCCATGGAACGGATAGCCAAAATTCTTCACACTCCACCACTTGCCAGGGAGGCTGGTTTTACCAAGCCCAAGGATAACAGTTTCGTTTTTCAGGATGTTAGCTTCGGATATGGAGATCAGAATGTCTTGGAAAATATTTCCTTTGTTGCGCACCTAGGCACAGTTACGGCATTGGTAGGTGAATCCGGTGGAGGTAAAACCACTATTGCCAATATTCTTCTGCGATTCTGGGACGTTAAAAAAGGAATGATAAGCATTGGTGGAACAGATATCCGCAGTTTTGAGCTTGACGAGTTATACAAAAATTTCAGTATTGTATTTCAAGATGTCTATCTTTTTAACGATACCGTGATGAATAATATTCGTCTGGCAAATCCTGACGCCATGGACAGCGAGGTTATTGATGCGGCAAAACGCGCTTGTTGCCATGAATTCATTACGAACCTGGAACATGGCTATAATACCATTGTCGGAGAAAAAGGATCGCGTCTTGCGGGGGGAGAACGTCAGCGGATTGCCATTGCCAGAGCTATTTTAAAAGATGCGCCTATCTTGATTTTGGATGAAGCCACAGCTTCGGTTGATCCTGAAAATGAGCTGCTTATCCAACAAGGGCTGAATAATTTGATGCGAGGGAAAACACTGCTTGTGATTGCGCATCGATTGACGACAATACGTAATGCCGACCAAATACTGGTAATTAAATCCGGTAGAATTATTGAACGTGGAACGCACGATGTTCTTTATGGGAACAATGGCGAATACAAAAAACAGTGGGATCACCAGGAAAAAATCAAGTCCTGGAAATTGCAAAGAAATGAGAATTTGCTCGTCTGTGTGTAAAATATGAATATTTACAAAGTTTTTTTGCTTAATGCGGAAAAAAGGCATGCTTGGCCGCAGTCATTGGGGGCGTCGCCTTGGCTGTCAGTTTCTTCGGCGGCGAAAGGCTGGCCTTTCCTTGCGATCCCGCATGGATAGCCATCGTACTTCCGCGTGGCCGCCGCCGTACGTGATTTCGCGCCGGAGCGAGCGATTGCCTTATGGAAAGGCCTTGCGGCGGAGCAGATAGCTTTGGTCAAACCCAAGATCTATGTGGAATCAGCCGTTTTTCTGCGCAAAATGGGCGGACTCATGCGAGAATACGGCATGTCGACGCAATGGGGCGCCTACATTCAACATCTGCGCCATGACCACCGCCGCATGCCGCGTCTCCTGGAAGTGCTTGGCGGACTGTGCTAGTGTCGCGCCAAGCGACGCTAGTCGCAACCCCGTAAGGGGTCCTGCGGGAACTGGAAAGTTTCATTGAGGATTCCGTTTCAACCAATATAGAGAGGTTCCCATGTCCATGCGCGTTGTAATTATAGGCGCCGTCGCCCTCGGCCCCAAGGCGGCCAGCCGCTGCAAGCGTCTTGCGCCCGATGCCGAAATCGTTCTTGTCGATCAGGCGGAACGTATTTCCTACGGCGGGTGCGGCATTCCGTATTATGTGTCCGGAGAGGTGAACCGGGTGGAGGAACTCCAGTCGACCCCCTATGGGACCATACGTGACGCCGACTTCTTCCGCACGCACAAAGGCGTTTCAGTCCTGACGCGGACAAGGGCCACATCCGTGGACAGAAACGCCAAAACCGTGACGGTCGAAGACCTGGCTTCCGGCAGGACCTTTACCCTTCCCTACGACAAGCTCGTTCTCGCCACAGGCAGTTCTCCGAACAAAATACCCGTTCCCGGCCTTGACCTCGCCGGTATAACTCCGGCGACCACTCTGGATGAAGCCGAGGCGATCCGCGAAGATGCCGAGAGCGGAAAAATCGCCGCCGCCGTCGTCGTAGGCGGCGGTTTTATCGGCCTGGAAACGGCCGTCGCCCTCGGAGACATGTGGGGAATTCCGACTTCCGTCGTGGAGATGGCCGAGCATATCCTGCCCGGATTTCTTTCTCCCACCCTGGCGCGCATGGCCGCCAAAGACCTGGAGGACAACGGGGTCCGGGTGTACGCTTCGGAGAAAGTCCTCAGCTTTTCTGGCGAGAAAGGCAGAGTGGCGGCGGTCGTCACCGACAAGCGCACACTGCCCGCCGACCTTGTGATCATGGCCGCCGGCGTGCGGCCGAACACCGAATTGGCGGAAAAGGCCGGCCTGAAACTGACGAACCGCGGCCTGATCGTTGTCGACGACCACATGCGCACATCCGACCCGTGCATTTATGCCGGGGGCGACTGCGTGAGCGTCGCCAATCTTGTGACGGGCAAGCCGGGCTGGTACCCCCTGGGGTCCATGGCCAACCGCCAGGGAAGGGTCATCGGAACCAATCTGGCCGGAAGCGACGCCACATTCCCCGGGGCTGTCGGGTCCTGGGGCATCAAGCTCTTGGGCCAGAACTGCGCCGGCGCCGGATTGACCGTCGAAACGGCGTTGCGCGAAGGATTCGACGCTGTGAACGTGCACGTGGAGCAAATCGACCGGGCGCACTTTTATCCCGAGAAAAATTTGATGGCCCTGGAGCTGGTGGTCGACAAGCCCGGCGGACGGGTGCTGGGCATCCAGGGAATGTGCGCCGACGGGGACGCTCTGGCCGCCAGGATCAACGCTGTGGCCCCTCTGCTTGCCCGGGAGGCCACGATTTGCGACGTCTCCAATCTGGAAGTGCTGTACTCGCCGCCCTTTGCCGCGGCCATGGATATCGTCAACGTTGTGGGCAACGTGGCCGAAAACGTTCTCGCGGGACGCCTCGACCCCATGACGCAGGAGGAATTCGAAAGGCTCTGGGCGGAACGCGGCGCAAACGATGTGTTCTTCCTGGACGTCCGCGTCGGTCGGGATGCCGGGCCGATGTTGAAAAAATACCCCGGGGACTGGCACAGTATCCCGCAGGACCGGATTGCCGGCCGCCTGGATGAAATTCCTACGGACAGGCCCGTCGTGCTGATCTGCAACACCGGACTGCGTTCCTTTGAAGCCCTGGTGGCGCTCGCCGCTGCCGGACGGCGCAACACGCGCTCGGTCCTCGGGGGCCTCGCCGGGGCAAAGCGGCTGGGGGTGGACATCTGAACCGCTCCGGAACTGCCGGGCGGCGCCAGGGCTGACGCATCTTATTGCGTCAGTCATGCGGCGATGCGCCAGCATCGCCCGAAGCCGCAGGCTTCGTAAAGAGCAAGGCGGCTTTGCCGCCGCCGCGAATCTCAAAGGTGTGTATCATAATATTCTTAATTAACAATATAAAATTTTAGATGCGTCAGCCCTGCGGGCAGCGCATTTGACACTTGCGGTTTTGCGGGCTATTCTTACCCGCCCCGGAACAGGCTTGGCGCATCCGTCCAAACTCCCGGATCGCTTTCCGCGAGAGTGGCGGAACTGGTAGACGCACCGGACTTAGAATCCGGCGGCTTGTCCGTGGGGGTTCAACTCCCCCCTCTCGCACCACAAAGGTCTGCCGTTATTTGCCGGCGTTTGTCTGCCGGCATTATTTACCTGAAGGAAGCTTCACGAAATGCAATATGCCATTGAGGATCTGAATCCGGTCAAGAAAAAAATCACGGTCACAGTCCCCGCCGCAGAGACCGGCAAAGCCGTGGACGAAGCCGTCTCCTCCTTTCGCTCTTCCCTGAAACTGGACGGGTTCCGCAGGGGCAAAGTTCCGGCCGACCTGGTAATGAAGCGTTTTAACAGGGAAGTGATCCAGCAGGCCACAGACAGGCTGGTGCAGGGAAACATCCGGGAGATAATGGAGAATAACGCTTTCGATATCGTATCCCGCATGGATTACGACGGCGGCCTTCTGGAGCGGGGGAGCGATTTCACTTACAATCTGGTCTTCGAGGTCATGCCGGAGTTCGATCTGCCGCATTACGAGGACCTTGAGATCGAGCAGGAAGAGGTCGTGGCGGACGAATCCGCCATTGACGCCGCCCTCCTCAATATGCGCCAGCGTCGGGCCAGGATTTCGCCGTTGCAGGAAGACCGCCCGGCCAAAGACGGAGATACGGTCATCCTGGACTTCGCGGCCCTTGACGACGCCGGGGCCGCGCTTGCCGATTTCAAAGCGGAAAATTTCCTGCACACCTTGGGCGAGGGCATAGATTTTCCGGATTTTGAGAATCTGGTCAAAGGTCTCGCCCCCGGAGAGGAAAAAGAGGAACCCCTGACCTTTCCGGAAAACTTCGTCAATTCCGGTCTGGCCGGGCGCACGGTGCGCACGCGCGTCAAATTGAAGAAACTGGTGGAAAAAATTCTGCCCGCCGAAGACGACGCCTTTGCCAAGGAGGCCGGAAACTTTGAAAGCCTTGCGAAAATGCGCGAGAGCTTGAGGGAAGCCTTTCTGCGCGGGCGCGAGGACACGAACAAAGCCAAGGCGCAGAAGCGGCTGCTGGACAAGTTGCTGGAACAGGCCGAGTTTACCGTGCCCGAGGCCATGATCGAGAGCCAGACCGCCGCCGTCAGACGGGAACTGTTTAATGTGCTGAAGGAATACGGGCCGGTTTCGAATGACGCGCTCAAGGCCGTGGAGGGCGACGTCCGCCGGGAAGCGGAAAAACGCGCCAAAGCCCGGGCGTTTCTTCTGACTGTAGCCAAAAAACAGGGACTGACGGTCAGCAGGCAGGACATCGACGTCTACCTGCACAGGCTCGCACGCGGGAGCGGGCAGGAATTTAAGACGCTGCGGGAATATTACGTCCGCAACAACCTGCTCTCCGGTCTGGAGGAAGTGCTTCTGGCCGACAAGGGCATGGAGGAGGTTTACTCCAAGGCCCGGATAGTGCTTGTTCCCCCCGCCCCGGCGGACGGAGATTGCGCCGCCCCGGAAGCCGGGGAAACCGCCCCGGCGGGGACGGATGACCACGACGGCGCGCAAAGCCGGACCGCTCCGGACGAAGCCCTCCCCGCTGCGGCGGAAGAAACTGATGCGAACCCCGCATCCTGACCCAACCATTTTAGCGCACCGCTGGATTGCCCGATGCCCACTCCTCTGACCCCACGGGAAATTGTCCGGGAACTTGACAAATACATAGTCGGCCAGGACGAGGCCAAGCGGATGGTGGCCATAGCCATCCGCAACCGCTGGCGCAGGCAGAAGCTTGACCCCTCCCTGCGCGATGAGGTTTCGCCCAAAAACATCATCATGATGGGGCCGACGGGCGTGGGCAAGACGGAAATCGCCCGCCGTCTGGCCCGGCTTTGCGGTTCGCCCTTCATCAAGGTGGAGGCGACGAAATACACGGAAGTCGGCTATGTGGGGCGCGATGTGGAGTCCATGGTGCGCGACCTCATGGAGATAGGCGTTTCCCTGGTGCGGGAGGAAGAACGGGAACGGGTGCGGGTGAAAGCCGAGGCCGTCGCCGAAGACCGCCTCCTGGACCTGTTGTTGCGCTCAGGCCCGGTCCCGGATTTCTACGCCGGAGGGTATTCGGCCCCGGGCGCGGAAAACAGGCAGCCTTCAGGCAACCGGGAACAGTTCAGGGCCATGTGGCGGGCCGGACGCCTGGACGAAACCGAGGTGGAGCTGGAGGTCGAGATATCCTCGGAGCCGCAGATCGAGATGCTGGGTATGCCCGGCATGGAGCAGATGGGTTCCCAGATCAAGGACGCCTTCGCCCGCATGTTTCCCGCGCGCAAAAAACGGCGCCGGTTCAAGACCCCGGAAGCCTTTGGCCTGCTTATCCAGGAGGAGTCCGAGCGCCTGATCGATCACGACGCGGTCAACGACCTGGCAAGAGAACGCGTGGAACAGACCGGGATCATCTTTATCGACGAGATCGACAAGGTGGCCATTCCGGTGCAGGGCGGACGCGGCGGCCTGGACATTTCCCGCGAAGGCGTGCAGCGGGACCTGCTGCCCATAGTGGAAGGCAGCGTCGTCAACACAAAATACGGCATGGTGCGCACGGATCACGTTCTTTTCATAGCGGCCGGGGCCTTCCACAACGCCAAACCTTCGGACCTGATCCCCGAACTGCAGGGGCGCTTCCCCCTGCGCGTCGAACTTTCCGCCTTGGGCAAGGATGAATTTCTGCGCATCCTGAAAGAGCCGCACAACGCCCTCACCCTGCAATACACGGCTCTCATGGGCACTGAAGACGTGAGCCTCGAATTTTCCGGGGAGGCTTTGGAGGAGGTGGCGGCCTTTGCCGAGGAAACGAACCGCCAGACGGAAAACATCGGCGCGCGCAGGCTTTATACGATCATGGAAAAAATCCTTGCCGACCTTTCCTTTGACGCCCCGGAACGGGGCGGCGAAACCGTGCGCGTGGACCGGGACTGGGTCAGGTCCCGCCTTGAGGACGTGCGCGGCAATGCGGATTTGACGCGCTTCATTCTCTGACGTCCTCCGATCCCCGCCGCGGGGCTGAGGCGATAAGATGCGTCAAGCCCGGCGATATCCCCTTGCAAACTAGCGTAGTAGATGCTATGTGACGATAAATGGCCGGGTCTGCCTTGCGCGCTACGGCGAAATTCCGGGTGTCCACGAACCGGCCTTTGCGCCGCCATACGGAAATGTCAGAGAAAATACGCACCATTCAGGAATACGTCCCCGGCAAGCAGGTTACGCTTGCCCACATGATCGCGCATCCGGGCCAGGATTTATGCCGGCAGATCGGAGTTGAAGACAAAGGGGCCATCGGGCTGATGACCATCACGCCGGGCGAGGGCGCCATCATTGCGGCCGATTCCGCCAGCAAGCACGGCGACATCAGGCTGGAATTCGTCGACCGCTTCACGGGGTGCCTGGTGTTCACAGGCGACGTGGCCGCGGTCGAAAGCGCCCTTGACGGGGCTTTGTCCGCCTTGAACAATATTTTGGGCTTCGCTCCCGCGCCTTTGACGAAAACATGAACCGGGACGGGGAGGCGGGGTGCGCGCGAAGCCTTGCGGGCGAAGGCCGGCGCATCATGGTGGTCGGGCCTTCCGGGGCCGGCAAGAGCACTCTTTTGAAAAGCCTGGGGCTTATGGACGGTCAGGTGAAAAAGACCGAGGCCCTGGTTTATCTGGACGAGGCCATCGATACCCCGGGCGAGATGCTCAGCGTCCCCCGCTATTACAACGCCATCATCCTCAACTCCGTCCGCGCCTCGCTCATCCTGTTCGTCATCGACGCGGGACGCAAAACGAGGCTGCCGGCCAGGATCGCCCTGGCCCTGAAAGCGCCGGTTCTGGGAGTGATCGCCAAGACGGACGCGGCTTCCCCGGCCGAGCTGGCGGAAGCGGAAGCGACCCTGGAAGGCGCGGGCGTCAAGGAAGTCGTACGGGTGTCGGCGAAAAGCGGGGAAGGTATTGAGGAGTTGCAAAGCCGCCTGTTTTCCCAATCGCGTCCCGCGTGACGCGGCCCGGACGCACGGTCGGCAACCGCGGGGCATCGGCCCCGCCCACATCGGAGGGGAACTGTGATACTCAAAACCAGTCTTTTCGGCAAAGCCTATCAGTTCAAAGACGTCAAGGACGTCCTGGCCAAGGCCAACGAAGACCGCTCCGGCGACCATCTGGCCGGTATCGCGGCGGAAACCATGGCCGAACGCATCGCCGCCAAGCAGGTGCTCGCCGCGATGACTATCGCCGATCTGCGCGAAAATCCCGTTGTGCCCTATGAAGAAGACGAGGTAACCCGCATCATCCAGGACGACGTCAACGAGAGCATATACAACGAAATCCGGAATTGGAGCATGGGTGAGTTCCGCGAATGGCTGCTCGGCGACGATACCACCGGGGACATGATCCGCCGGGCAAGCCGCGGCCTGACCTCGGAAATCGTAGCCGGGACGGCGAAGCTGATGAGCAATATGGACCTTATTTACGCCGCCTCCAAAGTGCGCGTCACCGCCCACTGCAACACCACCATCGGGCAGGCCGGCACCCTGGCCATACGCTTGCAGCCCAACCATACCACCGACGACATCGAGGGCATCACCAGCTCCACTTACGAGGGTCTGTCCTTTGGCGCGGGCGACGCGGTCATCGGCCTGAACCCGGTGGACGACACTGTGGACAACGTGAAGAAAATCCTGGAGCGTTTCCAGGAGATCAAGGTCAAATTCGACATACCCACTCAGATCTGCGTGCTCGGGCACGTCACGACCCAGATGGAAGCCGTGCGCCAGGGCGCTCCGACGGATCTCATCTTCCAGAGCGTCGCGGGCTCCCAGAAAGGCAACGAAACCTTCGGCATCAGCGCGGCCATGCTGGACGAAGCCCGGGATCTCGCCCTGCACAAAGGCACGGCCGTGGGTCCCAATGTCATGTATTTCGAAACCGGACAGGGTTCGGAACTGTCCGCCGGCGCCCATCACGGGGCCGACCAGGTGACCATGGAAGCCCGCTGCTACGGTTTTGCGAAACGCTACCAGCCTTTTCTCGTAAACACCGTGGTCGGATTCATCGGTCCGGAATACCTGTACGATTCCAAGCAGATCACCAGAGCCGGCCTCGAAGACCACTTCATGGGCAAACTGACCGGCATCTCCATGGGTTGCGACGCCTGCTACACCAACCACGCCAAAGCCGATCAGAACGATATCGAGAACCTGGCCATTCTCCTGACAACGGCCGGGTGCAACTATTTCATGGGCATACCCCACGGCGACGACATCATGTTGAACTACCAGTGCACCAGCTATCACGACGGACCCTCGTTGCGCCAGCTTCTGGGTCTTTCGCCGATCCCGGCCTTTGCCGTGTGGATGGAAAAGATGGGTCTGTGGGAGAACGGCCGGCTGACGGACAAGGCCGGCGACGCTTCGCTGTTTTGCTGATGCCGGGTTTCGACCGAACGAAATCACCGCTCCGAACACGCTCGGACAAGAGGTAAACCATGCTTACAGAACAGGAACTGAGAAAAGCCGTAGAGGAGATATTGAGGGAAATGAGCGCCGATGCGCCCGTCCCGGCTTCGCCTCCCCGGGAGGGGAACGGCGGGGCGGATAAGGGGGACGCGCTACCGGATCTCGGCGCCCAGGACCCGCAAGAGATCGTCAGGGTGCCTCATCCCCATAATCCGGGCGCGATGCGGGCCATGAAAAAGACCACTCCGGCACGCATCGGGGTCTGGCGGGCCGGTCCGCGCTACCTGACGGAAACGCTCCTGCGCTTCCGCGCCGACCACGCCGTGGCCATGGACGCGGTTTTCACCGACGTCTCGGAAGAATGGATCAAAGAGCACGGCTTCGCGCATTTCAAGTCCCTGTGCTCAAGCAAGGACGAATATCTGACCCGTCCCGACCTCGGCCGCTTCTGCGCGGAGGAGGATGTCGCAAAGATCAAGGCCCACGTGGGGGGAAACAACCGGGTGGTCGTCTTTGTGGCCGACGGGCTCTCCACCACGGCCGTCACCGTCAACGCCCCCGACACCCTGAAGGCCATCGCCGACGGATTGGCGCGCCACAACATCAAGCCCTGCGCGCCCTTCTTCGTGCAATACGGCCGGGTGGGCGTCGAAGACCACATTTCGGAAATCACCGGAGCGGAGGTGGTCTGCGCCCTGATCGGAGAACGCCCCGGCCTGATCACCGCGGAGAGCATGTCCGCCTATATGGCGTACAAGGCCGTGGTCGACATGCCGGAAGCGCGCCGGACCGTGATTTCCAACATCCACGGGGGAGGAACCCCGGCGGTCGAGGCCGGGGCCTATATCGCGGACATCATCAAGACCATACTGGACAAAAAGGCCAGCGGGCTGGACCTTAAACTCTAAGCAAGCGAAGGGTGGAGACATGGCTAAGAACGATCCTCTGAAAACTTCGATCCTGGCGGCCAAGATCATCCCCAATGTCAGCGCCGACATGGCCAGAGATCTGCAACTCAAGCCGGGCCTGAAAAGCCTCGGTTTGGTCACGGCCGACTGCGACGACGTGACTTACACCGCTTTGGACGAAGCCACGAAGATGGCCGACGTGGAAGTGGTTTACGCCAAGAGTTTCTATGCCGGCGCGGCCAATGCCAACACGAAGCTGGCCGGAGAAATCATAGGCATAATCGCCGGTCCGAACCCGGCCGAAATCAGAAGCGGCCTGAACGCCATAGCGCGCTTCATCAGCGAGGAGGCCTGGTTCGTTTCAGCCAACGAGGACGACAGCATCCCCTATTACGCCTACTGCATCTCCCGCACCGGCAGCTATCTGTCCAAAGTGGCCGGGGTGGCCGAAGGCGCGCCACTTGCCTATCTGATCGCGCCTCCGCTGGAAGCCATGTATGCCCTGGATATGGCCCTGAAAGCCGCCGATGTGAAACTGGCCGCCTTTTACGGTCCGCCTTCGGAAACCAACTTCGGCGGCGGCCTGCTGACCGGCAGCCAGTCCGCCTGCAAGGCCGCCTGCGACGCCTTTGCCGCGGCCGTGCAGTTCGTGGCGGAAAACCCCACCGCCTATTGAGCGGGGTAGGCATACACTTGAGATTGTCGCTCGACGGCGAAACAGGTCCGCCTCGCGGCAATCTGCGGCAGGGATGTGCAGGCAAGCCCCTGCGGAGCGGTTTGTGCATTTTCGACGTTAAACCGCTCTGATCCCTTCAATCCGGGCTCGCGTCCATTTCGGGAGGTGAACGAGGGTGGACAGCAACAGAGAGGCTCTGGGCATTGTGGAAACCAGGGGGCTGCTGGCCCTGGTGGAAGCCGTCGATGCCGCCCTGAAGGCCGCCAATGTCGCGCTTTCGGGCCATACCCTGGTGGGAGGAGGCCTGGCCGCCTGCCTTTTGTCCGGGGACGTGGGCGCCATGCGGGCCGCGCTGGCCGCGGCGCAGGGCGCCATAAGCCGACTCGCGGCACAGGGAGCCACCCATCTGATTCCCCGCCCGGCCGACCCGGTAAGGCCCGCCTTCGAATCCGGGACGGGAGGGAAAGGACCCGCGCCGGAAAAACCGGCGCAGGACGACGCGGAAGCGACGGTTGCGGCCCGCGATGCGCAAGCCCCCGATCGCGGCGGGGCAAAAACCGCGTCCCGGAACACGGACGGCGCCAAACCGGCCAAGAAGGTCCGTATTAAGGCCGAGAAAAAATAGCCCCCTTTTCAAGTAAGGAGGAGAACTTTGATCACAGTCAAAGACCTGGATCTGGTTTCAATTCAGGAAGCCCGCAATCTGGTGCAACTGGCCGCCGAGGCCCAGGACGTCTATCGTGGGCTGGACCAGGCCGCCGTGGACAACGTCGTGGCTTGCGCGGCCAAAGCCGCCGAAGCCCAGGCCGCCCGACTGGCGAAGCTGGCCCATGAGGAGACGGGCTTCGGGGTCTGGCAGGACAAGGTGCTCAAAAACCTCTTCGCCTCGCGCACCGTTTACGAGCACATAAAAGACATGAAGACCATCGGTCTTATCCGCAAGGATGCGGAAAACCGGGTTTTTGAAGTCGGCGTGCCGGTCGGTCTGGTGACCGCCCTGATCCCCTCGACCAACCCCACCTCCACGACCATTTTCAAATCCCTGATCGCCCTGAAGGCGGGGTGCGCCGTGATCTTTTCGCCCCACCCCGGCGCGAAGAACTGCATCATCGAGACGGTAAGGCTCCTGCGCGGGGTGCTCAAGAACCTGGGGATGCCGCCGAATCTGCTGACCTGCCTGACCACTCCCACCCTGGAGGGAACCCACACCCTGATGACCCATCCGCAGATGAACCTCATCCTGGCCACCGGCGGCAACGCCATGGTGCACGCGGCCTACAGTTCCGGCACCCCGGCGATAGGCGTAGGCCCCGGCAACGGCCCGTCGTTTATCGAGCGGAGCGCGGACATCCCCTTGGCCGTCAAGCGCATTTTCGATTCCAAGACCTTCGACAACGGCACCATCTGCGCTTCCGAACAGTCCATCGTCACCGAAAGCTGCATCCGCCAGGAGGTAATGGCCGAGGTCAAGAAACAGGGCGGCTATTTCCTGCCCCCCGGGGATTCGGAAAAGGTGGAAAAGGTGCTTATGGGTCCCGGCGGCACCATGAACGCAAGGCTGGTCGGCCGTTCCCCGGAGGTGATCGCGCAGACCGCCGGCATCACTATCCCGGCCGGGGTGCGGGTGCTTTTGGGCGAAGAAACCAGAGTGGGGGAAAAAGTCCCCTATTCCAAAGAGAAACTCATGCCGGTTCTCGGCTTTTATGTCGAGGAGAACTGGGAAAAAGCCTGCCTGCGCTGCATTGAGATCCTCTCTCTGGAAGGCGCGGGGCACACCATGAGCATTCATTCGCGCGACGAGGCGGTAATCCGGGAGTTCGGCCTGAAGAAGCCGGTTTCGCGGCTGATTGTCAACTCTCCGGCGGCGCTCGCGGCCATCGGAGCCACCACCGCCGTGGCCCCCTCCCTGACCCTGGGGTGCGGGGCGGTGGGCCATAACGCCACCTCCGACAACGTAGGACCGCTCAACCTGATCAATATCCGCCGGGTGGCCTACGGATTGCGCGAGATAGAAGACATAAGACCGAAAATTCAGCCGGAAACCGCGGCCGCGCCGCTTCTGGGCGAGGACGTCCTTGACGCGCTGGTTTCCAGAATAGTGGAACGCCTGAAGGCCAATCTCTAAACCACCCGGAAAACCGGAGGAAACACTATGGACAATCCGCAACAGGCTCTGGGCCTGATTGAAACCAAAGGGCTGGTCGGGGCCATTGAGGCCGCCGACGCCATGGTCAAAGCCGCCAACGTCACCCTGACCGGCAAGGTGCTGGTAGGCGGCGGTCTGGTCACGGTAACGGTCCGGGGCGACGTGGGAGCGATCAAGGCCGCCACAGACGCCGGGGCGGCGGCGGCCGGCCGGGTGGGCGAGCTGATTTCCGTCCATGTAATTCCCCGTCCCCACAGCGAAGTCGAGATGATTCTGCCCAAAGCGGAAGGGTAGAACAGTCGCAAACTTGGAGCATTTTGTCATTGAAAGTATCTTTCCGATAAAATGCTCTGGTGCTTTCCGCATGGAAACCCTTACCTGCAGAACTTGAGGAGGTATTCTCTTATGTCCACTGATACCCGTGCCTTAGGCATGATTGAAACCAAAGGCCTGGTCGGGGCCATAGAGGCCGCCGACGCCATGGTCAAAGCCGCCAACGTCACCTTGATTGGCAAGGTGCTGGTGGGCGGCGGCCTGGTGACCGTGATGGTCCGCGGCGACGTGGGCGCGGTCAAGGCCGCGACCGATGCCGGAGCGGCGGCCGCGGGCCGGGTGGGCGAACTGCTCTCCGTGCATGTCATCCCCCGTCCGCACGGCGAAGTGGAAATGATTCTGCCCCAGGCCGGCAAATAAAAGCTACGGCGCAGGCCGGATTTCGACCCGTGCGGATTGAGCGGATTGACGTTGAAAACGTCCGTACGCTCCGCAGGGATTTGCCTGCAAATCCCTGCCGCGGAATCGCCGCAAGGCGAACCCGTTTCGCCGGCAAGCGGCAATCTCGAGCGCAGGCCGCGGCACGCCGGGGTAAGGCATGACGACTCTGAAACCGGACGATTTTCTGGACGAGGTGGAGAAAAGTTTTGTCCGCCGCCGTAAATGCGAGGCGCGCGAACCCCTGAAGACAGGCCTGGACTTGGGCACGGCTTCGGTGGTTCTGGTGACGCTGGACTCCGGGGGGCGTCCTCTGGCCTCGGCCCAACGCCAGGCCCGGGTGGTCAGGGACGGTCTGGTGGTGGATTTCTCCGCCGCCCGCGCCCTGGTGGAGGAACTGAAAAGCGAGGTGGAAGAGGCAATCGGCCGCGAACTGCGGGAAACGGCCATCGCCGTCCCCCCCGGCACCTCCGAGCGCGACACGGCCACCCACCGCTATGTGGCCTCCGGGGCGGGTCTGGAAGTCAGCCGGGTGCTGGACGAGCCGGAAGCGGCCAACCTGGTGCTGGGACTGGCCGACGGCGCCATAGTGGATATCGGAGGAGGCACCACGGGCGTGGCCGTCCTGAAAAATGGCAATGTCATACACACCTTTGACGAGGCCACCGGCGGAACCCATCTGACTTTGGTGCTGGCCGGCCACTACGGCATCAGCTTTGAAGAGGCGGAAGCCTTCAAGCTGGATCCGGCGAACCGCAGGAAAATTCTGCCACTGGTGGCCCCGGTGCTGCAAAAGATCGGCACCATAATCCGCAGGGGCCTGAAAAATTATCCGGTGGACATGGTTCATCTGGTGGGCGGCACGGCCGCCACGGCGGGCATCGAAAAAATAGTCGGCCTGGAAACCGCGTTGCCCGTGCAAGTGTCATCCCGGCCCATCCTGGCCACCCCGGCGGGCATAGCCTTGGGGGCTTTGCCGGCCAGCGACTGACGCCAGAGCGGTTCAAATTGAAAATGCATAAACCGCCCGGCAAGGATTTGCCTGCGAATCCTTGCCGCGGGATTGCCGCGAGGCGAACTTGCTTCGCCGTCAAGCGGCAATCTCAAGCGTAAAATGCTCTACGCGGGCTGCGCTCCCTGGTTTTCGCCGTCCGTGACCGTTTCCTTGACGGTTTCCTTGGCCGTTTCCCGTATTTCCGGGGCCGGAGGCAGGGGTTTGGCCTCCTTTGCCCGCTCGACGCGCAAACG
>JAITRF010000005.1 GCA_031288535.1 Desulfovibrio sp. | reverse complement strand
CCATACCGTGTGACTTAGGCTGGAAATTCTCTTCATGTTCAAGCCTCCTCTTGCTCGCACTGAGCAGCTCACAAAGAGGAGGCTTGAACTTACTCCCGCATAAGTCAAACCCTACTAGTCCCCCGGCAGTGCCGGGGGGGGTTCCCAGTCTACTAAAGTTATGCAAGCATTATGCCGGATATCTTCTAAGTGCATGAGTAATGGCATTGACGAAAGGGACCGCTATGAAGACCCTTTATCCGGCATAGCTTTGCCGAAAAAATAGTGGGAAAGCGTCGCAATCACCTCGTCCGGATCAACGGGTTTACCCAGGTGTCCGTTCATGCCGGCGGCCAGGCAGCGTTCGATGTCTTC
The DNA here is from genome assembly GCA_031288535.1 of Desulfovibrio sp. Taxonomy (GTDB): domain Bacteria; phylum Desulfobacterota; class Desulfovibrionia; order Desulfovibrionales; family Desulfovibrionaceae; genus Frigididesulfovibrio. Next base: position 21,034 of record JAITRF010000005.1, on the reverse strand, counting down.
GCGGAAGACGTTGGCGGTCATGGCGATGATGGGGATACTTGTGGCGCCGGGCAACCCGGAGGCGCGGATGCGGCGCGTCGCCCCGTAGCCGTCCAGGTGCGGCATTTGCACGTCCATCAGGATAAGGTCGTATCCCTGCGGATCTGCGAGAAAGGCTTCCACGGCCTCTTGGCCGTTGCGGGCGAAGACTATTTCGAGTTGTGTACGCTCCAGGAGGCCAGCGATGATCTCGCGGTTGAGATCGATATCCTCGGCCAGCAGAACCCGCTTGCCCAGGAAAATCCCCGGACCGTCGCCATCCGCGGCGGGACGGACAGGCGCCGGAGGCCTTGCGGCCGCCCCTTCGTCCGGCAGGGCGGCGGGAACCGCGAGTTCTACAGTAAACGTCGATCCTTGTTCCGGGATCGATTCCACCTGTATCGTGCCGTCCATCATTTCCACGATGCGCTTGGATATGGCAAGCCCCAGCCCGGTACCCCCGAATTTGCGGGAAATACTGCCGTCCGCCTGCTCGAACGGTCTGAACAGCTTGCTTTTATGCTCCTCTGACATGCCGATGCCGGTATCCGAAACCGCAATGCGGATATGCGCCAGCTTCGCGTCAGCACCCGTCAATTCAGCCCGGAGAGTGACGCGGCCTTCCTCCGGCGTGAACTTGACCGCATTGGACAGCAGGTTTGTGACGACCTGAGCCATGCGCTGCTCATCAGCGACAACGGCGGAAGGAAGGGCGGGGTCGATCTCCACGACAAACCGCTGTTTTCTTTCATCGGTCTGGAACCTGATCACATCGACGAGGTGCTGCAACATGTCGGAAATACTGAAAACGCTGGTTGAAAGTTCAAACTTGTCCGCCTCGATCTTCGACATGTCGAGAATATCGTTGATGACGCCCAGAAGATGCTGCGAGGCCCCTTCGATCTTTTTCAGGCAATACTGCTTGCGCTCGGCGTCGCCGGCGCCGAGGCCGATGGTGGTCATGCCGATTATGGCATGCATCGGGGTGCGTATCTCATGGCTCATACGGGAAAGGAAGTCGCTTTTGGCGTGGCTGGCCGCTTCCGCCTGCGTCTTCGCACTGGCCAGGGCTGTGACGTCATTGAGAATCAGCATGACGCAGAACGTGTTTATCGGCCCGTTCACCCTGCCGAGGCTCAAGGCGTAGCTGTACTCGTCCCCCTGCGCGCCATGCAGCGTCATATCGCGTTCATACGTCGGGAGTCCTTGCGTCTCCGGCAGAAAGAGATGCAGCGCTTCCGGCGGGGTAGCGCCTGAATCGGCGGCGACGATGGTCTCAAGCAGGGCAGGGTCGTCAGCCCGCCAGGCGTGCCGGAGCATTATCCGTTCCATGGTCCTGTTGTGGTATACCGAAACGCCGCGCTGATCGAACAGGGTCAGCCCCGCGGGCATGCTGTCCAGATAGGAGCAGGTGTTGTCCATGGCGACGTTCATGCTCTCCGCGATACGCCGGAAGTCTCCGTGGTATGCATCGGGATCCGCCCTGTCGTTCAGGCTTCCGACGCCTGTGGCGACAGTCAGGTCATGCAGGTCCGAGATAAGGGTATGCACTGATGCGGACATGCGCATGAAGGCCGCCCCGAGCTGGCCGATCTCGTCTTTCCGGGCCGTAAGGGCCGGCGGAAACTCGCTTGCAAAATTGCCGAGCGCAAGTTGTTGCGCGCTGCCGGTAATGATTGCGAGCGGAACCGACAACACGCGTCTGGTGAAAAACACGACAAAGAGCACCGTGCAAAGCAAAGCGGCCGCGATGACGCTCACGCCGATAAGCAGGGCGTTCCTGGCGGCGCCCATGAAATTGTCGCGCGGAGCCTTGATGCCAAGGGACCACAGTGTTCCGTTGATGGGGGAAAACCCGATGACGACGTCCTCAGCAAGCGTTTTGATCCGCGCGGAGCCGGTCTGGCGCTGCGTCATGGCGACGAAGATCCCCTCCACCTCGGCGCCGCCGCCAAGGCTGCTCTGGACAGTCTCCTGGCTGAAAACCTTGCCAAGGTCCTTGTGGGCTATGACGGCCCCGGTCTGATCAATGATGAAGGCCGTGCCGCCGGTCCCGAGGTTGATGTCCCGCAGTACACCGCTCAGCACATCGTACGGATAGCTGCCCACAAGGTAATACGCGAGGTTGCCCCTGGCGGCGCTCCCGGGATCGGGCGGAGCATAAATCGGCGTTCCCATGACGATTTCCGGCCCTGCCGTGCCGATGGTCGTTTTTTCTATGACCAGATTGGCGGTTTCCCGCAATAGCGGAAAAAGGGGGCGCCCCGTTATGTTGCGCGGGCTCGCGTCACTTCCCGTCAGCAACGCGCCGTCCGTATCATAGAGCCCGAGCCAGGCGAATTCCCGGCCAATTCCGACGGTGCGCAGGGAAACCAGCTTTTCCCGGTCAGATACTCCAGGGTCGCGCAAGGTGCGGCTGTCGCGCAGGATAAAAAACCGTTCAGCCAATGTGTGCAAACGGTTTTCCACGTTCTGGGCGGCTGTTCGGGCCATGGGCTGGAGCATGCCGAGCATGATGGAATCCGTCAGTCCGCCCATGAAGTAGCTCATCAGGAACATGAGGAAGAACGCCAGGGGCAGCATCGCGCCGATGGCGGCCAGGAGGATTTTGGTGGTGACGTTTCGAATTCGCATCAGAATGGCGCGGCGTCGTTACGAACCGGGCTGCTCCCGTCAATGCGGACCTGCGCGACTGCCCTGTTTCCGATTTTCGCCTGTTCTATCGCAACGACTGCCAGTTTGCCGAATGTGTCATATACATGGGTGTCGCCGGGAATTCTTCGGATTCGTCGCGGGTCTTGCCAGGTAAGCAGGTCCTGGACGTATTCGCGGATAAGCAGGCTGGGATGCGCGGTTCCGACTTGCAGTTCGCGCAGAGACGCGCCGTCCCAGCTCAGGACCAGGCCGCTGGAGTTTCTCGCGTTGTATTCCGCAGTCACTATCCTGTTGTTGTATACATACAGCGTGATGAACTCCTTCCACCCGGCCTCGTTGTAAGAATCCGATATGGCGGAATAGTACCCGTCGCGCAACACGCCGTCCTCCCGGGAACACCCCCAGGCAAGGAACAGCGACAATATGAGCGGCAAGACGGCTTTTCTCATACGACCCCCCGCCGCTCCGCAACGGACCCAGCAAGGTTGTACGGCCCGAAATCAGAATGCATAATTGTCCACATTCGCTTTGGTGAACTCCAGTCGCTGCGGCAGAAGGATAACACCCCCCTTCGGCGTCTTTGCGGCTTTCGGATCCAGCACGGAGTTCGGCATAACTTCGACCGTGCCGATGTCCGGGACATCAACCCTGTCGCCGACCGACAGGTTGTTGCCGATGGCCAGATAATAGGCGAGGTAGCAGCCGAGAGCGCCCTGAACGCGGCAATCCCACAGTCCCCAGCGTTCGATTATGCCTTCTTTGCAATATCCCCGCATGGGATCGGGAGATGCGAAGCCGGTAATCGTGACGTCTTGCGCGGTAAGGCCAAGCGATCTGGCCGCTTCCGCCTGCCCCGGCAACGAGGTGGAGTCATTGCAGATGATGAGGTGAACGCCGGGGTGCTCGGCCAGAATCTGCTTGCCGACGCGGAGGGCTTTCTCGGGGTCCTGTTCGCTGTAATAGTTTTCCGGGGCAAGGTTTTTCCATTTCGGGTAAAAGCTGCGGACGTATTTTTCCCCGGCCGCCTGCCAGGAGTTCTGGTCCGTCACGCTGGCCTGGGAATAGTGCCAGACGTAGGTGACTTCATCGCGGCTCGGGTTGACGCCGCGCGAAGCGAGACTCTTCGCCCCCATTTCGACGAGCATTTTCCCGAGCTGGTCCGGCGTGCCCTGTGAGACCATAAGGCTGCGGGCGTCGGGGGATACGTCCGAATCCCAGGTAACGACCTTGATCCCCGCGCGCCGGGCCTGCCGCAGCGAATCGTCGAGCGCGGTCGCGTCCAGCGATGAAATACAAAGGGCATCAACCTTCCTGGCGATGGCCTCTTCAATGATGCTCCGCTGATTGGCGACGTCCGCTTGCGGGCTGCCCTTGTACTCGACTGTAAGTCCGTGCTTTTTCGCGTAATCCTGAACGCCTGCGTTGGCGGCTTCAAAAAAGGCGTTGCCGGTCACTTTCGGGATGAACAAAATCACGATGCCGCTTTTGTTTTTGGCGGCAGGCGGCCCCTGGCCCGTGCTGTCGCAACCGGCGCAAAGGAGTATGAAAAGGCAAAAACAGACGATGGCAAGAGCTGGTTTTCGCATTAGGGCCCCTTTCCCGTATCGGAAGTCATCTCATGGTCAAAGTGATGCCTGAGGTCGTCCAGGCAAGCATTGGCGGGCATATCATTGAGGCGTAGCGGTTCGGACCCGATCCGGCAGTCACACTCCGAATATCCGCGCAACGTCACTGTCGGCGATGACGCGCCTGGATTTCTTGCCGGCGTTGGCGAGCAGGCTCCGCATTTTTTCCTCGACGGACTTTTTGATCAACTCACCGGGGTCAACGCCGCGCAGTTTGAAGAAGAGCAGCGGGTCGCTGTCCAACCTCGCCCCGACGCCGTACAGCACGGCGGCGATGTGTTTGCACAACATCGCATAGTCGGGACAATCGCAAGACATGTGAATCTCTTTCGGGCTCGGAAACAGCCCCTCGCCCTGCTTCATGAACACATCGGCAAGTTCGGGCGGGAACCTGCCCTCGACCAGTGCCCCGACATTCTCCACGCGCTTGGAGCAGGCCGCGACTATGCTTCCCCACTTCCTGTCGGCCAGCTTTTCAATTTTGATGTTTACGCCGTAAAGGCTGCCCCCGCTGACTTTCGCGGCAACCTCGCCCTCGGAGATGCGCAGGTCAAGTATCAAACCGTTTTTGCAATAGCTCCGCCCGCGTCCGATGCGGTTCTCGAAATCGGCATAGCTTTCGAGGTTCTTGTTCCACGCGATGCCCCACCACTTCCGGGCGATCTTGTTGCCTTCCACGGTAACCGGCTGAAGCCCGCCGAGCTGCTTCTCAAGTTTTTTCGCGCGCTTTTCGGCTGTGTCGCGCCGTTCCGCCACGGACGGCGCCCTGTAATGGCCGTATCCCCAACTCATGTTACGCATCAAGACGGAACAGGTTCACAAGTTCGGCGTTGGACATTTCCGTCACCCAGTTTTCGCCGGAACTTGCGGCGATTACGTCCGCCGCGAGCTTTTGCTTGCCTTCCATCATTTGGTCGATTTTTTCCTCAATCGTGCCGGCCGTGACGAATTTATACACCATCACTCCCTTTGTCTGCCCAATGCGAAAGGCGCGGTCGGTGGCCTGATTCTCAACCGCCGGGTTCCACCAGCGGTCAAAGTGGACTACATGGTTCGCGGCGGTGAGGTTCAAGCCCACGCCGCCCGCTTTCAGGGACAGCACCATAAACGGCACATATTCGGAATTGAATTTTTCCACAAGAGCGCCGCGTTTTTTCGGCGTGTCGCCGCCGTGCATCACCAATCCCGACCGCCCGAACAGGGTTTCAAGATAACGCGACAGCGGCGCGCACATCTCGCGGAATTGACTGAACACCAGCACGCTCTCGTGCTTATCGCGGACGGTTTCGCAGATTTCCGCAAGCGCGTCGAACTTTCCGCTGTGCTTTGGATCGAACCCGCCTTGACCGTTGAACTGGTCGGGGTGATTGCATATCTGCTTGAATTTCATAATCGCCGCGAGGATTTTGCCCTTGCGCTCAATGCCCGTGCTTTCCTCTTCGAGCAAACCGGCTTGTAAATCCTGTACAAGCGCGTTGTACAGCGCAACCTGTTTCTTCGTCAACGTCGTGAACTGCTTGATTTCATTCTTGTCAGGCAAATCGGATATGACGGACTTGTCCGTTTTAAGCCGCCGCAGAATGAACGGCGACACCGCGCCGCGCAGTTTGGAGTAGCCTTCCGGCGCATCTTTCAGTTTTTTCGTGAAACTCGTAAACTCTTTCGTCGTGCCGAGCAGTCCGGGGTTCAGAAAGTCAAACAGCGACCATAAATCCGAGAGCCTGTTCTCAATCGGCGTGCCCGTCATCGCGATACGCACGTTGCCGTCAAGCGTCTTCACCGCTTTGGTCTGCTTTACGCCAGGGTTCTTGATTGCCTGCGCCTCGTCAAGAATTATCAGATCCCACACAACGGCGGCCAAGTCTTCAAGCCGTGCCGCCATTCCGTAAGTCGTGATAAACAAATCCGCCTGATCGGGGGAAAAATCGGTATTGCCGCCGTGGACGACACAGACCCGCAACTGCGGCGCGAACTTCGCCGCCTCCTTCTGCCAGTTCACCAACAGTGAAGCGGGAACGACGAGCAGTGTTTTCGCTCCCGGCTCCACTTCGCGGAGTCTGTCCAGCAACGCCAATATCTGCACCGTCTTGCCAAGCCCCATATCGTCCGCAAGCAGAGAGCCGAAGCCCATACCGCGCATAAACGCAAGCCAGTTCAATCCCGTCTGCTGATAGTGGCGGAGCGTGCCCTTGAAGCCGCTGCCGGGGGGCACGGGTTCCATTTCGCCCGGCCGCGTCATTTTGGCGAACACGGAGCGCAACCACCCCTCGTTGCTTACCTGCACCTCGGTGTCGTCAATCCGGTCCACCGCGTCCGCTATGCCCGCCTGATACTTGATCGCCTCAGCGAGGGCAAGCTCGCCGCGACCCTCCATCTTGTCAAGCGCGTCAAGAATTTGTTTGATCCGCTCCTGGTTGACCTCCACCCATTTGCCCTTGAGGAACGCCAGGCCGTTGTCCTCGCCCAGCAACGCTTCAAGCTCGTCGCGGGTCAGCTCCGTGTCGCCGAAATATACGGACGGGGAGAACGCAATCAACGACTGCATCCCCAGTATGGACGGTTCTTTCGAGCCAATCGTCAGGGAGAGCCTCGACTTCGCTTTACGCTTCCAAAAATCCGGTATGCGGCAGATTATGCCGCATGCCTCGTAGAGCGGCACTTCCCGCAGGAACGTGTATGCGTCATCCGGGTTGAATTTCAGAGGGCTGAACAACTCGCCGCTTTCCACAAGCCCCGCGATAAGCTCGCTGTCGTTCGCCGCCTTGCTGACAGTCGACAGCAATCCCAGCAGTGCCGTCTGGTCGCCTGCAAACTCCTCAAGCGCGCGTTTTAACGGCAGGTGGCGTACGGTGTTTTCTTTTTTTGTGGAATACGTCGCCATAAACGCGAACGGGAAGTCTTCCTCCCGCGTCTCCACGAGGTGTAAAAAAACGCGCCCGCTCACCGTCAGCGCGGTGTTGCGGGAATGCAGATATTCCGCCACCGTGCCGTCAAACGCGGCGAGTTCGGCGTTGAACACGTCCGTGAGCTGATTGTAGAGGTCTTCAATCCAGTTCAGATTGACGATCTCCGAACCCAGCACGTAAGGCAGCTCGCGCAAGAGATCAAAAAGCGCGGCGGGGTCCGGCTTTGCCGCCGTTCGCGTAAGCTCGACGTCCGGATCGCGCCGGACGCCGTCCACAAGCGCCTTCGCGATGCCGACAAGAAAGCGCAAAGCCGCATCGTCGGGAAGGGTGCTGTCAAACGCGAGGTTGTACAACTGCGCGCGCGACAGTTCGCCGCCGTCGACCTCGTAACCGTCTTCGCTTAAAATAATTTGCATTTCAGACTGTCCTCGCTCCTTATCCTGGTTCCAAATAAAATGTTCCGTTTTATTTGGCGTGAGGCGGTCCACATTGCATGTTAAAAGGTGTATAGCCCGTCCATCCTGTCCCCGCAAGCCTGCGCCGCCGTCAAGCGGCAATCTCAAGCGCAAAACGCTATAGGGCGGCCTGCGGGAGGGGTCCGCCAAGGGCGCGTGAAGACGCCGGAAATCGTATCGTTGCGTTAGTGCCACGTATCGCTTAAAACGAAGCGAGCGCGTAGTGTTAGCGATACATGGCGCCGGATCGCCGCGTAACGGCGAATCAGGTTCGCCTTGCGGCAATCTCGCGGCAGGGATTTGCAGGCAAATCCCTGCGGAGCAGTCCAACTTTTCCAAGTTGAACTGCCCCAATCTGCCCAATCCTGCGGGAAACAAAACGTGGATGATATGGCAAAGCGGATTCTTGTCGTGGGCGGCGCGGGCTATATCGGGGCGCATACAGCCTTCGCCCTTGGGCGGGCGGGGTACGATGCGCTGGTTTTTGACAATCTCTCCACCGGCCGGCGGGAATTTTTACGCTTCGGCCGGCACATAATCGGGGACCTGGCCGACAGAGGGGCCTTGGACGACCTTTTTTCCGAAAACGCCTTCGACGCCGTCATGCACTTCGCCTCGCGCATCAACGTGGGCGAATCCGTGGCCGATCCCGGAAAATACTACCGCGCGAACGTGGCGGATTCCCTGAACCTGCTGGAAGCGGTCAGGGATCACGGGGTCAAGCACTTTATTTTCTCCTCCTCGGCGGCCGTCTACGGGCTGCCTCAGGGACCACTCACGGAGGGGCATCCGTTTTCCCCCATCAATCCCTACGGCAAAACCAAGGCGGCCGTGGAATGGATGCTGGCCGACTTCTCAGCGGCTTACGGCCTGAAATATTGCGCCCTGCGCTACTTCAACGCGGCCGGCGCGGCCCCGGTCGCTTCGGGCGCGAAGATCGGAGAGATGCACGAGCCGGAAACCCACCTGATTCCCCTGGTCCTGCAAGCCGCCAGGAAAGGCGAAAGCGCGACGGTCTTCGGCACGGACTACTCCACGCCCGACGGCACCTGCATCCGCGATTACATCCATGTCTGCGATCTGGCCGAAGCCCATATCCTGGCCATGCAGCGCCTCATGTCCGGAGAACAAAGCGCCGCCTTCAACCTGGGCGGCGGGAGGGGTTTTTCGGTGCGGGAAGTCATAGAGGCCGCGCGCAGGGTGACGGAAATAAACGTCGCGATGCGGGAAGCGCCGCGCCGTCCGGGGGACCCGGACACCCTGGTGAGCGTGAACGCCAAAGCCAGGACGGAACTGGGCTGGGAGCCGCGCTACGCGGACCTTGAATACATCGTGCGAACGGCCTGGGATTGGGAACGCGAACGGAGCCGTAGCTTGACTTTTGAACAATCATAAACGCTGATCGCGTTGCCGTAAATGACGAAGAAGTTCAAGCCGGTTTGCAAGTGACGGCTGTCGGCGGTGATTTCGCTGATGGCGTCAACGCCTGTGCCGGTTCTCGCATGGCCGGCGGCGTAGCGGTGTTTGTATCCTTTGATTTGATCGGAAGGCCGTCGGGTCGCTGAATGAATGCGGCTTATCGGCATTGAGTCCAAAATATGACTATTAACGGCCGGTTCAAGCGGTTGTGCTGCGTTGGAGCGGTTTGACGTTGAAAAGGTATAAACCGTGTGAGACTTCAGATGAAGATCGTTTTTGTAAGCTACTATGCGCTCGACAACAACAGCGGCATGCATATTTTCCGTCTGGCGAACGCCCTTGCCGCCTTGGGAGTGGAATGCGCGGCCTATACGCCGGGGGATCCGGACGCGGCGAAAGTGCACGGCGACCCGCTGTTCCGCGTTTACGACGCGTATCTGCCGCCGGATCGTCTGGCGCGTCTTTTGTCCAGACGCCGCGACGACGTTATTGTCCATCTGTGGACCCCCCGCGAACGTCCGCGACGTATGGCCGAACCTCTGGCCGCCGCTCTCGGGGCGCCTCTCATAGTGCACATGGAAGACAACGAGGAAGCCATTTTTGCAGCCAACCGCGAGATGTTCCCGGATATGGACCCGGCCGACGAGGCGTTGTGGCTGCCGGGCGAATACTTCGGCTGCCGGTCTCACCCCGTGCGTTACAGGGAAGTGCTGGCACGAGCGGCGGGGTATACCTGCATCATAGACTCGTTGCTGGATTTCAAGCCGGCGCATGTGCCGGGCCACGTCATACGCCCGTCGTGCGAGGACGAGATATTCGCCATGCCGCCGCATTCCCTGCCGGAAGAAAAAATCCGTTTGGGCATCACGCCGGAAAGCCTGGTGATTTTTTATCCGGGGGGCATGCATATCAACAATTATCAGGAAATTTACGACCTGTACGAGGCTGTGTGCATGCTGCGCCAAGCGGGTCTGCCGATGCGGATCATCAAGTTCGGGCGTTACGGCGAGGATTTGTCGGCACCGCTCGATTCACAGGGCTTGGGGGACTGTCTGAGAGAGTGTCTGGTGGATCTTACGGATACGGCGAAACAGTCGGATATTCCGCGCATCATGCGGGCGGCGGATTATCTGGTGCAGCCGGGCGGCGACAACGCGTTCAACCATTACCGTTTCCCCTGCAAGCTTCCCATGTTTCTGGCTTCCGGAAGACCGGTAATCCTGCCGGAATCCAATCTGGGCCTCCTTTTGACGCATGGCAGAAATTGCCTGTTGCTGCAAAACTCGCCCGCGTCCTCGACCGAAATATGCGCGCTGCTCATGCTGCTGATCAGGAACCCCCGTCTGGCGTCGGAAATAGGAGCGGCCGGGCGGGAATTCGCGCGGGAGTATTTCAGTTGGGACAAGACGGCCTGGAACCTGCGCGCCTTTTACAGGGAAGTTCTGGAACGGCACAAGCGCGGGGCGAGCGGCGCGACAGTCGCCTGACCGCGATGCGGCTTCCGGCTCCGAGAAAAAAATCTTGACTTTCCGCCGCTTGGAGGGTTAAGTGACACGGATGTTTGACGCTGAACAGGCGCGTAGCTCAGATGGCAGAGCACTTCCTTGACACGGAAGGGGTCAGCAGTTCAAGTCTGCTCGTGCCTACCAAATTATCAGCCTCAGGGGAGGTTGGCTCAGATGGCCCTCCCTTTTTTTGTATTTGCGCGGCCGGGGATCAGAGACCGGCGCCGAAAAACGCGGGCGCGATTTCGCGCCCTGAATGCCGGCAAAGCGTTAGAGCGATTTGACATTGAAAATGTATAAACCGCTCTTGCAGGGATCTGCCTGCAAATCCCGCCGCGAGATGCCGCAAGGCGGACTTGCTTCGCCGTCAAGCGACAATCTCAAGCGTAAACTGCGCTAAGGTCCGACCCGCTCCGGGGGGCGCAAGTGGATATAAGCATAGAAGACAAAACGATATGTATCGGGGAGGGAGCAAGTTGCGCCGGTGCCTTGCAAACCGCCCTCTCCGGCAAAAAATTCAAGAACTGCGCGGCTGCGCTGGTTCATGGAGTGCTTTTGGATCTCTCAAGTCCGGTCCCGGCCGGGGCCGCGTCCCTTGAGCCGGTCTACGCGGACTCCCCGGCTGGCCTTGAAATCCTGCGCCACAGCGCCGCCCACGTCATGGCCCTCGCGGTGCGCCGCCTTTTCCCCGGAACCCTAGTGAGCATCGGCCCGGCGATTGACAAGGGCTTCTATTATGATTTCGACACTGCCCGCCCCTTCACCCCGGAAGATTTCCCGGCAATAGAAGCGGAAATGCGCAAAATCACGACCCAGGCCCTGCCTTTCACCCGGCGCGAAGTGCCGAAAAGCGAGGCCTTGCGTCTTTTCCGGGATCAGGGCGAAATATACAAAGTGGAAATTATTGAGGAACTGGACGCGGAAACGGTATCGCTCTATGATCTCGGGGAGTTCACCGATCTCTGCCGGGGTCCGCACCTGCCCCACGCGGGGCTCGCCAAGGCCTTCAGGCTTTTGTCCGTCGCCGGGGCATACTGGCGGGGCAGCGAAAAAAATAAAATGCTCTCGCGTATATACGGAACGGGCTTCGCGGACGAGGCCGCCCTGGACAAATATCTCCACGGCCTTGAGGAGGCGAAACGCCGCGATCACCGCAAGCTCGGCCGGGAACTGGACCTCTTTGATTTTCATGAAGACGTCGCCCCCGGAATGGTATTCTGGCACCCCAAGGGTATGCTTTTGCGCACCATCCTTGAGGATTTCCTGCGCAAGGAGCACCTGAAGCGCGGCTACGAGCTGGTACAGGGACCGCAGCTATTGCGCCGCGAGCTCTGGGAAAAATCCGGGCATTACGCCAACTACCGCGAAAATATGTACTTCACGGAAATCGAGGGCGGCGCCTTCGGCATAAAACCCATGAACTGTCTGGCCCACATGCTCATCTACGGCAGCGCGAAACGCAGCTACAGGGACCTCCCGGTGCGCTACGCCGAACTGGGCGTCGTGCACCGCCACGAGATGAGCGGGGTCCTGCACGGTCTGCTGCGGGTGCGCCAGTTCACACAGGACGACGCGCACATCATCTGCCGCCCGGATCAGCTCGAAGACGAGATTATCGGCGTCATGGCCCTGGTGCGGGACCTCTACAATCTTTTCGGGTTCAGCTACAAACTCGGCGTGGCCACACGCCCGGAAAAACACATCGGAACCCCGGAGGCCTGGGAACTTGCCACCAACGCCCTGATCAAAGCTCTGGAACGCCTCGGTCTGCCCTATACCATATATGAAGGAGACGGGGCCTTCTACGGACCGAAGATTGACGGGAGGGTCACCGACAGCCTGGAACGCGAATGGCAATGCTCGACCATCCAGTGCGACTTCACCCTGCCCGAACGCTTCGACCTTTCCTATACGGGAAACGACGGGGGAAAACACCGCCCGGTCATGCTGCACCGGGCCATTCTGGGCTCGCTCGAGCGCTTTATCGGCATCCTGATTGAACACAACGCCGCAGTGTTCCCCACCTGGCTTACCCCGGAACAGGCCCGCATCGTCACCGTTTCGGAAAAACAGGACGACTTCGCCCGCAAAACGCAGGCGCGGCTTCTGGCCCACGGCCTGCGCGCCCACGTCGATCTCCGGAACGAGAAACTGGGCTACAAGGTGCGCGCCGCGCAGCTTGATAAAATTCCTTACGTGCTGGTAATAGGAGACAAAGAGCTTGAAGCGGACGAGGTCAACCTGCGTCTGCGCGGCGGCGAAACCTTGGGGTCGAAAAAGATCGCCGAGGTGGTCGCCTTGATCCAAGCTGATTCCGACGAACCTTTCAAACAAGGAGGCATGAGTTATCGCTTCACCTAATCTCCGCCCGCGCCGCACCGAAGCCCAGGACTCCGTACGGCGCAACGACCAGATCCGTGTGCGCGAAGTGCGGCTAATCGGGGCAGACGGCGAACAACTGGGCATCGTGGAACGCAATCAGGCCCTGCTTATGGCGCAGGAAGCCGGGTACGACCTGGTGGAGGTGGCCGCCGCCGCCGATCCCCCGGTCTGCCGCATAATGGACTACGGACGATTCAAATACGAAGCCCAGAAAAAAAAGCAGGAAGCCAAAAAACGCCAGACCGTCATTCAGATCAAGGAAATCAAGCTCCGCCCGAAAACAGACGAACACGACTACCTGACGAAAATCGCCCATATCCGCCGGTTTATCGAAGGCGGCGACCGTTGCAAGGTGACGATCTTTTTCCGGGGCAGGGAAATAGTGCACAAGGACCGGGGGCAGATCATGCTGGACAGAGTAGTCGAAGACCTTAAAGATCTGGCCAAGGTAGACCAGGAAGCCCGCGCGGAGGGGCGCACCCTGTTCATGATGCTGGCTCCTGTGCCGAAAAAATAGGGCGTGTCGGCTTTGAGCGTCAACGCGCTCTGTAAGGAATTGCCGCGCAAATCCTTGCCGCGGGATGCCTGCAGGCGGGATTCGCCCGCCGTCGGGCGAGCGTCTCATACCAAGGCGCATTCAAACGGGTTTGAATGCGGAAAGGCACGCCCGCTTCGGCGCTTTACGGAGGCAGCCAATGCCGCCTTCGCGGCGGTCCGCAGGCTTTGCACGCAGCCGATACCAATTTGCCCCCTGTCGGTCGCGATCTGGTATCAAGCGTAAATACCAAAAGGAGAAAATCATGCCCAAAATAAAGACCAAACGCTCGGCCGCCAAGCGCTTCAGCGTCACCGGCTCCGGGAAATTCCGCAGGCGTCGGCAGAACCTGCGCCATATCCTCAGCAAAAAGAACGCCAAGCGCAAAATGCGCCTGGGCCAGTCCACGGAAGTCAACAGCGCGAACGCCAAAGCCGTGAGTCGCATGTTGCCTTACGCCTGAAACCATTTTTAAACCGCTTCGCCGCCTCGGGCAGTGAAGCGCCAACGGAGGTTGTGTCCATGCGGGTCAAGCGTGGGGTGGCGGCGCACCGCCGCCACAAAAAATATCTGGATCTGGCAAAAGGCTACCGCGGAGGCCGCAGCAAACTCTACCGCACCGCGCGTGAGGCCGTCGAACGCGCCCTGGCGTATTCTTTCCGCGACCGCAAAGTCCGCAAACGCGAATTCCGCAAGCTCTGGATCCTGCGCATAAACGCGGGCGCGCGGGCCGGAGGACTGTCTTACAGCCGCTTCATGGACGGACTAAAAAAAGCCGGCATCAATCTGGATCGTAAAGTTTTGGCGGATATGGCCGTAAATGCTAAAGAAGATTTTGCGGCTCTGGTGGAAAAGGCAAAGGCCGTCTGAACCCCATGCCGCTCCCCCAAAACAGAGTGTTCCATGAGCCTGATCGACGAACTTGAAAAATTGTTGAGCGACCTGAACGCGGCACTGCCTGAAATCTCTTCCCCGGCGGGACTTGACGAATTGCAGACGGCCTGCCTGGGACGCAAGGGCGCTCTCGCCAGGCTGATGGCGAGGCTGCCGGAGCTTCCCCCCGCCGACCGCCCCGCCTTCGGCAAGGCGGCGAACGCCGTCAAGGAAGAGATGACCTCGCTCTTTGCGCAGCGCCGCAAAGTCTATCAAGCCCAGGCGGAAGACGAGGGACTGGCCCGTTTTGATCCCAGCCTGCCCGGCCGCCTGCCGGGGCAGGGATCCCTCCATCCCGTCACCCTGGTCATGGAGGAAATCTGCCGGATTCTCGTCAATCTGGGTTTTGAAACCGTAAACGGCCCGGAAGTGGAAACCGACTTCAACAATTTCCAGGCCCTGAACTTCCCTCCGGATCACCCCGCCCGGGATATGCAGGACACTTTCTTTGTGCGCGAGGGCATAGTCATGCGCACCCACACCTCGCCCATGCAGGTGCGGGCCATGCTGGAGAGAGGGAAACCCCCGGTCGCCGTGATCGCGCCGGGCAAGGTCTACCGCCGCGATTCCGATATGACCCACAGCCCCATGTTCCACCAAATCGAGGGGCTGCTCGTGGACGAAAACATCTCCCTCGCCCATCTGCGCGGCACCCTGACCTTTTTTCTGCGCGAACTTTTCGGCCCCCGGGTCAAGGTGCGCTTTCGGCCCAGCTTTTTCCCCTTTACCGAGCCTTCCCTGGAAGTGGACATGTCCTGCATACTCTGCGAAGGCACCGGCCGGAGGACCCTCGGCAGGGGCGCCAAAGAGCCGTGCCGCGTCTGTAAGGGCACCGGCTGGCTGGAAATTCTCGGGGCGGGCATGGTGGACCCGGAGGTTTTTGCCGCCGTCGGCTTTGACCCGGAATGCTCGGGCTTCGCCTTCGGACTGGGCGTGGAGCGCGTGGCCATGCTCAAATACGGCATTGACGATTTGCGGATTTTTTTTGAAAGCGATCTGCGCTTTCTCAAGCAATTCATATAGAGTACGCTTATGCTGCTTAGTCTGAACTGGCTGCGCGAATTCATCCCCTTCAGCGGCGACGCCGCCGAACTCGGCGACAAACTGACCATGGCCGGTCTTGAGGTCGAAGGCATATCCAGACCTTACGCGGCCTTGCGCCCCATCGTAACGGGCCTTGTCCTCGCCTGCGCCAAACATCCGGAAGCCGACAAGCTCTCCGTCTGCCGGGTGGACGTGGGCGACGAGGTTCTGGACATAGTCTGCGGGGCGCCAAACGTAGCCGCCGGGCAGAAAGTCGCCGTGGTCAGGGTCGGTGTCACGCTGCCCACGGGCCTTGCCGTAAAAAAGGCCAAACTGCGCGGCGCACCCTCCAACGGCATGATCTGTTCGGAATTCGAACTGGGCCTCTCCGACGAGCATGAAGGCATCCTGGTGCTTCCGGACGACGCGGCGGTCGGGTCCCCCATTCCCGACGCCCTCGGTCTGGACGACGAAATTCTGGACATCTCCATCACCCCGAACCGGGGAGATTGCCTCTCGGTGCTCGGCATCGCCAGGGAGGCGGCAGCCCTGCTGCGTCTGCCCCTGCGCCTGCCCGCTTTCGAGCGCCACACCAGCGGCGGGAACGCGAGCGCCGAACTTTCCCTTGAGACCGACCCGAAACTTGCTCCCCTCTACCACGGGCTTGTGATCGAAAATCTGAAAAGCGCCCCGAGCCCCGGCCGCCTGCGCTACCGCCTGAACGCCGTGGGCATGCGTCCGATCTCCAACATGGTGGACGCGACAAACTATGTGATGCTGGAACTCGGCCAGCCCCTGCACGCCTTTGACCTGGACAGGATCAGGGACATGACGATCCGGGTGCGCGCCGCCGATCCGGGAGAAACCTTGATCACCCTGGACGGCAAAAAACGGCTGCTTGAGGCGTCGGACATAACCATCCGGGACGGACGCGGGGCCGTCGGCCTGGGCGGGATGATGGGCGGACTCAATTCGGAAATTACGCCCGAGACCCGGAGGGTGTTCCTGGAGAGCGCGATTTTCAATCCGATCAACATCCGCAAGACCGCCAGACGTCTCAACCTGCATTCCGAAGCCTCCTTCCGCTTTGAACGCGGCGTGGACCAGGGCGGAGCGACCTACGCCCTTGAACGCGCGGCCCATCTGCTGGCCGGGTTGTCCGGAGGGCACGTGCGCCCCGGTTTCATAAAAAATGAAGGCAGGCCCCGGCGGAAAAAACGCATCACCCTGCGCCGGTCCTTCGCCCGGGCGCGCATCGGCATAGGCGCCGGCATGGAAAATTCTTTCTACGAAGAAACGCTGAAAAGCCTCGGCTGCGAAGTGGAAGACGTTTCCGGCGAACTGCGCGATGGAGAGAAGAACCCGGCCGAGTGCTGGGTCGTGATTCCGCCCTCCTGGCGCTATGACCTGACCAGGGAGGTGGACCTGGTGGAAGAAGTCGTCCGCCTCTACGGAGTGGACCGCGTCCCGGCCGCGCTGCCCGGTATCGCGCGCAATCTCGAGCGCGCGGGGCTCCCGGAGACGAAGACCGCCTTTATAAGCCGCATCAAACATTGGGCGCGCGGCGCGTCTCTTAACGAAATAATCACTTACAGCTTCACCGGGCGCAAGGTTCTGGAATTTCTCGGCCTTGACGCGTCCGGGGCCATCAGCCTGCAAAATCCGCTCAGCGACGATCTGGACGTTCTGCGGCCGCACCTTGCCCCCGGGCTTTTGGGCGCGTTGCGCAACAATCTGGCCCAGGGCGCGCCTTTCGTGCGCCTGTTCGAGACGGCGGCGGCCTTTGCCCCGGATCAATCCTCCGAAACCGGCGCGAGCGAAGAGGCCCGCCTGGGCCTCATCCTGCACGGGGAACGGCGGTTTCGCCCTTGGCCGGACGCCGCGGGGGACCTGGACTATTCGGACCTCAAAGGGCTGATTGAACATCTGCTGCATTTTCTCGCCCTGCCCGAAGCGGACTTCGTCTCCTCCGGAACTTGTCCCTGGCTTTCGCCCGCCGTGGACGTCCTGCTCGGCGCCGAAAAAATCGGTTATGCCGGACGGGTCAGAAAAGAAATCGCGGATCGCCATCTGGCCAAAAAGGAAGTCTGGAGCGCGGAGCTCAATCTCGATCTCCTGCATTCCCTGCACAAAAAATCCGGAATCTTCTTCAAATCTCTGCCGATTTTCCCGCCCGTGCGCCGCGACGTCACTTTTATCGCCCCCTTGGGGCTGCGCGCCGACTCCATCCGTAAAACCATAGAGGGGATTAAAAGTCCGCTGGAAACCGAGGCCAGACTCATCGACTGTTTCGAACCGCAGGGCAAAGACGAGCGCAATCTGACCTTCCGCCTGACTTTCCGGCGCGCGGACCGGACTTTGAAAGACGCTGAAGCCGACAAACAGCGCGAACTTATTGCCGAAGCGGTGCAAAAGACGCTTAGCGTGAGGGTGTAAATGCCAAAGCTGCGACCGGCTTGCCTGATTGTCGTCCTGTTGTGCGTATTGTTGTTCTGCGTGGCGTGCGGAAAAGGAAAATCCCCGGCCAGACCGGAAACCCCGGCGCAGGACAAGGAAGACCACATGCCCATGCCGCGCGCCGACCCCGGACACCTGCAGTATCTGGAACGGCAGTCCATGCTTTTCAAGGCCAGGGACATGGCCAAGGTCGTATCGGGAAGCGAGCTTGCCTGGCGCTCCTCAGTGGCCGGCGGGCCGGCGGGAATGCTGGGATACGCGGACACCTGGGTGCTGATGCATCCGATGACCCTGCTTACTTCTTCGCGCAGCACGGTGTTCAACCAGATTGGCGACGCTTCCACCTGGGCGGTGCTGCGCGAGATAGGCGCAAAGGGCATTTACGTCGCCCCGCTGCAAGGGAGCGGTTACCTTTGGGCCACCGGCCGCAAGGGCGCGGACACGGGCGACGACGTCGTCCAGTACGACTTTTCCCGCGTCGCAGGCAACGAAGACCAGTACAGGCGTATGATGCAGGGGGTAATCTCCAACCAGTCCCTGATCGGCTCGGACCTTGTCCCCGCCGCCACCGGACTCGGCCCGGACTTTTTCCTGGCCGCGCGCGGGGTGCGCGAATATCCCGGAATTTACTGCATGGTGGAAGTCCCCGAGGATTCCTGGGAACTGCTGCCCGAGGTCACGACGGAATGGAACGGCGCCTCTCTGGGCCAGGAACAGGTCGAATCCCTGAACAAGAAGGGGTTGCTCCCCAAAGCCATGCGCGACGAGGTCGCCCCCCTGGCCAGAGGCGGAGGCTGGGCGGCCACAGGCGTAATCCGCGGGGTGGACGGCAACAATCACCGCTGGGTCTATCGCTATTATCAAAGCCCGGAGTACGCGGTTCTGAACTGGGAAGACCCCTCGCAAAGCGCGCATCGCATTTTGTCCGGCAGCGCCGTGCAGCAGGTGGGATTGCAAGGCCAGGCCCTGATCGGGATGCGGTTTGAAGCCTTCCAGGGGCTCGAGCCGGTTTCGGAAGGACGGGCCGCCGAATCCTTCAGCGTAGAGCCTGCGCGCACCGCCGCCCAGTCCATGGGCCGGGAGATACACCGCTACGGAGGCTGGAGCTGGCTGCGCGACGACAACCTGCCTTTGCACCTGATAGGCGGACTTCTCTCTTCCGGCGTGGACTTCGTCTTTGACAGCGTTTTTTCCCCGGCCTCGGAACACGCCCTGCTGACCGGAGACGCCGCCCTGGCCCGCTTCATGGCCGACGAGGCCCTGCGCCTTGGCGTCGACGCCTCCCGGCTCGTGCACGTAATGCCCGCCCAGGACGGCATCAATTATTCCTTGAGCTATCTGGCCCACGCCGCTTCCGGTCCGGCGGGGGAAAAGGCCGAAGCCTTGCGCGGACAGGTCCGCTCCGCCATGCGCGCCGCCGTTTCGCCCTTGGACGTCTCCCCGATACAGGACAACCACCTTTACAACACCGCCCCCGGACTGGCGGCCCTGGCTTTGAAGGCATCCACCCCGGAAGCGGCCCAGGCCGCAAAGGGCGACATAGAACAGGGCCACGCCCTGCTTGTTTTCTTCAAGGCCATGCAGCCGGGCGTGCTTATGCTGGCCGGACAGGACCTGTGCGGAGTTCTGCCGCTCTCCAAGGGCCTCATCGGAGTGACGGAAGAAACCCTGCAAGCCAGAACCGCCGTCAGAGGCGGCTACGCCCTGGGCAGCGCCGGACTTTCGACCGTATCCTCCACGGGCGTGCCCAGGGCCCCGCAAGTCTACCAACTCCCGTCTGTCCAGGCGCACTCCAGGGATTCCTTTCTGCGCAAAATCGGAACGTTCCTGCGCGCCCGCGATCAGTACGCGATCAGCCGGGGACAGTTGATAGCCCGCCCGCAGACAAAGGAGCCCGGCAGCATCGCCCTGCTTTCGCGCCTGGCCAACGGCAACTACCTGCTTTCCTTGTGCAACTTCTCGCGCAAAAGCGTTAATGAAAGCGTCAACCTTCAGGATATCCCCGGCATCAAACAGGCGGTTGCGCGCGTAACCCCCATTGCGCTCGGCGGCAGCTATTCCGTTTCAGGAACGAGGATCAGCTTCTCGCTCGGCCCTTGGCAGGGCCGTGCCCTCCTGCTCGGGGCAGGGGAAAAGGTCTCGGCGCCGGCTGAACTCACGGACGGAATCGGGGAAATCAAGGGATCGTCTCCCGCCGCGCCCCGGAAAGAGGAGCCGAAAAAAAAGAAAAAGAAGTCCGAGGGAGAAAAGCAGGGGGAGAAATCCGGTCCGGCGGCGGGATCGAAGTCCAAGCGCGCGCTGACGGCCGCGCGGACGGCGGATTGAGAATTGCGCGCCCCGCTGGTGCTTGTCCCGGCGCTCGTCCTGGTCTGCCTGGATCAGGGCGGCAAGTACCTCGCGCTTCGGCACATAGGCCCGCGCGAGGTCATAACGGTTACGGATTTCTTTAATCTGGTCCTGGTACGCAATTACGGAGCCGCCTTCGGTTTTCTCAACGACCCGTCCAGAACTTGGCAGACCTGGGTTTTTTGTCTGGCCACACTGATCGCCTGCGTGGCGATTTTTTTTCTGGCCCGCTCAAGCGACGGCAAGGACAATTTTTTCCTCGTCGCCTTGGGGCTTGTTCTGGGGGGAGCTCTGGGGAACCTGGCGGATCGGACGCGTTTTGGCGCGGTGCTGGATTTTCTCGACTTCCATTACGGGGAACTGCACTGGCCGGCTTTCAACATAGCCGACATGGGCATCTGCGCCGGGGCGGGGCTGATAGCCCTGCGTATCCTGCGGCGCGGGTGATCGGCCGTTTGCCCTGCGCCTGCTTGTTATCCTTGAAATCCAATATTGCATTTATGCTTGAAATGCTACTTGCCCCATTTATGGCCTGGGATATCTTTCCCCTGGAATCAATAATTGCTATAATAATGTGATATATTTAGAAAAAATTGACCGCGAATTTTTCACAAATTTTACGAAGATCATTTAACAGGCTTTTCCGAATTTCGTATATTTTCCCAACAAGGAATGATTGGGGTTGTCGGGACGGACAAAGGGCCTGGCGAGGGTTGGCCGCGATCCACCACGCAAAAAATAAAAAAACTCGTTGTATCTGTGAAAACAAATAGAT
>JAITRF010000140.1 GCA_031288535.1 Desulfovibrio sp. | reverse complement strand
GTTCAATCTGAGCCAGAATCAAACTCTCCAGTTAATATACCGAAAGCTGACCCTAACAGAATCAACTCTAGCTGAATCTTCTTTCCTTTCCTCTCACTCTTCACTTGTCAAAGAACCGGGCCGCCAAAGCGTCCCCCGGCCCTGCCGGCCCGAAGAGATTTCCTCCCCGCTGCCGACTTCGCGTCAAAACGCACGCCGGAGAGTTACTATGCACGCTAACGGCGAGCCTGTCAATGCCATTTTCGCTTTTTTTGAAAAAAAAGCGAAAAAGAACGGATCATACCCAAGCCGCACCCAAACGGGTTTGAATGCGGAAATACACGCCCGCTCCGGCGCTTTACGGCGGCGGTCAATGCCGTCCGCGCCTTCGCGGCGGGCCGAAGGCAAAGCGGCCGATGCCGGTTCGCTCCCTGTCGGCCGCAAGCCGGCATCAGGCGACGTCTTCCGCAAACTGGGCGGCAATGGCCGCAAATTTGTCCTTGATGGCGGAGAAGGCGGCCACCGCTTCCGGATCGAAATGCGTGCCGCCGCCTTTTTCAATCACGGCCACCGCCTCGCCGTGCGGCATCGGCTCCTTGTAGATGCGCCTGGCAATCAGCGCGTCGTAAACGTCGGCGATAGCCATGAGCCGCGCAGAAAGCGGGATGGATTCCCCGGCTATGCCCTGCGGATAGCCGGTGCCGTCCCATTTTTCATGGTGGGAATACGCTATGTCCATGGCCATCTTCAAAAAACTCTCCGGCGTGTCCAAGGTCTTTTCCGCGGCTATTATGGCGTCTCGCCCGTAAACCGTGTGCATCTTCATGACCTCGAACTCTTCCTGGGTCAGACGTCCGGGCTTGAGCAAAATGGCGTCCGGGACCCCTACCTTGCCGATGTCGTGCAAAGGCGCCGTCTTGAAAAGCGTGGATACTACGGAATCATCCAGGTATTGCGCGTGCTGCATTCCCCTTTCCCGGAGGCACAGGGCAAGTTCCCGGATGAAATGCTGGGTGCGCCGGATATGGTTGCCGGTATCGTTGTCGCGCGTCTCGGCGAGCGAGGCCATGGCTATGATGATCGCATCCTGCAGGGCAGCAAGCCGGTGCGTGCGCTCCTCGACCTGCTCCTCAAGAATGACGTTCTGTTTTTCCAAAAACTTGCGCGCGCCCTGCAGGGCGATGTGCGTATCCACCCTGGCCATGAGAATGGAAGGCACGATGGGTTTTGTGATATAATCCACAGCCCCCAGCTCGAAACCTTTCGTCTCATCCCCTTCCTCGGTCTTGGCGGTCAGAAAAATAATCGGAATATGACGCGTGGCCGGATCGGCCTTAAGCTGCCCGCACACCTCGTAGCCGTCCATGTCCGGCATCATGATGTCCAGCAGAATCAGGTCCGGGGGTTGATCGGACTTCGCGATCTTCAGGGCCTTGATCCCGCTGGTGGCGACCTTGTTGCGGTACTGGTCGCCAAGAACCGAACAAAGCAGGGTGATGTTGTCCGGGGTATCGTCAACCACCAGTATGGTCGCTTTCTGCGCGCCCGCGCTCTCAATCTGTGTCACGCGCGAATCCTCTGCGAAATGTGGATGCGGTTTAACAAAAACACCTTCGCTTTCCGTTTTTTTATACCACCGGGATACGCTTGGCAAGCACAAGGAACACCCATAATCCACCACGCATATACACAACATGGTGTAAAGATTAGTATTTTTCTAAAAGCTTTGGTGAAGCATCGTTGCCCCACAGGAGTGCTTATTCATGTGTTTTTATTGATATAATAACAATTTTCTCTTATTTGCGTGGTGGATTATGGACACGCTTCAATATTCGTCGCGCAAGGCGCGGGCCATAAGCTCCCGAGCCGCCTCCAGAGGAAGGGCGCCGTCCAAAATACGGCCCACGGCGCGGGCCACGGGCATTTCCACCCCACGCCCCTCAGCCAGACGCAATACGGCCGCCGTAGTCGCGACCCCCTCCGCCACCGTGCGCATGCCCGCGGTTATAGCGGACAAATTCTCCCCGGCCGCAAGCCGCAGGCCGACCTGCCGGTTGCGGGACAAATCCCCCGTACAGGTCAAAACCAGGTCGCCAAGCCCGGACAAACCCATAAAAGTCTCCATCCGCGCCCCCATGGCCCGGCCCAAGCGTATCATCTCCGCCAGACCGCGCGCTATAAGAGCGGCCCGCGCGTTGTGCCCGAACTCCAAACCGTCGCAAAGCCCGGCCGCTATCGCCATGACGTTCTTGACCGCTCCCCCCAGTTCAAGACCGGTCACGTCCGGACTGGAGTATACCCGGAACACGCCGGTAGCGAAAAGCCCGCGCAAACTCTCTCTCATCCCGGCGTCAGCGCACCCAAGAACAACAGCCGTCGGTTTTCCGCGCATTACCTCCGCGGCGAAAGACGGTCCGGAAAGCACCGCGTAACGCCCGGCCAGCCGCGGCAAAACCTCCGCCGCCACCTCGGACATGCGCTTCAAACTGCTTGTCTCAATGCCCTTGCTCACGCAAACCAAAACAGCGCCATCCGGCAAAAACGCAACCACCTTTTCCAAAGCGGCGCGCATAAACTGGCAGGGAACGGCCAACACGCAAACCTCGGCCCCGGACAAAACGCTTCCGGCCGAAACCCCGGCCCGAAGACGCGGGTCAAGGGCAAGACCAGGGAGATAACGCCGGTTCTCATGCCGTTCGTTTATCTCTCCGGCCAATTCCTCATCCCGCACCAGCAAGACCGCGTCAAACCCTTTCCCGGCCGCAAGACACCCCAAAGCCGTTCCCCAGGCCCCACCGCCCAAAACCGCAATCCGCATACCACCCGCCTCCCGTCAAACAGGGTTTACGCTTGAGATGTCCGCCTGACGGCGGGGTTCCCCGCCGTCAGGCAGCTCTTTGCAAGGATTTGCGCTACAAATCCTTGCGGAGCGTGTCAAAGAAATCCGGATCATCGTGTCTCCGCCCCAAACCCCGCCGGGGGCACGCCGGCCGCAGGCGGATATTAGAATCGTACGTATGAGGACGGCAACGATAATGATTTCCCCCGGACCCTTGATTTTGGACTATCCCAAACCGGGGGTCAAGGGCATCATGCCCCTATGCCCCTTGCCAGAGCTGACGCATCTAAATAATTCCACCGATTGTATTCGGGGCTATATTCCATAAAAAATATTTTTGGCTGGCATTGACAATCTCTCAGAAAATATATACTAAAAATATATATCTAAGGAGTCAATCATGCAACAAGCCAAGCTTTTCCAAAATGGGCAGAGCCAGGCTGTCCGCTTACCCAAAGAATTTCGTTTTGAAGGCGACAGTGTAGCTATCAAGCGGGTGGGAAAGGCTGTTGTCCTTCTCCCTTACGATGAGCCTTGGGACACGTTATTTACCGCCTTGGAACAGTTTACACCTGATTTCATGGCGGAGCGGATCCAACCCTCTATGGATGTTCGGGAGGAATTTTGATGAAAGTACTCCTCGACACGAATATCTGCATCTACATGATAAAGAACAAACCGCCTGAAGTACGCAAGCGCTTTGAGCAATTTGCCCCTGGTGATATTGGCATTTCAGCGATTACCGTTGCCGAGCTTCAGTATGGTGTTACGAAAAGCGCGGCAAAAGAAAAGAATGCCTTGGCCTTGGAAGGTTTTCTACTGCCCTTGGGAATTGTGCCTTTTGATCAGGAGTCTGCACTGATTTACGGAAAAATTCGGACCCACCCTGAACGTCACGGTACATCTATCGGCGGGATGGATATGCTCATCGCGTCCCAGGCAATAGCACAAGGTCTGACTCTCATTACCCATAATCTGAAAGAATTTCAGCGCATCCCGGACCTACGGTGTGAAACGTGGGTTACACAACCTCTTTTGTGATGTTTCACCGCTGAATACAGCGCAAATTACATCGGAGTTCTGGTCTGGTTTACAGACCCGAACGCATGTGCTCAGTCAGAGGTTGAGCGGCCAGACGCTACCGCGCCGGATTGACTTTCGCCGGTGCTTTTCTTGTTCGAGCGAAGAAGAGAGCGTATCTATATGAATTTGCAGGTTAATTCAAGATATTACAGTACACACCTTTGAGATTCGCGGCGGCGGCAAAGCCGCCTTGCTCCTTACGAAGCCTGCGGCTTCGGGCGATGCTCGCGCATCGCCGCAGGGCAGACGCAATAAGATGCGTCTGCCCTGTGCCCAAGGGCATCATGCCCCTTGCGGATCCGGTGCAAAGCCTTGGGGCGGAGCCCCGGCGGAGTTTCCAAAGGTGTGGCGATCCCAGGGCAATCGAATGAATTCTACAATACACTGAAATTACAGAAGAAAATTTCCGCGTCCCGGCAATTCACAGTAAACAATTTCAGTATGTTACAGCTGTTCACTCGATTGCCCTGGTGGAGCTCTTTCGGGCTCTTTACTGATATGCACAATACTGGTATGCGCTAAGAGCGATTTTTTAATGAGGATTTTCAGACTTGTCGGGAAAGGGCCGCGAGCCCGCGCCTATGGGGAACGCAGTGCGTCGGATACTTGTATTCCAACTCGCCCGTTTCGGGGATCTGGTGCAGAGCAAGCGTTTGCTCTCAAGCTTTGCCGCCGTGCAAAACGCCGAGGTTCATCTTTGTCTGGACCAGTCGCTGTTGCCTCTGGCCCGCATGCTCTACCCCTTCGCAACAGCGCACGGGATCCCCGCCCACAGGACCGGGGCGGATGCGGGCGAACTTTTTTCGGTCTGCCGCAAAACCTTTGCCCTGTTCCGGGAACTGAACTTCTCAAGCGTCTGTTTCCTGAATTTCTCCCCCCTGTCTTTTGCCTGCGCCGCGCTTTTCCCCCCGGAAAAGGTCATCGGCTACGCCCGCGTCGACGGGCAGGACATGCGCTCAAAGCTCTTTGGCCTGGCTTTCAACCTGTTGCGCGACCGGCGTTTTTCTCCGGTGAACCTGGCCGACCTCTGGGCCTTTTGCCACACCGACCCCATAGCGCCGGAGAAAGTGAACCCCATAGCGCATCCGGCCGCTTCCGGGCGCATCGGCATAGTCGCAAGCGGACGCGCGCCGCGGCGCTCACTTTCGCCGCAGATCCTGGCGGGCTGCGTGCGGGCCGTGTTCCAGGCCAGGGGCGGGCCGGAGCTGGTCTGCCTGGGAACGGCGGAGGAAGCGTCTTCGGCGCGTGCCCTCAAGCGTGAGCTGCCGGCGCGTTGCGCGGAAAAATTCAAAGACCTCACCGGCAAGACCGCTCTTGCGGATCTGCCGGATATTTTGCGCGGTCTGGACGTCCTGCTGACCCCTGACACCGGGGTCATGCATCTGGCGGCGCATCTCGGCGTGCCGGTGCAGGCTTTTTTTCTCTCCTCGGCCTGGTGTTTTGAAACCGGTCCTTACGGTATGGGGCACAGCGTATGGCAGGCGAGGGAATCCTGTTCACCCTGCCTGGAAAGCTCGCCTTGTCCCAGAAAAACCGCCTGCCTCCAGGCTTTCGCCCATCCTTCCTTTCTGGCCCGGCTGGCGGGCAAATACCGGGAAGGCTGGCCGGAAAACCTTCTGGGACTTGTAACCATGCCGGACGACGTCGGTGTGGCGTGCAAGACGGTGGACGGCGTCGACCCCTGCGCGGAGGCGCGCGCGCAACTGCGCGCCGGTCTCGCCGAGTGCCTCGGCCTTCCCGGAAGCGAAGCGCATCCGGCGGGAAAGGATGCGGCGGGTTTTCTGTTCAGGGAAAAAGACTGGATGCCGCCCGGGGACTGGGAAAAAGCGGCGATCCGGGAGCGCGCCTTTTGATGCCACGTCGCATTCATACCGTAGCGGCGGAAAATCCGCTGCCGGATCAGACCGCCCCGGAATATCCATGAATGCAATCAGGCAGGCTGTGCCAAAACCGGGAGACAAAGGTAAAACATGCTGCGCGTTCTGACGGTCCTGCCCTTTTACGGCGGCTCTCTCCCCATGGGGCGCTTCGCGGCGGAAGGTTTCAGGGAAAACGGCTGTCTGACGGAAGTTTTTGAAGCCCCGGCCTTTTATCCGGCCTATGCCGCGCTTAAAGACCTGCGGGTGGGTTCGGAGCGTCTGGACAGACTGCAGAACGGCCTCTTGCAGCATATCTCGCAGTGTGTCCTGGCCAAAGTGGAGGCCTTCGCCCCGGATCTTGTCCTGTGCATGGCCCAGGCGCCGGTGAGCATAGCGGCCCTGAAACGCCTGCGCCGTGAAGGCGTGGCCACTGCCATGTGGTTTGTCGAGGACTTCCGGGTCTTCACCTACTGGCGGGCCTTCGCCCCTTATTACGACATTTTCGCCGTCATTCAGAAAGAACCCTTTCTGGACGAGCTTGCCGCCCTCGGTCTCGAAAACGTCATCTACCTGCCGGCGGCGGCCCTGCCTTCTCTGCACCGGCCCCTTGAACTGAGCGCGGACGAAAAAAAAGAATTCGGGGCGGAACTCTCCTTTGTCGGAGCGGGGTATCCCAACCGCTGCCGGGCCTTTTCCCATCTGGGACGCTTTGGCCTCAAATTCTGGGGGACGGAATGGGAAAACGCCCCGGATCTGGCTCCTTTCTGGCAAAAAAAAGGCCAACGCATCAGCCCCGAAGATTGCGTGCGCATTTTCAACGCCGCGACCGTCAATCTGAACCTGCATTCCAGTCCCCGTCCCGATCCCCCGGTCGCCCCCGGAGATTTCGTCAACCCGCGCACCTTTGAAATCGCGGCCTGCGGCGCTTTTCAACTGACGGATCGGCGCTCCCTTCTCCCGGAACTGTTCGCTTCCGACGAAATAGCCAGCTTTTCCGATCTTGACGACATGCTGGAAAAAATCGTTTACTATAAAAACCGGCCGGAGGAACGCAAAGCCATCGCCATGCGCGGACGCGCCCGGGCGCTCGCCGAACACGGCTATGCCGCGCGCATGAAGACCCTGCTCGATTTCGCGGCCAAGCGCCTGCCGGGTTTCGGCAGGCACGAGGAAATCGCCTGGCCGGACAACATGCCCCCGGACATGCGCGTCGCCGCCGACGCTTTGCTCGACGAACTCAATCTCCCAAGGAACGCCTGCTTCTCCGACCTTATATGCGCCGTGCGAGCAAAACGCGGAGTCCTCTCGGACGTGGAAACGGCCCTGCTTTTCCTCGACGAATGGAAAAAACTCTATCCGGACTAAATGCCTACAGGATCGCGCCATGAAAAAAGCACTGCTTGTCCTCCTGGCAGGAGCGACCGGACTGATAATCGCGGTCGTGGCCCTGATCGCCGTCGTCTCCGCGACCTTCACCTCCGATGACTACAAAAATCTGATCGCCAAAGCCGTAGAACGCTCCACAGGCAAAGAGACCACTTTTCAGGGCGACGTTTCCCTGAACTTTTTCCCCGAAGTTCACCTGAAAACCGGCAAAATCACCATCCGGGACGGCGCGGAGTTCGGCGGCGGAGATTTCCTGAGCGTGGAAAAACTCGCTCTTTCCCTGGAGCTGACGCCCCTGCTCGGCGGCAATGTAGAGGTCACCGAGGCGCTTTTGTCCGGCGTGAACGTGAACCTCAAGACGGATGCCACGGGCCGGAACAACTGGGAAACCCCCAACGGCAAAACAGAACCGGCGCCCAAGACCGGCGATACGGAGGGAAACGACAAGACGAAGCAATCCTCGCGCCTGAACCTGCGCATGGAACGCGTCGACTGCGCGGACGTCTCCGTTTCCTATAGAAACGGGATTAGCGGCGAAAGCTACGGTCTGCTGCTGAAGAAATTGAACATGTCCGGCTGGCCGGTCGGGGCAATGGCGCCTCTGCGCCTGTCCGGCAGCGCGCGCGATGAAAAAAGCGGGGCGAAGGCCGCCTTCAGTCTGAAAGCGGCGGCAGGCCTGGACCTGGACGGCGCGCCTGCGGTTTTGGACATTGAAGAGCTTGAACTGAGCCTTGAGGCGCAAGACAGCTCACCGTTGCGCATGAAAAGCGGCGCCAGCCTGAAATTTTTCTCCGCCCTGCGCTGGTCGCTCGCTAATTTGCGGGGCAACCTGTCCGCTCCGGCCGAAGGAGCGAACCCGGCCCTGTCCGCGGATTTCTCCGGCCAGCTGCAAAGCTCCGCAAAAGACGGGGAGAACAGACCCCTGCTCGCAGGCGAACTGAAGCTTAAAACCCTGGACCTAGACCGCCTTCTCCAGGTTCTGGAAAAGCTGGCCTGGGCGCAGAAGAGCGAAATGAAGGGCGCGCCCAACCTGCCGAAAACCAAAGTCGCCGGCAAACCCGTGCCGGAAGCGCAGAAGACGCAGCCCCCCGCCCCACACCGGAAAAGCGGCGCAGACCCGGGAGTGGACCTTGACCTGCGCCTTGGCGCGGAGAGCCTGAGCTTGCGCAAAATCACCCTGACCGGCCTTGCCGCCGAAGTGAAACTACAGGGCGGCGAGGCGATCGCGCCGTACAGCTTCAAGATTTTCCAAGGCGAACTCAGCGGCCGGGCCGTCCTCAACCTGCGCGGGCCGGCGCCTGCCTTCGCCCTCTCCGCTTCCCTGCGGGATCTGGACCTGATCAAGGCGAGCGAAACACTTGTGGACAAGTACCGGGTAAGCGGCAAGCTCAAAGCCTCCCTCGACGTCAAGGGCAAAGGGCAGAATTCCACAGCCATCCTGCACAGCCTGGAGGGAAAGGTCTCCGTCGCCGCCGCCGGGGGCGAAGTGAGCGGGTTCAAGCTCATCCCGGCGGATCTGCCCGGAGTAAACCCGCTTCCGGAGTCCTTCCCCTATCGGAGCATCAGCGCAAGCGCCACCATAGACAAGGGGACCGCGCTCACGAAGGATATATCTCTGCAATCCCCCCTGCTCACGGGCAAAGGCGGCGGCACCCTGCACATCGCCTACAGCCAGCTCGACCTCGGCCTGGACTTCATGCTGGGAGGATTGCCCCCGGCCGTGCCGGTGGGCATACACGGCCCGCTGAACTCCCTTTCCTATGAGGTGGACATGCGGACTTTCCTGCGCAACAGCGCGGAAGCCGCGGTCGACGCGCCGAAAGCCGCGGTGGACACGATCAGGAAATCCGGCGGGGCGCTGAAGAATTTGGGCGGCGGCCTTCTGCAGCGCGAAAAGCGCTGAACGGTAATTCGGATTCCAAATAAAATGTTCCATTTTATTTGGAGAGCCGCAGGCGGGCAAAAGCCCGCCCGCTCCTCACAAAACCTGCGGTTTTGGCGCCTGTTTGGCAGGCGCGATTCCAA
>JAITRF010000119.1 GCA_031288535.1 Desulfovibrio sp. | reverse complement strand
CATTTATGGATGAGCGTCTGATGGACGCCGAACTCGGAACCGAGTTCGGTAATGGTCTTTTCCCCGGAAACAGCGGCCATTTTTCCCTTGAATTGCCGCGCGAAGCAGATATACTGCCGCGGATGGGCAAGGGCAAAAAGCGCCCGGCTTGCCGCCCGGCGACCGGGACACTGTTCCACATGCAATTTCAAGCGTTGCGGCGTACCAGGCGCATCCGCCCGCCCGCGCGGAAACTGCCATGAGCGAAACCCACTGGCGTCACAAAGACCTTCTGGATGTCGAAGACCTTTCCCTTTCCGAAATAACCCGTTTGCTGGACACGGCGGCCCGTTTCATGGAAATAAACGCGCGGCCGGTAAAAAAAGTCCCCACTTTGCGCGGCCGCAGCATTGTGCTTTTTTTCGCCGAGCCCAGCACCCGCACCAAAACTTCCTTTGACGTGGCGGGCAAACGTCTTTCCGCCGACACCTTCTCTCTGGGGGTGAGCGGCAGCAGCATCACCAAGGGGGAATCCCTCAAGGACACGGCCCTTACCCTGCAAGCCATGGCCCCGGACATTATCGTCATCCGCCACTCCTCAAGCGGAGCGGCGCGTTTTCTGGCCGACCGCCTTGCCTGTTCGGTGGTGAACGCCGGAGACGGACGCCACGCCCACCCCACCCAGGCCCTGCTGGACGCATACACCTTGCGCGAACACTGGGGTCCGGACATGGCCGGCAAGACCCTGCTCATAGCCGGGGACATAGCCCACAGCCGCGTGGCCCGTTCCAACGTGCTGCTCTGGGAGAAGCTCGGGGTGTCCGTGCGCATCTTCGGGCCGCGCACCCTCCTGCCCCCCGGCGTCGCGTCCTGGCCGGCCGAGGTGTACGACAACCTGGACGATGCCGTAAGCGGAGTGGACGCCATCATGGGTCTGCGCCTGCAACTCGAGCGCCAGCAGGCCGGACTGCTTCCCGACCTTTCGGAATACGCGCGCCGCTTCTGCATAGCGGAGCGGCACCTGAACCGCGCCGCCCCCGGCGCCGTGGTGCTGCATCCGGGCCCAGTAAACCGGGGAATGGAAATCGCCTCTGAAGTCGCGGATTCTCCGCAAAGCCGCATTCTGGATCAGGTAGCCGCGGGCGTGGCCCTGCGCATGGCCCTTCTCTTCACCCTCGCAATGCGCAACGAGGTGCAATAAGGCAAGTGATGCAATCAGCCGACCAAAATGACGCTGTTTTTCTGGAGCAGGTGCTGATCCCGAGCCTGGACGCGACAGAACCGCGCAATGTGCTGGCCCTGGAAGGAAAAATCGCCGCCTGCGCCCCGGCGGGAGAACTTGAGGCCCCGGCCGGGGTCGTGTCCGTACCCGGAAAGGGCCTGCGCCTTTTCCCGAGTTTTGTGGACGCGCACGTCCACTTGCGCGAACCGGGCTTTGAATACAAGGAAGACATAGAATCCGGACTGCGCGCCGCCGCGTACGGCGGATTCGGCGCGGTGTTCGCCATGCCCAACACCCGTCCGGTCAACGACCAGGGAGCGGTCACGGCATTTATGCTGAACCGGGCGCGTCTGTGCCACCCCTTCGGCCCGCGCCTGTATCCGGTGGGGGCGCTCACCGTCGGTCTGGAAGGCCGGGAGCTGGCCCGCATGGGCGAGCTTGCCGAAGCGGGCTGCGCGGCCTTTTCCAATGACGGCCGCTGGGTCACCAGCACGGAGATATTCCGCCGGGGCATGGAATACGCCGCGCAATGGGGCCGTCCGGTCATCGACCACTGCGAGGACGAATTCCTCGCCAAAGACACGCACATGAACGAAGGCGCGGTGTCCGGACGCATCGGCGTGGCCGGGCAACCGACGGTGGCCGAGGCCCTGCATGTGGCCAGAGACATCCTCCTTTCCGAATACCTGGATCTGCCCGTGCATCTGGCCCATATAAGCTGCCGCCAGTCCCTGGAACTCATCTTGTTCGCCAAGGAGCGCGGCGTAAAGGTCACGGCCGAAACCTGCCCGCATTACCTGTGCCTGGACGACACGCGCCTGGAAAATTACGATACGGCGGCCAAAGTAAACCCGCCCCTGCGCAGCGCGGAGGATGTGGAAGCCCTGCGCCGCGCCGTGCGGGACGGGATCATAGACATTCTCGTGACCGACCATGCTCCGCACGCCGCGCACGAGAAGGAAGTGCCCCTGGATCAGGCCCCGAGCGGCTGCATCGGCCTGGAAACCGCCCTGCCCCTTACTTATGACCTGGTGCGGGAAGGCTTGCTGACGGAAAAGACCTTCATCCGCATGTGGCATAGCGCCCCGGCCGCCATTTTTTCCATTCAGGTAAACAATTTCGCTGTCGGCGACCCGGCCGACTTCTTCCTTTTCGACCCTGACGACGAATGGGAAGTCCGGCGCGAAACCATCCATTCCAAAAGCCTGAACACCCCCTTTCTGGGCGCGCGCCTCAAAGGCAGGGTGCTGGCGCACTGGCTCGGAGGCCGCCGGGTAGTCTGACGTCGGGTTGCGACCGACAGGGAGCAGGCCGGTCCGGCGTCAGACCGCTCCGGTATGAAGCGAACCTTGCAAATTCATGCCCCTGACCGGGCCTTGCCGCCACCGGAGGTAGATTCATGCCGCAACCTTCATTCAAGGACGCCGTGACCATATGCAAATCCGTCATGCGCAACGGCTTTGACGCCCATATCGTCAACACCCCCCTGCAGCACAACCTTATTGAAAAACTCGGCGAATGCTCCGTAGATATAGCCACGGACGCCCCGGCGGACGAGCTGAAAAAAATCTTCCCGCACTTCAACCGCGAATCCGCGTCCCCTTCCGACGCCCTGCTCGGGCTGCTGGAGGAAAACGGCTATACCTACCGTTTCTATCTTATGAACATAGCCGAGGCCACGCGCCCGGAAAGTTCCCTGACGCGCCTTACCCCCACCCTGATTGAGGGCATGCGGAAACTGGGGCCGGTGCCGCGTTGCCTGATCAGCGGAATGTCCACCCTGTCCCGGGCGGACGAAAGCGACAACGCCTTCGAGGACTTTTCCGAGGGGCGGATACACCTTAAGGGACTGCCGGACCAGACCCTGGAAACGAACTATCTCCTCGGCATCCGCGCCTTCCGTTACGCCGCCAACCACGACCTCCCCATCGATCCCAATACCTGGATGGGCATCGTGCGCTCCACCCAGCGCATCCTGAATTATGTCCCCGCCCGCAGCATCATGGAGGAATGGCGCAAGGTCGAGGCTCCGAACATGTGGAAATTCCTGCGCATGCTCTTCGACAGCCAGATTATGAACGGTCTTCTGCCGGAAATATCCGCCCTCTCGCGCGTGCGCCAGACCAGGAACGACAGCGGGGCGGAAGAAAACGTCCTGGATCACTCGATCGAATGCGTGCGCCGCTATCCCGACGGGGAGTTCCACTATGACTGGTACGGGACCTTCGCCATGCTTTTCCATGACGTCGGCAAACTCTACACCGCCGAATTCTATAACGGGCGCTGGAATTTCTACGAACACCACCGCGTGGGGGCGCAAGTCACGCGCAACCTCCTGCGCCGCTTGAACATGCTTCCGGAAGACATCGATTTGATCTGTCATCTGGTGCGCAACCACATGCGCTTCAAATTCATGCTGACCGACAGGGGCATCCGCCGCTTCAAGGCCCAGGGCGAAACCCAGCGCCTTATCGCCATGTCCCGCGCCGACATCAAGGCCAGAGAAGACAACTACACGGCCTTCAATCACAACAACAAATATCTGGAGCGCGCGGAAACGCCCGAACAGATGCTCGAACCCCTGCTTAACGGCAACGAGATCATGGAATACACCGGACTGAAACCCGGACCCGAGGTGGGACATATCCGCAACTCCCTGCTGACCGCCCAGATCGCGGGCGAGGTCACCAGCCGCGAGGAGGCCGTGGGCTTCGCGCGCGCCATGGCCAGGGCGGGAGATTAAGGAAGGACTGATTAATTGGGGCTCCGCCCCAAACCCCGCCGGGGGAGCGTCAGCCGTAGGCGAGGTTCCGAGCCGTACGGATGACGACAGCAACGATAATGATTTCCCCCGGACCCCCTCGATAGTAACTC
>JAITRF010000116.1 GCA_031288535.1 Desulfovibrio sp. | reverse complement strand
TCCGCCTCCGCTCCGGAGCTGTCGGAAGAAACGTCTTCCGTGCCGGAGGAAGCGCCCGTCCCGGAAACTTTGACGCAGGAAGCGCCCGCGCCGGAAGTTTTGGCGCGGGAAGCGCCGGTCCCGGAAGCTTCGGAGCAGGAAGCGCCGGTTCCGGAAGCGGCCGCCCCGGAGCCCGTTCTTGCCTTGCAAGCCCCGGCGGACAAGCCGCCGGCGGAGAAGCGGGAACGCAGGAAAGCAAAAAGCGGTGAAAAGGCCGCGGTCAGACCCGCGGCGGCCGCGCGAGATGCGTCTTTGCCGCCCGCGCAAGCCGCCGGAGGATCGGGGGGAGCGGCGGAAGGGCCGTCCGCCCTGTATATCGGGGGTCTTGCCGCCTATGACGCGGACGCGGTTGACCGGCGTCCGGTCGTTTCTCGCCGGGTTCTGCCGGAATATCCGGAAAAAGCCAGACGGCAGGGGGTGCGGGGGAGGGTGGAGGTCCGCCTGATCGTGGACGCCTCGGGCAACCCAAGAGACTGCACCGTCCACAGGGCCGAGCCCGCCGGGTATTTTGAGGAGGCCGCTCTGGAGGCCGCGCGCAGGACGCGCTTCATCCCCGGCGAGATCAAGGGCCGGGCGGTGAACACAGTCGTGCTTATCCCCTTTGTCTTCGCCATACGCTGAGGGCTTGCGCCGCCAAGCAAGCATTTCAAGCGTAAAATGCTCCAGAGCAGTTCATCAACCTTGAAAAGTTGGACCGCTCTGCAAGGATTTGCTTGCAAATCCTTGCCGCGAGATGCTTGCAGGCGGGCTTCGCCCGCCGTTAGCAAGCATTTCAAGCGTAAAGCGATCTAGCGGATACACAGGGGGAGCGAGGCGATGGCGATATCCCGGCGGGCGACCCCGGACAAATGCACGTCCAGGGGTTCGGTGACATGGGTGGCGATTACGACCCCGCGCCCGGCTCCGGCCTGGGCCGCGATTTCTTCGCACACGACGCGTATCCACGCGGCGTCGAGAAAGGCGAACGGCTCGTCCAGGAGGAGGATCGGGCGCTCGGCCGCCAGGGTCCGGGCAAGGGAAAGCCGCCGGCGCATCCCCCCGCTCATCGCGCCCGGACGCAGTCCCCTTTCAAGGCCGAACTGCTTCAGCCGCGCGGCCGCGATTTTCCCGCCCTCCTTTTCCGGCACGGGCAGGATGTAGGCAACGGCCCGCTCCGCGGTGAGCCAGGGGATCAGCACGTCGTCCTGAAACATGAGGGCGGCCGCGCCGCTCCTCTTGACCCGCCCCCCGTCCGGGGAGATCACCCCGGCCATAATCTCCAGCAAGGTCGTTTTGCCCGTGCCCGACGGCCCGGTGAGGCAGATGACCTCACCGGCCCGGAGGGAGAGCGTCGCGGACCTGATGACCGTCTTGCCGGCGAATGATTTGCAGACGTTCGCAAGCTCAAGCATCCGACGTTCCTACCGTCCGGCCTGACGCCGCCATCCGGCGCAGGGGCATGATCAGGCCGCACTCGAGGACGACGCCGAGGACGATCAGGGTGAGCGCCCAGGCGTAAAGGCCCTCCATGTTCAGCTTGTGATAGCTCCAGAAGATTTTCGCGCCTATGCCCCTGTGGCTGCCGAAAAACTCCGCTACCGCCGCCGCCTTCCAGCCGGCGGCGAGAACCGTGGAAAAGGCCGCGAGCCAGTGCGGGAATATGGCCGGAAGCACAAAGCGGCGCAGGACGCGCGTTTTGGGCGCGGCGTACAGGCGGCTCATGGCGAGGACGCGCGCGTCAAGCCCCATCACCCCCTGGGCCGTAGCGCTGAAAAGCAGGGGCAGCGCCGCCGCGAAAACCGTGACTACCGGAACGGCCGCCCCCGTGCCCGCCCAGACCATGACCAGGGAAATCCAGACCACCGGCGGGCAGGACTGCAAGGCCGCCACCAGAGGCGAGACAAGCCGCAGCGCCCCCGGGACGAAACCGGCCGCAAGCCCCAGAGAAACCCCCGCGACGTTGGCAAGACAGATGCCGGCCAAGGCGCGCGCCACGGTCGTGAAAAGCTCGCCGAACATCTCCCCGTTGCGGGTTATCTCCCACAGGGTCCCAAGGATCGCTCCGGGTTCGGGCGCGAGTTCCGGCCCGAGGAAAATGCCCGCGAGATGCGCCGCCCCGGCGAAAATCAGGGCGGAGGCGACGTAGGGCGCAGCCGCGCGGAAAAAGGAAGTCACGGTTTCCCGGCCCCATACCGGGTTGCGGCCGACAGGGAGCTAACCGGCGCCGGCTGCGGGCAAAGCCCATAGCCGGCCGCGAAGGCGCGGGCGGCATCGACTGCCGCCGTGAAGCGCCGAAGCGGGCGCGCCTTTCCGCCTTCAAACCCGTTTGCATGCGAATTTGCGGCAAAGAGGAAAGGCCCGTCCATAAGAGCGGGCAGGGCCGCGAGCGCGGCCGCGTCCCCGGACAGCGCCATGCGCAGGAAGGCGGCTATTTCCTCTTTTACCTCCGCCGCCGGCGCGGCCAGGATCAGATCCCCGGCCAGGGAAGCCAGGATGATGTCCATGCCCAGGTTTTCCTTCACAGCCTGGGGCAGAACCCGCGCGGCCGCGTCGAAGTCCCCGGCGAGCCGCGCCGCTTGGACCTCCATGTCCCGCGCAAGCCGCCTGACGAATTCCGGGTTTTCCTCCGCGAAACGGGTGTTGACGGCAATCCCGGCCAGAGGCAGGCGTCCGGGGCCGCCGTATAAACGGGAGAACTCCTCCTCCAGTCCGGCGACCACCCTGAGAGACGGCTGCTTCGCCAGGAGAACGCTGACCAGCGGCTCCGGCAGCAGGGCGTAACGGACCGTGCCGCGCAGCATCTCAAGGATGAGCTGCCTGGGCTGGGCGGAGGCCGTGGAAAAGGCGGGGCCGCCGCGTTTTTGTATCTCCTCCAGCACGGCCAGCCCCGGACTGCCTTGCGGGGCCGCATGGAGAAGCTCTCCTTTTTCCCGCAGTTCCAGGGCCAGGGAGGCCATATCCGTGGCCGGGGAATCCTTGGGGGCTATGAAACGGAATTTTTTCCACCCGGTGACGGCGACCAGGGTCACGGGGGCCTTGCGCAAGGCCGCCTGGGCGAAACCCTCAAGATGCCCCACCCAGATGTCGCCCCGTCCGGCGAGAATGACCCCGCGCAGGTCGTCCGGGGTTTTCCAGTATTCGACGGCGACTTTTTCCGGGCCAAGTTCCGCAAGGGCCGCCCACAGGGGAATCTGCGGGGTCGTGGCGGTTATGGCGGTATAGACCAGCAGGGGGCGGTCCGGTTCCACCGCCCCCGCCTGGCCTGTCAGGGCAAGCATCAGGACGGCGCAGAAGAGACGGCGGAAAATAAAGCGGATCATGGATACTCCCATAGATATTTTCAATGGCGAAACGCGCCGGAGCAAGTTCATTTTGAAATTGCTCCGGCGGCCGCGCGGCCTGAAGATAAACCGTGTATAATCTCAAAGTTAAATGCTCTGGTACGCTGTAACAATTAAAAATGCAGATCAAGCAGCGTACCAGCCGCCGGGCTTGTCGCCCGGCGCGGCGGCGAAGCCGCCGGAGCAAAGCAAAAACCACGTTTTTTGCTTTGCGATCTTATCGCTTAAAACGGAGCGGATGCGTAGTTTTAAGCGATAC
>JAITRF010000055.1 GCA_031288535.1 Desulfovibrio sp. | reverse complement strand
TTGGAATTCTAAGGAAGCACTGATTTATTTTTGAGATGGCTTTGCCCTCTGTATTCCCAATAGATATTTCAATGTTTACTATCGAGGGGGTCCGGGGGAAATCATTATCGCTGCTGTCGCCATCCGTACGGCTCGAAGTGTAGGGCAGTATGTCCTCAAACATGCCAGAACTGCTGTCGTCAGCCGTACGGCTCGAAGACTTGCCTACGGCTGACGCTCTCCCGGCGGGGTTTGGGGCGGAGCCCCAATTAATCAGCCCTTCCCTAATTACTGAATTAGGGTGGTTTGACATGAAAATGTATACACCACTCTGCCGCGAGATTGTCGCAAGACGAACTTGTTTCGCCGTTAACCGACAATCTCAAGCACAACATGCTATAAACAGCGGGCACCCGAAAGTCAAGACGCCGATCAGGCGATCAGGGCATCCGAAAAGCGGAACCGGCATCAGGCCAAGGAGCTTCTGAGCTGCCCGCAGGCGGCCTTGATGTCCAACCCCTTGCTCTTGCGCATGGTGGCGGTGATGTTTTTGCTTTGCAGGAAACCGGCGAAGTTCCGCGCCGCTTCCTCGTCCGGGGCGCTATAGGGAGAGCCAGGCGCCGGATTGTAAAGGATGAGATTGAGCTTGCCTTTGAGCCCGGACATAATCTTTGCCAGTTCCCTGGCCTCTGCCGAAGAATCGTTCACTCCGCCGAGAAGCAGATATTCAAAGGTCAGGCGCTCGCGCGCGCGCAGGGGATAGGCGCGCAACGCGGCAATCATCCGCTCCAGAGGAAAGGCCGAGGCTGCGGCGGGCATGATTTTCTCGCGCAGGGCCTGTGTCGGCGCGTGCAGGGACACAGCCAGATAGCACAAACCCGCCTCTCCAAGTTCCTTGAGGCCCTTCTCAATCCCGCAG
The DNA here is from genome assembly GCA_031288535.1 of Desulfovibrio sp. Classification (GTDB taxonomy): domain Bacteria; phylum Desulfobacterota; class Desulfovibrionia; order Desulfovibrionales; family Desulfovibrionaceae; genus Frigididesulfovibrio. Next base: position 2,095 of record JAITRF010000055.1, on the reverse strand, counting down.
GTGGACACCGTGATGCGCCGAGGCGAAAAACAGAGCCCGGATTCGCTGTTCAAGACCTCAAGGCTGCGCAACACCTCCACAAGGTTCAACAAAGGCTCGCCCATGCCCATGAACACAAGATTGCGCAAGGGAGGCGAACCGGGGATCCCGGCCAGATAGTCCTCTGCCTCCAGCACCTGCCCCAGTATTTCCCCCATATCCATGTTCCGCTTGAAACCCATGCCGCCGGTGCTGCAAAAGGTGCAACCCATGGCGCAGCCGACCTGGCAGGAGAGGCAGAGCGTAAAACGCTCCTTGCCCATGCGGGACTCGGAAGGAATGAGAACGCTCTCCACGGTTTCGCCATCGGAGAGGCGCAAGAGAAACTTTACCGTGCCGTCGGCCGCGATCTGCCGGCAAAGCGTCTCGGGCCGGACCACCTCCGCCCTGTCCTGCAAAACGACGCGCAACGACAAGGCCAGGTCGCTCATCCGGGAAAAATCGCGTTCCCCTTTGGCCCATATCCATTTCCAAAGCTGGCGCGCCCGGAAAGACGGCTGCCCAAGACTTTCGACAAAGCTCTCAAGTTCGCCCGCGCTCAGGTTCAGCAGGTTCACCTTCCCGTCCCGCGAACAGGCAAGGGCCGGATTCGCGCCGGGGAGGCCGGGTCCTCCGCTCATATCCCCGCGTGGCGCCTGTCTTCCACGCGCTTGGCCTTGCCTTCCGCGCGGGGCAAGGAATTTTGCTGTACGAGGTCCACCTTGGGCGTGACCAGTATCTCGTCGCGCAGGCGGTTGGCGATTTTTCTCTGCAAGGCGGTAAGCGCGCGCATGTCGTCCACAAAATACTCGCTACGCACCTCGACCTGCACGCGCATCCGATCCATGCCGGCCTCGTTCTCCAGGACGATCAGATAATTTTCCCCGACCTCCCTGAAGCTCATGAGTATCTGCTCCACCTGCATGGGATAGATGTTGCAGCCCTTGATTATGAGCATATCGTCCACGCGCCCGGCAATGCGGGCCAGTCGGCGGTGTTTGCGTCCGCATGGGCAGTCGCCGGGGAGAAAGCAGGTAAGGTCGCGCGTGCGGAAACGGATGATCGGCATCCCCCGGCGGCAGAGCGTGGTCATGACCAGCTCCCCCTGTTCCCCGTCCGGCACCGGCTCGCCGCTGTCCGGGTCCACTATTTCCGCTATGTAGGCGTCCTCCCAGACATGCAGGCCGTTCTGCTCCAGACACTCAAAAGCCACGCCCGGACCGTTCATTTCTGACAATCCATATGAATTGTAGGCCTTAAGCCCCAGTAGGTCCTCAATGCGCCGGCGCGCCTCGTCCGTATGCGGCTCGGCGCCCACCAGGGCGATACGCGGAGGGAGCGATCGCGGATCTTCGCCTTCCTCCAGCAGGGCGTTGCCAATGTACAGGGCATAGGAGGGGATGATGTGCAGGGCCGTCACCCGCATGTCGCGCAGCAGTTTCACCTGGCGGCGGGTATTGCCGGTCCCGGCGGGAATGGTCAGGCACCCCAGACGCTCGGCCCCGCTGTGAATGCCCAGTCCCCCGGTGAAAAGCCCGTAGCCGGCGATATTCTGAAAGACATCGCCCCGGCGGATTCCCACCATATGCATGCAGCGGGCCATGAGATCCGCCCAGCAGTCAAGATCGTCCTGGGTATGGCAGACGACCACCGGGGTGCCGGTAGTGCCGCTTGAAGCGTGAAAACGCACCAGCTCGTCTTTGGCGACGGACACCAGACCGTATGGATAAGCGGCCCGCAAGTGCTCCTTGGAAGTGAAGGGGATTTGCCGCAAATCCGCCAAGTTGCGCATGTTTTCCGGGGAAACCCCGGCCCGCCCCAGCAAATCTTTGTAGAAAGGGGAACGCAGGGCCTGACGCAGGGTGTTCTTCAAACGCACCAGCTGGACGCGTTCAATGGTCTCCCTGTCCCAAGTCTCTGCCCGATCATAATGCTCCATGCGTCACCCCGCGCTTGTATCTATAGCATTTTGCGCTTGGGATTGTCGCCTGACGGCGGGCGCAGCCCGCCTGCGCCAATCCCGCGGACGGTGTTACGCTTCGCTTCACACCGTCAGAGCATTTTATCGGAAAGATAC
>JAITRF010000039.1 GCA_031288535.1 Desulfovibrio sp. | reverse complement strand
ACCGTCTCCCCTGGCGGCGTCAGGCTCCTTTCGCCAACGGGTCGAATATGTTGAATATACTCCCCCTTGTCGAAACTCGCCTTCCTTGCCAGGAAACAAAAATCCTGGTTTGTAGAGGTCCCCAGTAATAAGAGCGATTTTGCGGCGCGTTGCGGAATCCGTTACAAACCCGCCTGTGGTATGGTATTTCTGGTTGATGCCAAGTCGGGAGCGATAGGGAGCAACCCGGTATCGGCTGAAGGCAAAGCCTTCTGCCCGCCGCGAAGGAGCAGACGGCATTGACTGCCGCCGTAAAGCGCCGGAGCGGACGTGCCTTTCCGCATTCAGACCCTTTTGGATGCGACTTGCTATGAGGCCGCGATGTTTTTGTTCAAAAAAGCAGTGGATTTTGCCGCCCGCCGGCTGAATTCCGAATACTTCGACTCTTGGGAATTCATACGGTTCTGCTGCGTCGGGCTGGTCAACACCCTGGTGGACTTCTGCGTCTTCATGCTGGCCGCGCAGTGGCTCCCCCCGTCGCCCTCCAGGGTGATCGCCTGGGTTACGGCAGGCGTTTTCAGCTATGTGGTGAACAAGCGCCATGTGTTCTGTTCCCGGAGCAAGGGGGCGAAACCGATCCTCCGCTTCGCCCTGGTGAACCTGATCAGCCTCTTGGGCGGCCTGTTCTTTCTGGAACTTTTTCTCTTCTGGGGTTTCGGCAAACTTGTGGCCTATGTGGCGACCCTGCCGGCCATAGCTCTCGGGAATTATTTCGGGTACAAGCTGTGGAGCTTCAGGGAAGACTGATCCTTTATCCCGGTCGCTGTCAGGCGACCGGGTGCGGCGCAAGGCGAGCCTCAGCTTGTTTGCGTCGGCCGCAAAGCGGCGTGAAGCCGGCGGGCCTTTCTGAAAAAGGCCCAGCGGCCTTTTGCAGCATCGACGAATTATGGACAAATCTTTGCCGCGCTGGATCCTGCACTTGGACATGGACGCCTTTTTCGCCGCCGTGGAGCAGCTCGACCGTCCGGAGTTGCGCGGGTTGCCGGTCATTATAGGGGGCGCTGAGCGCGGCGTGGTCTCCACCGCTTCCTATGAAGCCCGGAAATTCGGGGTGCGCTCGGCCATGCCGATCTTTGAGGCACGCAGACTTTGTCCCGGCGGGGTTTTCCTTCCCGGGCGCATGCGGCGCTATGCGGAAAAATCGCGGGAGATCATGGAGCGGCTCAAGCTCTATTCTCCTCTGGTAGAACCCGCCTCCATCGACGAGGCCTATCTTGACGCGACCGGGCTTGAACGGGTGTTCTCCTCGGCGGAGAATATGGCGAAAACCCTGCAAAAGGACATTTTAGAAAGCAGCGGCTTGAGCTGTTCCATCGGCCTTGCCCCGGTCAAATTCCTTGCCAAGATCGCCTCCGACCTGCGCAAGCCGGCGGGTCTGACGATCCTGCGCCACGAGGAGGTCCCGGATTTTCTGGAAAAGCTGCCGGCCGGTAAGATACCCGGCGTCGGCCCCGCCATGCTGAAGAAGCTCGAACTGATGAACGTGCGTTTCGCGGGAGAGGTGCGGCGATTTCCCGCGGCTTTCTGGGAAAAGCATTTCGGCAGGATGGGATATACGCTGCACGAGCGGGCCGGGGGAGTTGATCCCCGTCCGGTACAGCCCCAATCCGAGCCGAAATCGGAAAGCGCCGAGAACACCTTTGCCGAGGACACGGCGGATCCCGCCCTGCTTTCCGTCTGGCTCATGCGCCAGGCGGAGCGGGTGGGCGCGAGCCTGCGCCGGCAGGGTTTGTCCGGGCGCACCATCACCCTGAAGGTAAAATACGCCGATTTCACCCAGCGCACCAAAAGCCGCACCCTGGACGAACCCGTGCAATCCACGCGCCTAATTTATGAAACGGCTTTGGACTTGCTGCAAGAATTCGCCCCTTTGCGTCCCTTGCGCCTGATTGGCGTAGGGGTATCGAAATTTGAGGCGCAGGCGAGGCAGTTGCCGCTTCTTGCCAACCCCGCGAAGCGGGACAAAGAACGCGACGCCGCCCTGGACGCCGCCCTGGACAAGCTGCGCGGGAGATTCGGCGACGAGGCCGTGGTAAGGGGGAAGCTGTTCGGTATAAGGAAACCTTGATGGATAGTTGGTTGACCATGCCATCCTGACCGCTGCACTTTGAGGAAAAAGAATGAACTACACTTTTCCCTACCCGACTGATATGCGCGAATACACGGTAATGCGGCGGCAGGTTTTTGCCGTCTCGCTCACTATGATGTTGCCCATGCTGGGCTTTCTTTTCCTTTTCGTGCTCGTTTTCTTTCTGGGCGTTCTCATATATGAGAAAGGGTTGAATATCTTCAACTATCCTGAGTACATTCTGCAAGCTCTCGGGGTCTATCTCGGCGAGATGGCCTGGATACCGCCCGCCCTTGCACTTTTCACAGCGGTGCTGACCCGGCGGCGGGTTCATCTGCAAAAGGTTCTGGGCATGCCCGTGTTGTACGGCTTTGACGCAAACTGCATCTATTTCAACTGCGCGGCCTTTGAAAGCGCCATACGCTGGGAATGTTTCAACGCTTGGCGGGAAAAACGCGACTTTTTTCTGTTGCACGACGGCACACGCTGGGCCATGCTACCCAAAGCCGTCTGGTCGGAAACGGAACTCGAAATCATACGAGGCTATCTGCGGCGTTATGCAACTCCAGCATCCCTTACGGTACAATTTTGATAAAGACCTCCGCCGGCATATCCAAGTGAATAAATTTCTCTATACTAGGCAGGCAAGGGGAGTAGCGCGGCGAGCGGCATGGAGCGACCCGGTAAGCCGTGTTGGCTATAGTATCGCCAGGAGGATTTGGTCATGCGTTTTGTAGTGCTGTGCCTTTCCTTTTTGTGCCTGTCGCTGTCCAACGGCACGCCTGCCGCGCAGGCCGCTGAAAAAACCTGCACCAACAGCATCGGCATGGAGTTCATCCTGATCCCGGCGGGATCGTTTACAATGGGCGCGAAGGACTTTGAAAAAGTTCCTATTGGTGAAACGCCGCAACACCGGGTGAGCATCAGCAAGCCTTTTTACCTGGGCAAATACGAAGTAACACAGGCGCAGTGGACTGCCGTGATGGGGAATAACCCGAGCGAATACAAGGGGTGGAGCAATCCGGTGGAACAGGTGTCCTGGGATGATATACAAGTTTTCATTCAGCGTCTGAACCAGAATGAGGGGCATACCCGCTACCGCCTGCCCACGGAGGCGGAATGGGAATACGCGGCCAGGGCGGGTACGGAGAGCATCTACTCCTTTGGCGACGATGCGCGGGAACTTGGAAACTATGCTTGGTATGATGAAGACTATCTCTCCAGTTCAACGCATCCAGTGGGACAGAAGCAGCCCAATGCCTGGGGTCTGTATGACATGCACGGGAATGTTTTTGAGTGGGTACAGGATTGGCATGGGAAACAGTATTATTCCAATTCTCCCGGAGCCGACCCCAAGGGTCCGTCCTCCGGTTCGTTCCGCGTGTTGCGCGGCGGCAGTTGGCACCATCCCGCGCATTCCTGCAGTTCCACTTCCCGGTATTGCTACGTGCCGGACTCCAGCGTGGAATTTTTTGGTTTCCGGCTCGCTCTCTCCCCGGAGTAGCGGGCGGGGGGAACAGGTACTTCTCAAGGGTATAGAGTTTGAGCCGCCTGTCGGCGGGCGAAATCCGGCCCAAGGGAAAAGCGACAGGCCAAGCTTGATGGACGAGAAAATCAATTTCAAGCATGGAGTGTGTGATATGTTGTTTTTCAAACCAACTTGGCAAAGTAATGACCTGAAAAAAGCAATAAAAGCGGTAGAAAAAGAAAATAACCAGGCAAAATTGGCCATAATAGCTCAAAAAGCATTGTCTATATCTGTGCGCCTGCAAGCAGTAAATAAACTGAACGATCAAATTCTTCTTGAGAGTATCGCCAAAGAAGATCCGGAATTGCCTGTGCGCGAGGCTGCTATATTGAAGCTCACCAATCAAATTGTTCTTGAAGATATCGCCAAAAACGATTCGAAGTTGTACGCGCGCAAATGCGCTGTTGGGAAGCTCGCCAACAAGGATGTTCTTGAAGATATAGCTAAGAATGATAGCAGTAGTCCAGTGCGCATCACCGCGATGATACAATTGAATGACCAGTCGATGTTTACCCATTTTGCAAAAAATGATTCTGATAACAGTGTCCGTATTGCCGCAATTTATAGATTAGAATTAAAAAACCATGACGCTCTTTCAGATATTATTAATTGCACAACAGATTATAATTTGTGTATTGCAGCATGGGGGCGATTGAAACATTTGGGTGTACAAATTGACAGTTCTATTCAAGAAAAAATAGAAAAACTTAATTTGGAAAAATGTAAAAAAGAAGGGCACGTGTGGCTTTATACGACTGGATATAATGGAGAAAAATTGCGACAAACCGCTCCCTGTCAACGTTGCGGATATGTTGATCGCGATTATTTAATTAGCAGTGGGTGGTGGTAGAATATAATAGGCAATAGCCGTGCTAAGGTAGGCCGGCCGTTCATCCTGAAGTGGGTACAGAAAACGCGGAGAAAAGAATTCAGTGCAGTGTGTTTGTGCGGCAACCGGAGTGTTGACCCGGAACTGGTGCGCTTGCTACAGGAGAAGCTGGGGCAAATCATAAAATTGCACACGAGATGACAAGGGCAAAGGCCAGCCAAAAGACTCACTATCTGTCCAAGCAAAAGGAACCCAACTATGAACTACTACATATAATCGCATGTATGACAGAATCCATGTACGCTTTTCCATAATCACACTAGGGGCGTTACTTTGTCTCCTGTGTCAACTGGCCGGAATGCAATTCCCATATCGCGTTCCCGCGACGACTCAACTCCACATCGTGTGTCGCCATCAGAAAAGCCACACCCTGCGCATTCAGACGGGCGAACAGTTCCCATATTTCCCGCGCTGTACCAATATCCAGATCACTGGTGGGTTCATCCGCCAGGATCAACTCCGGCGAATTGATCAAAGCCCGTGCGAGCGCCACCCGCCGCAGTTCTCCGCCCGAAAGTTCCGCCGGATAGCTGTTTTCCAGATGAGAAATGCCTAATTGGACGAAAAGTTCCCGCGCTTTTTGCAAACTGTCTCCGGAACGGCGCTGGAGGTGAAAAGGCAGACGCGCATTGCCCAAAGCCGTCAGATTTCCCAAAAGGCTCCGACCTTGAGGAATATAGCCGACCCTGGCATTACGGAAGTCACTACGCTGCCGATCATCCAAGGAAAAAAGATTGATCCCGTCCACCAATACTTCGCCCGAATCCGGGCCAAGAAGGCCGATCACCATATTCAACAGGGTCGTTTTCCCACTGCCGGAACGCCCGATGAGGCTGACAAAAGCTCCCTCGGCCAGAGAAAAGCTGACATTGTACACGGCGTCGAAATGCGTTTGGCCCCGCCGGTAGCGTTTGGTCAGATGACGTATCTCAAGCCTCATCACTCAGCCTCCCGCAAGCTGCTATATACGTCAAAGCGGGTAAGGGACCAGACCGTATTGGCGCAGGCCAGCGGACCGCTTAAGCCGGATATGGTCAAAGCCAGCAGGGCATGCCCGGCAATGCTGCCGCCGGTAATGCCCAGGCGCGGCAGTTGGAGGCTATCGAAAATAAGCGTACTGAAAGGAAAAACGATGCAGGAAGCCGCCAGAATCCCGGCCATAGCCCCTCCCGCGCAAAGGAAAAAGGCTTCCCAACGTAGCAGCTTCGCCACCCAGGAACGTTCTGCTCCCAGCAGTAGGTAAAGGTTCATTTCGTGCTTCCTCTCGCTTGCGCTGACGGAAAAAACCAGACTGATGACAAGTATCGCCAATAGCCAGATCCCGCCCGCAAGCCAGTACAAGGAGGCCGACAGACCGTGCAGGCGGCGCGAAGTCTCAGCCACAATATTTTCCGTAACCACCTGATCCAGATTATATTCAGCGGCACAGGCCCGCATAATCGCATTTCCAATCGACTTGGGCGATACTTCCGGACTGACCTTTACCGCGACTGTGGAAATATATTCTTCCGGCGGATCAAGCTTTTGTAAGAATTGTGGATTCTCAAGCAGTTTCGGGAGATACGGGTTGCCCCGTATTAACGCGTAAAGCGTATCCAGGGGCATGAAAACCGAGGTGTCCAATCCCATGCCCGTAGGAGCAATTTTGGCGGCCACACGGTATGTTTTTCCGAAAAAAAAGAGTTTGTCGCCCACAGCGGCAAGAATTTTGGAGCCAACCACAATCTCACTGCCATCCAGACGTGCTGTTGCGTCCTGAACCCAGGGCCGGATCAGAAAATCGCTCTCCGGATCAAAGCCGATGATCTGCACATGCTCCGAGCAGCAGGAGTCGCTGAATGAGGCCAGGAAAAATTGCGGCGTGGACGCCGCGACGCCGGGGACCGCCCGGATGCGGTCCAGAACCTCTTTGCGCATATAATAGGTACTCGGCTCGCCCCGCAGAAGCGTGGCTGTGACAACCCGCTCATATCCGTAGGGAACAATCAGCACATCCGCGCCCAGACGCTCGGAGAGGCTTTCCAGCCCCTTGCTCAACTGGCTGTTAAGGATAGATCCTCCGAAAAGAACCGCGGAAAAGATGCCGACCAGAATGGCGAGGCCCAGATTTCGATACGGCTTGCGCCGTAAATTCAGCAGAGCCAGACGGTACGGCGCGAAAGGGTTGTCGGCCATTACCATCAACCTTTTCGATATCTGATGAGATAAAAGCTGTGCAGCAGGGCGAAGAGGAAGAAAAACCCGCTCAGGAGCAAAAGAGCAGGCAAAGTTCCGGCCCGGCAGGGCATGCTTTCCTGCAAGCACACACCGATAAGCTCGAAAGGAATCAACGCGCCGAGGGCGGCGATTCCCGCAAGCACCAGAGTAATGCCCGAGCGTCGTTCAGGTGAAGCGCTAAAGAACAGCAACAGGGAAGCGAAAACAATCAGACCCCCGAGGCCGGCCTCCGCTTTGGCGGTCCAGAAGCAAACCGCATGGTCAGCTTCGGCATGCCTGGCCGCGTCTTCCTGATGCCCGGATGTAGAAGTCCCGACCCCATGCTGCTCCGTTGGCGGCGTATGCGCGCCGTGCGTTAGTTCCCCATGGACGGGCGCGGCATGATGATGAGCGGCCGATGCGTCGGCATATTCGCATACCGGCAAAAGACCATGCGGCACGGCGATGTAGAGGAGACCAATCAGAGCATACAGTAGAGCCAATATCTTTCCCTTACTGACGATGTTTGGCATTGGCGTTGCCTCCTTGTTCAATCATGGTAATTTGCGGATACCTGTCCGAACAATGGGGACCACCTCTGGTGCTGAAATAGAAAATTGTTCAGCGTTTCCTTAGAGGGTGTCGTCACATGCTGCGGACCATTTGAAATTATTAAATTATTTTCTATATTGATATTTTTGAAAATTATAAATATTTTCAATATGTTATATATATCATGACGACACCATCTAGATAAGCGCTGCCATATCTACGCAATCTTCCACGGCCTCGGTTTTTTGCTGATAAAGATGCAGTTCCGCCAGGATCTGGCGTTTCAATTCGATGAATCCGCTACTGGCGCGATCCCTGGGGGAGGAAAGGGCGACGGTGAACCGTTTGGATATGCTGCCAGGATTGGAACTCATGACGACGATTTCATTGCTCAGGAAGATCGCTTCGTCCACGTCGTGGGTTACCAGGATCATGGTGGTTCCCTCAACGCTCCAGATGCGGAGCAGTTCCTCCTGCAGCCGTATTCGGGTAATGGCGTCCAGCGCTCCCAGCGGTTCGTCCAGCAGCAGGATGTCGGGTTTGTTGATCAGCGCTCTGGCAATGGCCGCCCGTTGCGCCATACCGCCCGAGAGCTGATGCGGATAGACCTTTTCAAAACCGGAAAGCCTGACCAGGGTTATCTGCTCACGGATTGCGTCCGCCTTGGCCCGGGCGCTCCAGTCGCTGTTTTCGAGACTCAGGCCGATATTTTGCTCCAGGGTGAGCCAGGGCAGCAGGCGGTGATCCTGGAACACGATGCCGCGCGCCAGACTTGGTCCGGCAATGCGGTTGCCGTCCAGGAGGATGTCGCCGCCGTAGTCGACGTCCAGGCCGACGACCAGCCGCAGGAGGGTCGATTTGCCGCAGCCGGACGGCCCCACGATGCTGAGAAAATGCCCCGGGCCGACGTCAAGGCTCACGCCGGACAGAACCTGCAGCATGTTCCGGCCCACGGCGTACTGTTTGTGGACGGAGCGCAGCTCCAGCTTTCCCGATGCGCCCATGAGGTTCCCCGCTTATCCTTTGAATCCCTGTTGCCAGCGCAGAATCCGACATTGGAGCGCGTACATCTGGCGGTCGATACTGAAGCCGATTATGCCGATAATGATCATGCACACCAGAAGTTGATCTGTCAGCAGCAGTCCCTGGGCGCGAAAAATAAGAAACCCGAGTCCTTCAAGACCGCTCAACCCCTCGGCAACGACGACCAGCGCCCAGGAGAGGCCGGCGGAATAACGCAAAGAAACCATGATATTCGGCATGGCCGACGGCAGGATAACTTTTCTGACCATCTGTCTGCGGGTCAAAAGCAACACCTGCCCCAATTCAATGTAATTTTTCTCAACCGAGCGGATACCCTGCAAGGTATTGAGAAAGAGCGGGAAAAACACCGATTTGGCAATCACCAGAATCTTGGCGGGCGCGCCGATGCCGAGCCACAAAACAATCAGCGGCAGCCAGGCGATGCCGGGGATATGGCGGATCGTATCTACGGTCATTCCGAGAAACTGCTCGAATTTCCGGGACAGCCCCGCCGCCGTGCCCAATCCTATCCCGGCGGCGGAGCCGTAAACAAAGGCCTGCCCCACAATGCTCATGCTGGCGAGAAAGTCGAAAAACAGGTCCTGTTTCGTCAGCATGAGCCAAAAGGCTTCAAGCACCTTGCGTGGAGCAGGCAAAAACACGGGCTCAACCCATTGGTAACTCGCCGCGGTCTGCCACAAGGCAAAAATGAGGCTGGGGAGTATCAGACCGACAGGGCTGCCGAAACGTCGTGTGATCGACCCGATGTCGAAGCTTCCGTCCCGGACGGCATCGGGTTTTCCCGCCGGTTCCTTGGTATCGACCAGGCAAGCCGCAACACTGAGGTCACTCATGAGATGCCCGGCCTTATTGATAAATTGAGTACTTGCCGCCGGCGAAGAATTGGCGCGCTATAAAAGCGTCAAGTTGTTCATCCGTCAGATTGCGGTCATTCAGGATGTCGTCGCCGTTTGCCTTGTACCATGCCAAAAAGGCCTTGAGACTATTGAGGGCGCGATCCGCATTCGCCTCACCGCCCATAAAATCCCATTGTCCGAGGTGGGTAATTTGGAACAGCGCCGCCTCAAGAGGCTGCCGCAGTTCTTTTGCGATGATGGCTGCGGCTTCGTTGGGATGATCGGTTGCCCAGCTTCTGGTCTTTTCGTGGGCAAGCAGAAAAGCCCGGATGACTTCCGGGTATGCCTCGACGAAGTCGCGCTTGGCGAGATAGGTGACCCGGCCGGAATGATTCACGTAAATGCCGTCGTCCGGCGATTCGCCGATGATCTTCAGATTGCCGGACAACCATGCTCCGGTAAACTGACTCGCGGCCAGATGGGCCGCCGTGGCGTCCGTCGCCCCGGACAGCAGTGATGAAATCATGACTGTGGGGTTGTCAATGGTTTCGTAACGGACGCGGCCTTTCCTGAGTCTTGTGTCCAACGGAAGTCCGGCTTTTTCCAGGATTTCAAAGGGAGAGGCCCAATAGCAGCTTGCGCGCGCGCTACCGAGTTTTTTGCCGTCGAGATCGGCCACAGATTTGATGGCATTGTTGCCTGCTTTAGCCAGGACGGGGGCGCGATAGCGATTTGACGGCTCCGACACCCAGACCAATACGATGTCTAGACCGTTGGAGCGGTGCACCGTCGCGGGATAGATCATGCGCTGGGCGACGGCGATGGCGCCCCCGGCCACGGCGGCGCTCTCGGCGCCCAGCAGTTCTGCCGCACCGGCCGCGATAAGTTTGACTTCCTTCACGCCGATTTTGTCGAACTCTTCCTTGAAAAAGCCTTTCTCTTTGGCAACGACCGTCCAGGACGACGCCTGAAGGTTGATGGACGCCGGCGGAGGCGCGGCGAAAGCCGCGTTGCCCGCCGGTACAGCTGTCAACACGGCAAGAATTGCGGCCGGAATGCAGAAACGGGAAAACGTTTTTTGCAACAGGGGATACATAACTGTCCTCCGGGATCATGTGGAAAATTACTTGAATTACAGCAATGATGCCAAAATCTCACAGGCTGTTTCAAATCGCAAATATTAATTTTGTATATTCATATATGAAAATGACTCTAAAAACTTATTTGTCATGGACTCATGAGGTAGGTCGTCAAATTCGGACGCCATGTTGCTGCAAGACCAAGCAAATGCACCGGACAGGATATCGGTGTCGCAACGTGCTGATCGCGGCGAGCCTCAGTCGACGTCGAAGAAACATTTTGCATAACGATATGCCAAAATAATTGTTCACAGTATTTTTGGCTTTCACTAACCTGCCATAAAAGATTCCGTGTTTTTCGAGAAAGCGCTGGATAAGGAAGATATCTGTTCCCCGGCCAGTAAGGCTGGGGAAACCCAAATAAAAATTGAGTCCTGCAATTTTTATCTTCCGACTGCGGCGGGAGCGTGGTTTCGCCTTGCCTCTCGCAATGTTTCGCATTTCGGCGCGACATCCTGTCGCGCATTCCATTTTCAAGTAAAAATTTAGCGCAATTTTTACTTGGAATCGAAATAAGCCCTCAATTTGTAGGAATATACAATGTCACAAGCTGTCGTCTATGATATTCAACGTATGTCCACCAAGGACGGTCCGGGTTTGAGAACAACGGTCTTTCTGAAAGGTTGTCCCCTCCGCTGCCTGTGGTGCAGCAACCCGGAATCCCACTCCTTCAGGCCGCAGCTGCTGGTTTTCGAAAACCTTTGTACAGGCTGCGGTCAGTGTCTGGAAGCCTGTCCGGCCGGGGCTGTGGAAAAAAACGGGAATATTTTCAACAGGAATCTGGAACTGTGTACGAATTGTGGCCACTGCGTTCCGGGCTGCCCGGCGAAGGCGCGCGTGATGTCGGGCAAACTTATGGACGTCGCCGAAGTAATGGACGTTGTCCGTAAGGATGCGCTGTTTTACGCTAATTCCGACGGCGGGGTGACTATCGGCGGCGGGGAGCCGACGGCGGGCGGAGATTTTTTGCTGGATCTGCTGCGCTCTTGCCGGGATGAAGCCTTTCACGTCTGCGTGGACACCTGCGGTTTCTGTCCCCCGGAATATTTCAACAAGGCCGTCGCGTTGACGGATCTCTTTCTTTTCGACTGCAAACATATGGACCCCGAACTGCATAAACGCCTGACAGGTCAGGATAACACGATCATTCTGGTCAATCTCCGGGCGGCGCTGGCCTCCGGTGTTCGGACTCGCGTACGCGTGCCGCTGATACCGGGGTTGAACGACACGGAGGAAAACATCCGGGCCATGGCGGTCCTGCTGCTTGAATACGGAGTGGAAGAAGTGGACGTGCTGCCGTATCACGCCTTTGGCAGAAATAAATACGCGGCGCTGCGCAAGGGCTATCCCGATCTTCCGGCCTATGGGGACGGGGAACTGCGTGATGCGCTGGAGCGGTTCGCAAACCGCGGGCTGAAAGCCGTGGTCGTATAGTGCTCTATTGAACCGCTTCCACTGTGGGCAGTTGGTTTCCATCAAGGGATACGGAAAATTTTTCACCGTACTGGTCAGCGAGGTCCTCGCTGATGACGAACGGCAGGGATGCGGCCTGGCCTTCTACATCCTCGTCCTCGCGTTCATCTATGCTCAGCTTGAGTACAATCTTGCATCGACAGGCGGAGCCGACTTTTCCCTCGCGAATGCGCACGACAGCGTCACCTCCCTCTTTTTTCAAAAGAGAGCTGAGTTTGTCGGCGGCGTCGGCGGTAATGCTGATATTCATGCGGGTCTCGTGCTTTTTGTTCAGCGGCGGCCCAGGTGGAAACGGAGCCACCGCCGGTTATGGGGGAAAATTGTCACCGGGCTGTGGCGTACTGGGTACGTTTGATAATCTCGCTCTGCACGCCCTTATCCAGACGGGTGAAGTAGGCGCTGAACCCGGCCACGCGAACTACCAGCTCCTTATAGCTCTCGGGCTGCTTCTGCGCGTCACGCAGTGTGTTGGTGTCAACGCAGTTGAACTGGATGTGGCAACCGCCCAGATCATAGTAGGTCTTTATGAGCGCGAGCAGGGTGCGAGCGCCGGCCGCGCCTTCCAGGAAGGAGGGCAGCAGTTTCACATTCAGGTGGTTGGCGTTGAACTTCACTGTGTCAATGGCCTGAGCGGCGGACTTCAGCATGGCGGTAATGCCGTTTACGTCCGTGCCGGGCATGGCGGACACGCTGGCGTCCGTCATGGGCTCGCCCCTGCGGCGGCCATTGGGCAACGCGCCGGTCATCGGCGCAAAATAGTTGTGGAACGACAGAGAGAAAGCGTCCATGCGGGCTTCGTGGCCAAAGTAATCCGTGCCAGTGGCGCGGTACATCTTTTCAATGTCGCGGTACATCCGTTGCACAAGCATATCCACATCCGGGTCGTCGTTGCCGTGCTTGGGCGCTGCAAAACACAGTTTGCGCTCTTCCTCGTAGCCTTCGAAATTGGCTGCGAGGGCTTCCAACAGGCGCTCCATGCTCAGTTTTTTGGTGTCATACACCAGATGCTTGATGGCGTAGAGCGAGTTGGCCGCATCCACGCCGCTTGTGGTGATGCACAGGGACTGGGCGTATTTCGGGCCGCCCTGCTCCTCGAACAATCCCTTTTCCAAGCAGCCCTCAATCACGCTGGAGCGGAAAATGCCGGGCACGATCTCTTCGCGCATGGAGTTGCCAATATCCGTGATTCTGCGCTGCAAGATCAGACAATGCGCGGTATGCTTTTTGAACGCTTCGTAAAATTCCTCAAACGTCTTGAAGGAGTTGGGATCTCCGACCTTGATGCCGATCTGCTTCTTGATGTACGGGTCATAGCCGTCATACAGCGTGAACTCGACCAGTTTCGCCAGATTCGGCTGGCCCTCAAATGTGACATAGGACCCCTGGCCGGCCTGGCCCGTGCCCACGCAGCCGAAAACCACGCAATTCTTGCGTGCCTCGGCAATGGTGATGCCGCGGGTGCCGAAGCGGGCCAAGTGCCTCTGGACGACGACGGCGTTGTTCATGAACTGTGGCTGTCCCACGCCGGTACGGATGACCTCGATAGCCTTGCGCAGATAGGATTCCTTCATCTTGGGATGGTAGAAGAGCGCCAGAGTGGGCTGAATGTTTTTCATGGCTATCTGGCAATCCATGAGCAGTTCCTCAAGCTCGGTACTGGCATCTTCGCCGTCTTCCGTCAGACCGCCGATGGAAATGACCTGGCCTGTGTGTCCCGACAGGGCCAGGGCATAGGCCGTGCCTTGGTATACCGCTATTTCCAGATGCTTGATGAACTGGAACTTGAGCAGGGTGAGCGCCTGTTCACGCGTCAGCACGCCTTCATCCAGGTCTTTCCGGTAATAGGGGTACATATACTGGCCATAACGTCCCGGCGAAGTGCCGCAACCGGCCTGCTCAATTTCGATGCACAGATGCGTGAGCCAGAAGGCTTGCACGGCTTCACGAAAGTTGCGGGCGGGAAATTCGGGCACACGGCGGCACACTTCGGCGATTTCCAGCAACTCGGCCTTGGCTTTTGGGTCGCTTTCCTTTTCGGCCGTGGCTTCCGCCAAATCCGCGTAACGATTGGCATAGGACACAACAGCCTTGAGGGCGATCCGGCAGGCGCGGTAAAATTCCATTTTTGGAACATTGGTGGCTTTTTTCGGCAAAGCCTCAAGGCGGGCATCCACGTCTTTCAGAATGGCGGCTATGCCTGTATTGATGATTTTGGCATAGTCGCACGCGCCGGAGCCGGTGCTGTTGTCGTTGACCGGGTAAATCCACCCGGATTTGACAAGCAGCTCGGCATTTTCTTTATATATTTCCTTGTAAATTTTGTTGGCGCGGTCGTAGGTGGTATTGCCTTTCCACTGTTTATAGACCTTTTTGAGCAGATCCTGTGTTTCCTGCGGAATGCTCACTTCCCCAAGCGAGGACATCTTGACCATGTCAAGCTCGTCCTTGATCCAGTTGACCTGCCATTCGGGATAGGGATACACGCCCGCCCGGATACCCGTCATGGTGCCCACGACCGGGTTTCCGTCAAGGAAAATGTCCTTCTTGGTCAGGACGCGTTCCAGGAGTCTGGCCCGGAGTATGACGTTGGATTCTCCTTTATGTTCCTCATAAACCTCCATCAGAAACTGGAGACGCTGCGGGTCCATTTTTTGCGGGGCGTCCATAAGAAAAGCCTTGTGGGCTTTGATGCGTTGATCGGCGGTGGCCCAGTTGACGGCGCATCCCGCGGAGTCTGTTTTCAGAGAATCTTTTAACATATCCACTCCTTAAGATAATCTTTACAGTGTTGCGCGTTCGTTGTTGTATGAAGATATACAAAGGATATGCCACAAAAAAATATTTATTTTAGGATGTTATAGAATTAAATCTGTCGAGTGCAATCCGGAACACAAGGGAAAAACGGAAGATCTATCGATAACATATTTAAATAAATATGAAACCGCATCCCGCTTTCTCCGTCCGGCAGCCTCAGCCAGGGTAGTCAATTGTCGGGTTTTGACCTGCGTGGGCGTTTTGTTCGTACGTATGGCATGTAAGCGCCAGCGGCTGTTTGGGCAAATATTAATTTTGCATAAGCTTATTCGGATCGGATAGGAGGCGGGGTTAAACCGCAAAAAGATGTTTCCAGCGTCGGGTAGCGGCTGGAAAACAATACCCTTGGGTCCGTCCGCTCTTTCCCGCAAAAACGTGGAAAAAGCGGACGGACGGAATGAGAAAAGAAAACGCCTTTGGCCGCGATCATTTTCCCGCTTCCCTGAAACCTACCGGGAGTTTCTACTAATGGCTGGACCTAAAAAGAGGGACTTTACATAGGGAAGCGCCCATCGGGCAGGAGCATGAAGGGAAGATACAAGCAGCGGAGGCATTTGGAGGGCTTATTGTTCCCCAGGCCGTATTTCGCGGGCATGACGGACTCCAAAGAGGCCGTCATGCGGCGCAGCGTTGGGGCGCGTGGCCCACAGGGGAAAACGGAGATTTTCCAGCACTGCCAAGGCGCTCTTGACTTGGAGGCTGGTCGTGCTACTATTCAACATGAACAAAAGGCAACGGGAAACCTTGGAAGCGATTTTTTCTGAACCTGTCCCCAAAAATTTGCTGTGGGATGATATAGAATCCTTACTCAAAGCCATAGGTTGTAAGGTGAAGAATCGCGGAGGGTCAAAAGTGGGTTTTGGCAAAGACAATGAAATGTTGTATGCCCATCGCCCCCATCCGCAAAAAGAAGCGAAGGGATACATCATCAAAAAAGTTAAAGATTTCCTCATATCTCTTGGAGTGAAGCCATGAGCAATACGATGCAATATAAGGGATATACTGCCTTTATTGAATATAACGCCGAAGATGAATGCTTTGTCGGGCAAGTTGTCGGTACGAGACATACCATCATATTTGACGGAATATCCGTGGATGAAATCCGTACAAATTTTGAGGAGATGATTGACGACTACCCTGCCATGTGTGCGGACTTGGATCAGGAACCGAATAAGCCTGTTTCGGAAATCATGGTTCCCGTTTCCCCGGAACTTTATGCCAAAGTATCTCGCAAAGCGGAATATGACGGTGTTCCGGTGCGGACGGTTATGGAAACAGCTTTGCAGAAGTTCGTGCAACACGCCTGATCTCCTACCTTCCCGCCGCATAGGGCTTTTGGAACACCAAATCCTTGGTGACAATGACGTTGAACTGATAGCCGGGCCGAATCTCCAATGTCGGCTTTATGTTGAGGTTTTTCTGGAGCAGTTGCATGGTGGCCTGTCCTAACTGAGCGGCCAGGGCCGAAGCCATTTCCTGTTGCATGGAAGGGGTATTGTCCGTGCCGGAATTGCCGGAGGCGTCCAGAGAATCCATCGTGTAGGCCATGCCCCCGGAAATCAGGGACATCAGCACCGCCGAGCCGAAAATCCGCAAATAATGGTTATTCACTTCATCGGTATATCCGGCATAACCAGCCATATCGTTGCCGGGCATGGCCCCAAGGGTGAAAGCCGAGCCGTCGGGGAAAATCAGCCGGTTCCAGGCCACCAGCACCCGTTCCTGCCCGTACACCACGCGGGAATCATAGACGCCGAAGAGCTTTGACCCCTGCGGAATGAGCAGTTGCCGCCCGGAGGCCGTGTCCCATACATTTTGCGAAACTTGGGCGATGATGCTGCCGGGCAGATCTGAATTGATGCCCGTGACCATGACCGAAGGGATCACGGCCCCGGTTTTGATTTCCAGGGCTTGCCCGGCTGCGCGGCCATGCGGCAGAATCCAGGTTTCATCACGCCCGGCGCGGTCAAAAAAGGCTTCCTTGTCTTTGTCCGCAGAAGGATCATAGGAGCTTTCCCGCAGGCCGTAGGGATCGAGTACGGTTCCTTTTTCGGCGTCGCGCCGTTCCACCTGGACAGCCGGAGCGGACGGCGTTGCGGTGGACGCCGTTTTCACGCCCAAAGGCGCGGACAGGGCCGTAAGCTGCGCTTGCAGCTTCATGCGCCGGATGTTCTCCATTTCCCGCTGATACAGATCGGGTTCCTGTTTGTTGTCCCGCACCACGATCAGAGGTTCCGACCGGGCCGGTTTCGCATCCGGCTGGACAATGGCCGGGGAATTGACGGGCGGAGCCAGGGCCAGCCCCTTGCCCTCGCCCATGAGCAAAGGCTTTTCCTCTTCCCGTATGTCCACTTTCGGCGTTCCGGCCTGTTCCGCGTCCTGATTGTGGGCGTAGTTCACGCTGTAAACCAGGGCGGCAAGCAAAAGCAGCACAATGAGCAGAAAGGCGTACAAAGGCCATTTGCTCATTTTGGCGGCGTTGACGTTTCTCACCGGCTCCAGACTGTTGGGGGTTTTGTCGCTCATGCCTTCCCCCTCACTGTTTCAGGAAATCGCGGGTTGCCTCATAGGCATTGCCCGCTTTTTCCCTGGCAACGTCCACAGCTTTACCCAGGCCGGATTGCATGGCTTCCAAAACCGTCCGGCTTTGCCCGGCTTCGGGCTGGCCGTGCGCGTCATAGGCCCGCGCTATGACCTTGCCGTCTGAAAATCGCAGTTGCAGATACCACGCGGCCTTGTCTTCCAGCATGTCCAGAGTGTAGGCCAGCGTGAGGGCATCGGAGGCATCCGGCGCGGCCAGAGTAACGCCTTTTGCCCGCAGGCCGTTTTCAAACGCCAGGGCAAAGCCGTTTTCCGCGTCCTTTGCCGGGAGCAGGCGGATTGCGGTATGGCCCGGAGGGTACAGGCCCGTGAGGATGGAAACGGCATCGGCGGCAATGGCCGCGACAGCGGGCTTTTCCGGCAGAGGCCCGGCAAAGGAGCCGATGGGGCCGGGTTTGGCGCAGCCGGAGGCCAATACAACACAAAGACATAACGAAAGAAGGATCGCTTTCATTATTTTGCCCCCCTTACGATCTCGATTTTTTCCTGATCCGATCTCACGCCGATGACCAGGGCGATGCGTTCAAACAGTCCGTCCACAATCATGGCCTGATCCTTGACCCGGTAATTGACCAAGACATCCTTGCCGCCCTTGCGGACGAGCAGCACCGGCATTTCCCCGGATCTGGAATTTTCCGGCAGGCGTATGAACATCTGTTGCCCGTCGTCATAGACCCGTTCCGGCTTCCAGGCCGCTTTGCCCCTGACCTCATAGTTGAAATTAAGCGCGGACAGATCGACGGCCTTGCCGTCAAGGGAGGTGGAAGCCCATTCACGATCCCTGGCGTCCCTGGCCCGCCGTTGCGCGGTCTGTAACCGCAGATCGTCGGAATATAGAAAACCGACATACGGCGTATGCCCGGAGCGTTGGGAAACAAGGCGCAGATGGTAAACCCGGCGATCCGTTGTGACCACGGCGGAACTTTCCAGGCCAGCGTCCACCGGCTTGATGAACAGATGCGTTGTCGCGCCGGTGCCGTTTCCCGCCGCGCCGGACACCACCAGCCAGCGGGCCGAATCACCGACCACGATTTCATTGACCGTTTCCCCGGCCTGCAATTCCAC
>JAITRF010000027.1 GCA_031288535.1 Desulfovibrio sp. | reverse complement strand
GCGCAGGCGCGGAATCTGCTGAGAGCGGTTCCGGAAGCGGTCATGGTGGACTTCACCTCTCCCGCGGCTTCCTTGCAGACCGCGCAAGCGGCCGCGGAATTCAACGCCGCCCATGTGGTCGGCACCACCGGCTTCACGCCGGAGGAAAAAGCCGAACTCGAACGGCTGGCAAAGACCGCGGCCATTCTCCATTCCCCGAATATGAGCGTGGGAGTGAACGCGCTCTTCAAGGTTCTGCCTTCCCTGGCCCGCGCCCTGGGGCCGACCTATGACATCGAGATTTGCGAGCTGCACCACAACAAGAAAAAGGACGCCCCGAGCGGCACGGCCCTGCGCATGGCCGAAGGTCTGGCCGAAGCCCGGGGCTGGAAGCTTGCCGAAACGGGGCGTTGCGCGCGCGAAGGACTGGTCGGGGAGCGGCCGCAACGGGAGATTGGCGTGCAAAGCCTGCGCGGCGGCGATGTGGTCGGGGTGCATACCGTCTATTTTCTCGGCCCCGGAGAACGCGTCGAAGTCACGCACCAGGCCCATTCGCGCGAGAATTTCGCCGCCGGCGCGCTTTTCGCCGCCCGGCGCATCCGGGGCCTGAAACCCGGCAAATTATACAGCTTGGGCGATCTTCTGGAATGATGGCGGCGCTTGTCCAGAGCAATCCCCGCACCGGGGACCTCGGCGGCAATATGGAGTTTCTGGTTGCGGCGGTGCAGCGCGCGGCGGCGGCGGACGCGGAACTCTGCCTCGCGCCGGAGATGGCGCTTTGCGGTCCCAATGCCGGGGATATTCTGCTGCGCACGGGCTTCGTCGAGGAATGCAGGGAGGTTCTGAACGCGGCCGCCCTGCGGCTGGCTGAAGGCAGAAATCCCCCCCTGCTTCTGGGCGCGCCCGTATCCAATCCCGTGCCTACGGGGAAAAGCTTGCAAAGCGGCGCCGTCCTGCTGCATGAGGGCAGGGTCAGGGTGCTGGGGCGCAAAATTCTTCTGCCCTCCGGCGGGATACATGACGAGGCCGGCTATTTTGAGCCGGGGGTCGCCTGCGGAGTGTTATCGCTCAAGGGCTGGCGCTTCTGCGTCACCCTGGGCGAAGACGCATGGAACGAGGAAAGCGCGCACATCGGCCGCCGCCTTTTCAGCCGCGACCCGGTCGCGGATTTTTTTTCCGCCGGGGGGGCGGACTGCCTGATCAATCTTTGCGCCAGACCCTACGAACAGGGCCGCGTCGCCCCGCACGAACAACTGCTGGCCCGCCTGGCGGAGCGCTACCGCATCCCGGTTCTCGCGGTGAACATGGTGGGGGGAAACGATTCCCTCGTCTATTACGGGGGTAGCCTGGCTCTGGACAACTTGGGCAGGTATAACGGCAGGGCGGAGTTTTTTGCGGAGGACTTGCTGCTTGCGGATTTGTCCGGCAAACGGCCCGCGACGCGGCTTGATCCTGCTACGGGCGAGGCGGCGCCCTGTCCGGAAGAGCCTGAAAGACTGCGTCCGGAAGAGGAACTGTGGCGGGCCGTGGTCCTGGGACTTGGGGACTTTGTCCGCAAATGCGGCTTCGGACGCGCGCTTCTCGGTCTTTCCGGAGGGGCGGATTCCGCCCTGGTGGCCGCCTTGGCCGCGGAAGCCCTGGGTCCGGAAAACGTCGCCGCCCTGCTTATGCCCGCATCCGGCTTCGGGGAGGAGGGCATGGAGGACGCATTGGCGCTGGCGCGCAATCTCGGCGTGTCCTCTCACGTCCTGCCTGTGAGTCCGCTTCTGGACGCCTTTGAGCGGCTTTTCGGGCAAAATTTCGCGGGCGGGCTTTCGGGGTTTCCCGGAAAAAATACCCTGGCCCGCATCCGGGGCGCCCTGCTCATGGCTTACGCCAACTGCTTCGACGCCATGCTCCTGGCCACTGTGGACAAATCCGAGGCTGCGGTCGGACGGGCGACCCTCTATGGGGATCTGTGCGGCGGCATCGCCCCCATCGGGGACCTTTACAAGGATCAGGTCCGCGCCCTGTGCCGGCACTATAACCGCAAACACCCCGGAGCGATCCCGGAGGCGATCCTGCGAAAGACGCCTTCAACGGAAGGCGCGCTGGGGAGGGGGGACGGAGACCCGCTTTCATCCGCGGTGCTTGACCCCCTGCTCAGGGATATTCTGGAGGGCCGGGAGAATTTGCAGGGCCTCGTACGCCGGGGGCATGATCCGGCGGCGGCGCGGCAGGCTGAAATCCTGGTGCGCAAATCGGAATTCAAACGGCGCCAGTCACCTCCGGCCCTGCACCTCACCGCCCGGGGGTTCGGAGGCGGGATGCGCATCCCGGTGGCCTCGGTCTGATCCCGTCGTTTCTATATCAGGGCAGATGAACATTTTCGGGAAGCTGCTTTAAAACATTTTTGTTCCGCCCGGCTTTTTTCTGGACTTGACCGGATAAAACGCTTACCCTGTCGTCCGGCATAGATATGGATTTCACCAGAGCAATTTCACTTTGAATTTGCTCTGGCCCACAATTCAAAACATTGAGGTGCGCTTATGCCGCAGTTGGGTGAAACTCTCCACAGCCTGCTCCCTCAGGACATCCCTTGGTATCTTCCGGATCACGCGGTATTTTTCGGCGCTTTTTACCTTGTTCTGGCGGCGATCGGGCTCGGCCTGCTCTGGGTGCTGGTAAAGTCCCTGCGCGATTGCTGCGGGCACGGCTCGCATTGATGTAAGCGCTCACATAGATCTAGAAAGTCTTTAGGGAAGGACTGATTAATTTGGGCTCCTCCCCAAACCCCGCCGAGGGAGCGTCAGTCGTAGGCAAGCCTTCGGGCCGTACGTATGACGACAGCAGCGATAATGATTTCCCCCGGCCCCCCTCGATAGTAACTCATTGAGAGTACAGAGGGCAAAGCCATCTCAAAAATAAATCAGTGCTTCCTTCCGTATCCAACTTTGTTTATGCCTCGGCCTTCAGCCGGAAAGAACCTTTAACTCATGAAAACTCGCCTTGAGTAACCGTGCTTATAGCCAATGCATCACATTTGTGAGTCAAAATCGCGTTTTTCGGCAAGGTTATCCTAAACTTTGCACTAAACAACATTAGATACATGAGTATACTTTATGGGCAGAATCGATTTGATCAAATCATACTATTATACAAAAATTTTATCTAATGCCCTTGTGATTAAAAATATTAACGAGAAAATGATATCTTTCTCTGCGAATGTAGAGGAGGAAAGTTATGTTAAAGAAATACTGAAATTGATTAAACCCATGATGGCTGTTACCTCCCTTTCTCCCGGTAAAATCAGAATTGGGGAAAACCGTGATGGCGGGTATGTTATGCTGAATCCTGGTTTTCAAGGAGGAGTCGCATATAGTTTTGGGGTATCTTCGCACTCACCTTGGGATGATGAGATGGCTGCAAGGGGGTTCCATGTGTTTCAATATGACGGTACGATGCAGCCTCCACAGGCCAAGCCGAATCTCCATTTTCATCCTTACAATATTACCGGCGATCGCGACCCTCAGCCAGACTGCAAGAATATAGAGAACATTATTAGTGATCTTGGCCATGAAAAGGAAAATAACATCATTCTGCAGATTGATATAGAGAATGCTGAGTGGGATTTTTTTGCAGCTATTTCGGAGAAAACATTAAGTAAATTTTCTCAAATCATTGTCGAATTTCATAGATTGACGGATTTTGGGCATAATATCAGGCAGAAACATCTTGATGTATTGAAGAAAATTTGTATAACACATCAGTCAATACATTATCATATTAATAATTATGGCAATGTGGCTGTTTTTTCTTCGTGCAACATAGGATATGCTATAGAAGTGACATACGTGAGAAGGCAGGGCAACAATTTTATGCCAGATTATGGCGAATATCCTGTTTATGCGTTAGATTATCCAGATAATCCCATGCTGCCTGATATTTACATAGGAAATCTTGAAATTTTATTATCGGGGGCAGATACGCTGTCTGACTTGTCTTTAGAGGAGTAGTTCAGACTTGATCAGACATCGGTTTTCATCAGGACCGTGAAGATGAGGTCGGTCAACTTGTGCGCCATTTGCGCCGTGAATTTGATCACTTTTGGCTCTTCCGTGAGGGGCGGGGAGTATAGCCGACGAATAATCACACGGAACGGACCTTGCGATGTGCGGTATTGTGGCGTTAAACGCAGCTTTGGAACCAAGTCGAAAAAGGGGGCCGATTTGCCGAACGCACCCGCAGTGTGCGCCATGACCTGCCACCTCAGGGGAAACAGGTATCCCGGTCCTTGTGGATGCCATGCACACGGTACTGAGCTAGATTTGACTTGGAACCATGGCCTAAATCCGGTTACCCCGTGAGAGCTTACCCAAACCTCGTTTTTTACTGTGCGTCCTGTCGTTTAAAACTAAGCGAATACGCAGTGTTAAGCGACACAGGAGGCGGTGGATATCGGCCGTCCGGCCAGATCGGTGCGTGACGAGGCTTGACTTTTTCGATGTTTGTTTTATTGTAACCAGACAGCCGGACGAGAAGGTCCGGTTTGTATTTTTTTCCAAAAGGTGGTGAGTTCCTTGCCCGGAGTGTATCTTAACGAAGACGACTACAGCTTTGATATCGCCCTGCGCCGTTTTAAAAAGCAGGTGGAGAAAGCGGGCATTCTTTCCGAGATGAAAAAACGCCAGCACTACGAAAAGCCGAGCGTGATGCGCAAGAAGAAAAAGGCGGCGGCCCGCAAGCGTCTTATAAAGAAAATCAGAAAGCTGAACATCGGCTGAGGCCGAATTGCCACGGGCGGAGGCGCCGACAGTCAGCCGGCGGGAGGTATTCCGGACCGGCTTTCGGCATTTGCCCTTTTTGCGCGTATTCGGCGTATTTTCCCTTCGCCGGGGTGATCCATCGACGCCTTTGAGCGGCAATCTCAAGCGTAACATGTTCTAAATTCCGCAGGAGCGGCCATGGGCCTTCCGGACAGGCTGGAACAGGACTATCTCACCGCGTACAAGGCCAAGGACGCCCTGCGGGTTTCCGTGTTGCGCCTGCTTAAGGCGGCCTGCAAAAATTTCCAGGTCGAGCGTCTGCGTCCGCTTACGGACGAGGACGTTCTGGAGATAATCGGACGCCAATGCAAGCAGCGCAACGATTCCGCGGAGCAGTTCAGAGCGGCCGGCAGGCTGGAACTGGCCGACAGGGAAGAAGCCGAGCTGGAAATTCTCAGGGAATACCTGCCGGCCAGGATTGAAGGCGGGGAACTCGCCCGGATTGTGGACGAACTGGTTGCCGGAATGGGGGTTTCCGGCGTCAAGGATATGGGCCTGGTCATGAAAAATCTGAACAGCGAGTATAAGGGCCGCATAGACGGCAAGGCTGCAGCGGCAGCCGTTCGCGCCGCTTTGCAGAAACTCGGCTGAGGAGCGGCCCTATGGACGCACGCGCCATGCATGCCCTCGAATTGGGGAAGGTGCTTGCCTGTCTTGCCGGTTTTGCCGTTTCCGAGCCCGGCAGCCGCGCCTGTCTCGCTTTGCGTCCTTTGCGCGCCCCGGACTCTGCCGGGCTTTCGGCAAAGTTGCGGCGCGAGGCCGAGATATTCGAGCAGGGGCGGATTTTCCTCCTGCGTTGCGAGGCCCGCCTCGCCCCCTTTGCCGACATGGAGCCTTTTCTGCGCTTTGCGGCTTTACCCCGTGCCGTTCCTGATATTGACGACCTCTTTGCCCTGCGCGATCTCCTCATCCAGGGCAAGGAAAAAATAGAGGCCATGCGGACGGACCCGGCGGCGACCGAAAATTGGCCGCTCTGGCTTGATCGCTGCGCCGGTCTCCCCCAGCCGGCCCGTTGCGTATCCGCCCTTTCCCGTTGCCTTGCGGATGACGGGCGCATCCGCGACGAGGCCACCCCGGAACTGGCCAGGGTGCGCGACGAGCTGCGTTCCCTGCACCGCCAGTGCATGAGAAAGGTCAAAGATTACGCGGCGGAATACAATATCCTGCATTTTTTGCAGGATTCCTTCATGACCCTTTCCTCGGATCGCTATGTTCTCCCCTTGAAGACCGATTTCAAGGGACGCCTGCAGGGGATCATCCACGATTATTCCCAGACCGGCGAAACCTGTTATTTTGAACCGCTTTTCCTGGTGGAAGTCAATAACCGCCTGCAGAACCTGAAACGCGAAGAGCGGGAGGAAGAGCGGAAAATTCTGGAGTATCTGGGCGGACTTGTGCGGGAGGATTTGCCCGGCGTCCGCGCCGTTTACGAATTTCTCGTCGATCTGGATCTGCTTTGCGCGCGCAGCGCCCTGGCCGACTGTTACGCGGGGCGCATGGCCGAGTTTTCCGGGGACCGGGGGCTTTTTCTGCGCGAGGCCAGACACCCTCTGCTGGCGCTCGCCGCATCCCCGGCCAGGCGCAAGGCTCTGGAAGACTTCGCGCAGAGCCGGGGCCAGGACCCCGGCTTCGGGTCGGACGCGTCCGTCCGGACCGCCGTACCCTCGGATATCGAGCTGCCGCCGGATCGCCGCGCCCTGATCATAAGCGGCGGCAATGCCGGAGGGAAAACCGTATGCCTTAAAACCGTGGGGCTGATCGCCCTGATGGGCCTGTGCGCCCTGCCCGTGCCGGTGGCGGCCGGGAGCGTGCTGCCGCCTTGGGATGAGGTTCACGCCTTCATCGGCGACGAGCAGAACCTTGAAGACAGCGTATCCACGTTTACGGCCCAGATCGCGCATCTCGGCCGCATCTGGCAGGGGCTCTCCGGGCGCAGTCTGATTTTGCTGGACGAGTTCGGGGCGGGCACGGACCCGGCCCAGGGCGCGGCATTGGCCCAGGCCTTGGTGGACTGCCTGCTGGAATCCGGGGCGGTTCTGGTTGCGGCCACGCATTTTCCGGCTTTGAAGGCCTACGCCCTGTCCACCCCCGGAGTGCGCGCCGCCTCCGTGCTCTTTGATCCGGAAAGCAAAAAGCCGCTTTTCCGCCTGGCCTACGATCAGGTCGGCGCGAGCCGTGCCCTGGACGTGGCCCGCGAGCACGGGCTGCCGGAAGAAATTTTGCGCCGGGCCGAACAATATCTTTTGCTCGGCGGCGAAGACGGCTCCGCTCTGGTGGAGCGCTTAAACGCCCTGGAGGTTAGCCGGGGACGGGAAATCGAGGCCCTGCGCCGTGAACGCCTGTCGCTTGCGGACAAGGAACGCAAGCTGCGGGAAGATTTCGACTCCGAGCGCTCCCGGGTGTTCGATCAGTTGCGCAAAGAGGCGCAAACGGTGCTGAAAGACTGGAAAGCCGCGCGGGTCAGCCACAAGATGGCCTTGAAGGAGCTTGCGCGCATGCGCGCTTCCTTGTCCGGGACCAGGGGGATGGAAGACGGGCCGGCGCGCCCGCAGGTGGACTTTTCCGTTTTAAGCGCGCGGCAGAAAATTCGCTATGTCCCGCTGAAGCGGGAAGGGGTGATCCTGGCCGTGGACGAGCGCAAAAAGCGCGTCCAGCTTGATTTCGCCGGCGTATCCCTGTGGGCGGAGTCCTCGGATATAGAGCTTTTGCCGGAGGCGGCGGAAAGGCAGCCCGCAGCGCCGGTCCGGGTCTTCCCGTCTTTCGGGCCCTTGAGCCTTGACCTGCGCGGGGAGCGGGCCGATACCGCCGTAAGCGGGCTGGAGCGTTTTCTGGATCGGGCCGTGCTGGGCGGCCGGGAGGAAATCGAGATCGTGCACGGGCGCGGGACGGGGGTGTTGCGCCGCGAGGTGCATTCTTTTCTTAAAAATTCTCCGCTCGTGCGCGCTTTCCGGGTCGCTCCGGAAGACCGTGGAGGCGACGGCATGACCATAGTGGAGCTTAAATGAGCGCGTTCAACGGGTCGGCCGTGCGGGCCATCAAGGAGCGCCTGAACATAGCGGATCTGGTGCGCCGCTATGTGGATCTGCGCCGGGTGGGGAACCGCTGGGTCGCGCCCTGCCCTTTTCATCAGGAAACCAAGCCGTCTTTTTCCGTAAACGAGGAAGAGGGTTTTTTCTATTGTTTCGGCTGCCAGGCGGCCGGGGACATTTTTGATTTTCACAGCCGCATAAACGGTCTGGAATTCAAGGACAGTCTGGAGCAGTTGGCGGCCGAGGCCGGGGTCAGCCTTGACGAGACGCGCCGGGCTCCTGACGCGGACAGGCGCAACCAGCGTCTTGCCGTGGCAAAGATGTGCGATCTGGCCAAAGATCGCTTCAGGCGCAATCTTTTTTCCGAGGCCGGCGCCGCCTGCCGCGCCTATCTGGAGCAACGCGGCATAAGCGCGCAGATGAGCGAAGCATTTGACCTGGGCTGGAGTTTGTCGGCCTGGCGGGATCTTGCCGACGCCCTGCGCGGGGCCGGGTTCAGCGTGCAGGAAGGGGTTGAGGCCGGTCTTTTGAAAAACAGGGGCCGGGAAGGCTATGACGTTTTCCGCGGACGGCTCATTTTTCCCGTGAGGAACATGTCCGGGCAGGTCGCGGCCTT
Organism: Desulfovibrio sp.; assembly: GCA_031288535.1. GTDB lineage: Bacteria > Desulfobacterota > Desulfovibrionia > Desulfovibrionales > Desulfovibrionaceae > Frigididesulfovibrio. The sequence continues at coordinate 6,940 of JAITRF010000027.1, read as the reverse complement.
CGGCGGGCGCATAATAGACGCGAGCGCGGAGGCTTTGCGCCTGAGCGGCGACGCGAAATACATCAACAGTCCGGAAACGCCCTTGTATAAGAAGGGCGAGCACCTCTACGGACTTTTCCAGGCGCGGCGGGGCATAGCGCTCCAGAAATCCGCCATGCTCACCGAGGGCTATCTGGATGTGGTCTCCCTGCATCAGTTCGGCTATGCCAATGCCTGCGCGGCGCTCGGCACGGCCCTGACCGGAGAGCAGGTCCGGCGTCTGGCCGGTCTGAGTTCCGAACTGGAACTGGTGTTTGACGGAGACGGACCGGGGCGCAAGGCCGCGCTCAACGCCTGCCGTCTGGCCCTTTGCCGGGGACTGGCCTGCAAGGTGGTCATGCTCCCTGAAGGCGAGGATATAGACAGCCTGCTGCGCGGGAAGGGCAGGGAAGCCTTTGAGGATTTGCGCGGTTATGCCTCCGAGGGCTTGGATTTCTGCATTCGCAGCCTTTCTCGCGCCGCCCCCAGAGAAGCTCTGGAATGGGTGAAAAATTTTCTTGCGGCGGTCGAGCATCCGGAACTGGTCGCGGGCTATGCCGCGCGCCTGTGCCGGGCTTTGGACCTGGACGAGAGAGAATTGCGCAAAACACTGGCGAAGTATAAAAAAGGTGCCTCTTCTTCCGTTCCCGGCGCTGATGCGCCGCGGGAGAAAGGCGGTTACGGGCTTTTGCGAAAAGATGCCCTGGATCGCTGGATCATGGGTTTTGTGGCCCGTTTTCCCCAGCATTTGCCCGCCTTGGGCGATGCCGGGGTCATGCTGCTTCTTACGGGGGACTGGGCTTTGTCCATCTGGGAAAAAACCGCCGCCTGCGCGCCGGATTTCGATACTGATGAAGTTTTGCACCGTTTGGACGATAAGGAAAAAGATTTTTGGCTGCGGCAGAAATTGGAAGCGCCGCCCGGAGATACCGAATTCAGGGAACTGGCGGACATCCGCAAATACGCCGCCTCCGCCTGCGGGAAAAGGCAGGATAACGCCTGCGTCCAGGCCCTGCGGCGGGCGCCGGACAAAAACGCCTATGACCCGGCCCTGCTGGAAGCGATGAACGAGGCCCTGCTGCGCAAACGTAAGCTTGGGAGTAATAATGGGTAATATAAAAGACATTCAGCAGATTAAGGTTCTGATCGCCAAGGGCAAGCAGGCCGGCTTTCTCACTTTTGAGGAAGTCAACAAGTCTCTGCCCACTGAAGTTTCCTCCCCCGAGAATATGGAGGAGATTATCAGCATGTTCGATCAGCTGGAAATATCCCTTGTGGATTCCGAAAAAGACGGGAAGAAGATCTCGGTCACGACGGGAGAACCGGAGGACGAGGCTCAGGATATAGGACTGGATTTGGCCGAGGACGAGGAAGGAGGTGACTATTCCTCGCGCAGCACGGACCCGGTGCGCATGTATCTGCGGGAGATGGGCGCCGTGCCTCTGCTGGATCGGGACGGAGAGGTGCAGATCGCGAAAAAGATCGAAACCGGAGAACAGGACGTCCTCTACGCCCTGGTGGAAGTGCCGGTGGCCGTCGAAGAACTTATCAACGTCGGCGAGGATTTGAAACACAACCGCATCAAGCTCAAAGACGTGGTCAAGACCATAGAGGAGGACGACCCGAGCGAAGACGAGATGAACCAGCGCCAGAGGGTTATCCTGTTGCTGGACGAAATCCGCCAGACTTTCAGCAAAAAGAAAAAAATATACACGCGCTTTGACGAGTGCTGCACGTTGGAGCGGCGCGTAACCGCCCTGCAAAGGGACATAGTCGGCTTCAAGGAAAAGATAGTCGACCGACTGCGCGATATAAAACTGGAAAAAACGCTCATAGACCGGATTATCGAAACCGTGGAAGACTATGTGCGCCAGATGCATAATTGTCAGAGGGACCTGACGGCCTATATCCTGGTGACGGGCAAGAGCCAGACCGAGATAATGGAGCTTTTCCGGGCTCTGGAGAGCAGGGAAATCACTCCCCAGGCCGCGGCCGCGTCTTTGGACCTGTCTTTGGACGAGCTTTTTTCCTTCAAGGAAATGATCACCGGCAAAATGGAAATCCTGGCCCGTTTGCAGGAGAAATGTTGTCACAACGTGACCGACCTGGAGGAAGTGCTCTGGCGCATCAAGCGCGGCAATTCCGTCGCCATGCGGGCCAAGCAGGAGCTCATCCGCTCCAATCTGCGCCTTGTCGTGTCCATTGCCAAGAAATACACGAACCGTGGCTTGCAGTTTCTGGACCTGATCCAGGAAGGCAACATTGGTCTGATGAAGGCCGTGGACAAGTTTGAATACCAGCGCGGTTACAAGTTTTCCACGTACGCCACCTGGTGGATTCGCCAGGCGATCACCAGGGCCATAGCGGATCAGGCCCGTACCATCCGCATCCCGGTGCATATGATCGAGACCATCAACAAGCTGATCCGCACCTCTCGCTATCTGGTGCAGGAACTGGGCAGGGACCCGACCCCGGAGGAGATAGCCGAGCGCATGGATTATCCTTTGGATAAGGTGAAAAAAGTCCTCAAGATCGCCAAGGAGCCAATTTCTCTGGAAACGCCCATCGGCGACGAGGAAGATTCCAGCCTCGGGGATTTCATTGAGGACAAAAAGGCGGTCGCCCCGGCCGAAGAGGTGGTCAACACCAAGCTCTCGGAGCAGATTTGCACGGCATTGTCGGAACTGACGCCAAGGGAGGAGCAGGTCTTGCGCAAACGCTTCGGGATCGGCGAAAAGAGCGATCATACCCTGGAGGAGGTCGGAAAACTGTTCAATGTGACGCGCGAGCGCATCCGCCAGATAGAAGCCAAGGCCCTGCGCAAGCTGCGTCACCCCATACGTAGCGGGAATCTGCGGCCTTATTATGAAAATTAGCCTTAAAGGAAAAAGCTTCCGGATAAATGCCTGTAGGCGGGCTTCGCTCGCCGTTAAGCAAGCGTTTCAAGCGTAAACTGCTTTAGGGAGAGAGAATGGCCGGAGACAATCACGGCGCCGGCGGCATGGAACTGGAGGCGGGTGTGGAGGAGCAGGTGACTGTCGGCTTGCCGCGCAAGGAATACAAGAGCCTTGCCCGGATAGTAGTCTCCTGTCTGGGCATATTTTATCTGTTTCTGATAGTGATATGCGTTATCGCCTACCAGGGTCTCAACCAGTTTCAGGATAGCGTGGGCCGGATCGCGGACGTGGAAATGCCGCGTCTGCGGGCCGGAATGAAGCTGAACAGGGAAATGAGCGGTTTGCTTTTGGCCTTGGAAGGTATTTTGTCAACGGATGCGCGCGCCCTCAGGCAGTCGGACTATCAGTTGCGCGGGCAGGCGGTTGGGGAACTCGCCGCGTCTTTGAGCGGAGAGAAGGATGAGAATCTGGCCGGCATAGCAGCCGGTCTTTCGCACGTCAGCTTGATGCTTGAGCGTCTGGACGGTCTCGTGGAGGCCAGCGGGCAGCTTGAACAGAGTTTTTTCAGCAGGTTGGACGCAGCTTCGCAGATTCTCCTGCCCTTGGTCGAGTCGAGAGCGGGAGGGAATGCGGGGGAAGAAAACGCGAAGCTGGCGACGGCGGCCCTTGATCTGTGGAATTTCCTGATCTCCTGCCGCTACAGGATCCTTGTCGGCGGCGGCCGGATTCCGGCGAATGCCAGGGATGAAATGGTTCGGTGCATTTCCAGGATGAAGCTGGCTTTGCCGGAAAACGACGCGCATCTGCGCGTCTCCGTGGAAAGGGTGGAGATTATCCTGCTGCGCGGCGCAAGTCTGATGGACGCTCTGGAGAAGATCCGCGGACAGGCCGTTCAGGTGGAGGTTATGAGGGCGAATTGCCGCAAGCTGGTCCAGGGTCTGGACAAGATGGGCGATGCGCTGTTTGGCGGCATTATTGCTTCTCATTCCGACATAATTGAGGATTTTAAAAGCAAGATTCTTTTTTTTTCCCGCCTTTTGTGCATATCCGGGGCCGGGGCTCTGCTGACCGGCTTGCTGCTTTATCTGTTTTTCCGCAGGGAGCTGATAGACCGGCTGGTGAGAATGAGCGCCGCTCTGGATATGAGCGCCACCATGAATATGGGCGGAGACAATGCGATACCCGAGGTCGAGACTTCCGGATCGGACGAGATAGCGGATATCGGCCGGTCCATAAAAAGATACGCCGAGAGGCTGGGTATGGCCACGAAGCGCGCGCAGGAAGCCAGCAAGGCCAAAAGCGCCTTCCTGGCCAATATGAGCCATGAGATCAGAACGCCGATGAATGCGATCATCGGGTTCACGCGCATGGCCATGGAAGCGGATTTGAGCGCCGGGCAGCGCAATTATCTGGAAAAAATAGACAGCTCGTCCAAGATACTGCTCAACATCATCAACGAGATACTGGATTTTTCCAAGATTGAGGCGGGCAAGCTGGACGCCGAGTTCACCTCTTTTGATTTCTATGCGGTGATTGAGAACGTCGCCATGACCAGCAGGGCCAAAGCCGACAAGAAAGGTCTTTCTTTTAAAGTGGACCTGGACAAGCATCTACCCCCCATTCTGCTCGGGGATCCGGTGCGCATCTTCCAGGTGTTGAACAATCTTTGCGACAATGCGATAAAGTTTACCAGCGCGGGCGAAATCACCCTGACCGTGGTTCTGGCGGAGCTGTCCGATTTCGCCCTGGCGGTTAATTTTTCCGTAAAGGACCAGGGCATAGGACTGACAAAGGAGCAGGCCGACAAGCTTTTCCAGCCTTTCACCCAGGCCGACGTTTCCACCACCCGCCTTTATGGAGGCACGGGCCTGGGGCTTGCGATCTGCAAATCCCTGTGTGAGCTTATGGGGGGGTCGATCAAGGTCGAGAGCGAATATGGGAAAGGCAGCGTTTTTTCCTTCACCTTGCCTCTCGGGATAGGGGACAGCGAGGACCTCCAGGTTCAGGACGATGGAGACGGCCCGCCGGATTTGTCCTGGGCCAGGATTTTGATAGTCGAAGACAATATGGTCAACCAGGAAATAATTCTGGCGCTTATGGAAAAGACGCAGGCCACGCTTGAGGTTGCGAATAACGGGGCGGAGGGTCTGGACAAGATTCGGAACGGGAATTTTGACATGGTGTTCATGGACGTGCAGATGCCGGTCATGGATGGGCTTCAGGCCACGAAAGCCGTGCGGTTGCTTGCGGATGAAGGCAAAGCGCATATTCCCATAATCGCCATGACGGCTCATGCCATGAACGAGGACAGGCGTGTATGCCTGGAAGCCGGGATGGACGACTATGTGACGAAACCCATTTCCCCGCCCGAACTTTACGGGCTTTTGCGCCGGAGGACCGGTAAGGGGGCCTGACGGGCGTCTGGTCGGGTCGGATGGGTCGAAGCGCGTCCCTGCCGCTGTAAAGTGCCGAAGCGGGTGTGCCTTTCCGCATTAAACCCGTTTGAATGCGGCAGGTAGGCGTGACGTCGGCGAGGCGTGTCGCGCCGGGATTTTCTTTGACAGGGGCTTTATTTTTCTGTATCACAGCGCCAAGCGGTTTGGGGAGATGCTTGCAGGCGGGTTTTGCCCGCCGTCAGGCAGGCATTTCAAGTGTAAAATGCTCTAGAGGCAACCATGCCGGGGCAGGGGCAGTTAGCTCAGTTGGTAGAGCACCGCCTTCACACGGCGGGGGCCACAGGTTCAAGTCCTGTACTGCCCACCAAAACGAAATCAAGGGGTTGTGACGAAAGTCGTAACCCCTTTGTGCGTCTTGAGGGTGTTTTATCCCGCTCTTATCCCGCTGATATGTAGACACAGGGGTAGTGTCCAGAAATTTTCGCACTTTTTGTAGCCTGCCGGGGGGGCTGGAACGCCCCCGTTGCGTTTGCGTTTCAGCGGAAGCGACTTACTGATGGAATTTGTTTTTTCTGATGAATACTTGCAGTTGATGGCGGGAACGCGGACGGAGGCAGGGGAAAAAACGCCATTAGAAACGCCTATGAAAACGCCTATGAAAATCGAAGAAGCCATTTATCTCTTTTGACGGCGCAACTCATGCTGACCTTGAGTGAAGCGGCGGCTGTCCTTGGAAAATCCCCCCAGCGCCGTTGCGCGGGCCGCGAGGAAATTGAGGGAAGAGGGTCGTTTGCGCTATGTCGGCCCGCAAAAAGGAGGTCATTGGGAGGTTTTGAAATGAACCTGAAATCTTATTTCTGCCCATCACCCGTTATTTTTTTTGGCAACACCTCAAGAAATTTATCAAAATCCGACCGGAACAGGCGATCCTGGATAATCCGGAATTTTTCAAATTCGCTTTCAGCGTGGGCAACGGCAATTTCATGGGTAATCTTGCCCGCGTCAGGCAGAACTTCGCGCTCTGCGGCCAGCAGAAAGATATTCAGGCGTTTTTCCCAATCTTCCATGGTCATGGGGATTTTCCGTTGCGCCATATCCTCGGCAATGTCCAGGTAGGCGTTGACGATCCGGGAAAGCGACTGAAGTTCCTCTTCAGTCAGGTAGTTCTTGGCGATAGCCACATCCGCCTTGATAATCTTGCCGTCCGGCGCGTCCTGCCATGTAGTCAGCCCCATGCGCAATTTTTCGGCATCGGCTCGGTTATAAATCACCTCGGCGGCGGTATGGCCGTGGATGGCCCAGTGCAGCTTGTTTTGCACCGTGGCGAAGAAACGTCTTGTGGTCTGCGCTGTCTGGTCATAGTCCAGAGCCGTGGCATAAATATCTGTGATTTTTTGATAAAACTTGCGCTCTGACATGCGGATCTCGCGCACCTTCTGGAGTTGGCGCTCGAAATACTCCCCCGTCAGAATGCTGCCGCCGTTTTTCAGCCTCTCGCTGTCCATCACCCAGCCCTGGATAGTGTAATCCTTGGCAATGGTGTTAACCCATTTGCGGAACTGGACGGCCCGTTCGGAATTGACCTTGAAGCCCACGGCGATGACGGCTTGGAGAGCGTAATGTTTGGTA
>JAITRF010000099.1 GCA_031288535.1 Desulfovibrio sp. | reverse complement strand
CGCAAGCGCTGTTTCGCCTTGCCGCTCGAAATGCTTCGCATTTCGGCGTGACATCCTGTCACGCTTTCCATTTTCAGATCAAAAATGAGGACATTTTTGATCTGAAAATGGAATAAGGATTCACCACTCGCGGTGGCGGCATGGCGGCGCTAACGGCGGCCCGGCCCAAAGCGCGAGCTTTGGGGCCGGGCCGATCCGAAATCAGCGCATAAGGTAAGGCAGGAAGGTGATGATGCTTGGGAAATAAGTCAGGATGACCAGGTCAATCAGCAGGATGCCCAGGTAGGGCAGGACCTTTTTTGTGACCTGATCTATGGAGACGCCGGTGATTGACGACACCACAAAGAGGTCGAGTCCCACCGGCGGGGTGATGCAGCCGATTGCCAGGTTGACGACCATGAGCACGCCGAAGAACAGGGGGTCTATGCCCAACTGGATCACCACTGGCAGCAGGATGGGAGTGAGGATGACCACGGCCGCCGAGGCGTTGACCAGGGTGCCGATGACCAGCAGCAGCACGTTGACCAGCATCAGGAACACGATGGGGCTGTCCGTGAAGTCGGTGAACATTCTGGCCAGTTGATGCGGCACCTGGGCATTGGTCAGTATCCAGCCGAAGACGTTCGCCCCGCCCACCACGAACATGATCATGGTGGTGGAAACGGCGGCGGAGAGCAGAACCTTGGGGATGTCTTTCAGGGTGAGTTCTCGGTATATGAAAAGTCCGACCAGCGCCCCGTACACGGCGGCCACGGCGGCGGATTCCGTCGGGGTGAAGATGCCGCTGTAGATGCCGCCGAGGATGATCACCGGCATCATCAGAGCCCAGAAACATTCAAAAAAGGATTTGACGACATTGGCGATGGAAAAGGTCCCTTCGCCCATGTATCCCTCCTTTTTTGAAATACGCCAGCTGACCAGACACATGGAGCAACCCATCAGAATGCCCGGCGCAAAGCCGCCCATGAACAGGTCCGCGATCGACGTGCTGGCGATGGACCCGTACACGACCATGGTGACGGAGGGCGGTATGACGATGCCCACCGTTCCGGCCGAGGCCACCACCGCGGCGGCGAAGGTGCGCGGATAGCCGCGTTTTTCCATTTCACCGATCATGGAGGCCCCGATCGCCGCCGTCGTGGCGGCGGAAGAGCCGGAAAGCGCGGCGAAGAACATCCCCGCCACGGCTACCACCAGGGCCAGGCCGCCGGCCAGCGCGCCGACCAGGCTCATGGAAAAATCCACGATGCGCTTGGTCACTCCGCCGGCCGACATGAAGGAGCCGGCCAGCATGAAAAAGGGCACCGCCATGAAGGAAAAGGAATCAACGGAGGTGAACATGCGCTGGGCCACGACAATAACCGGAATGTCCAGCAGGCAATAAAAAACCACGGCCGAAGACAGGCCGAGAGCTACGCCGATCGATGCGCCCGTGGCCAGGATGACCACGAAGCAGGACATCAGTACCCATAAGGTCATGGCCGCCTCCTAACTCTGGTCCGCCGCCCCGGTGCGGAGCAGGCTGAGAAAGTGTTGCAGGACGTTGAGCAGCATGATGCCGCACCCCAGGGGAATGGCCAGATAAACCCAGGACATGGAAATCTGCAGCGCGGGAGAGGTCTGGTACGACGCCCGCATGACCATGCCGATCCCATGCCAGACCATGATCCCGAGAAAAACCAGGGTGAACGCGTCCGCAATCAGGTTCACCCTTCTTAAGGCGGCGCCCTTGAGGCGCACGGTGATCATCTCGATGGCCATGTGCCCGCCTTTCTTGGCCACAATGGGCAGCGAAAGGAACACGACCCAGACGAACATGTACCGGGCCAGCTCTTCGCCGAAGCTCGGCGTGTAGTTGAAGACGTACCGGGTCACGACCTGCGCGAACACCCAGAGCATCATAAGTCCTATGATGGCGGAAACCGCTACGCTCAAAATTTTTTCCACTCTGTTCAAAAACGTGTTCACAATGCCTCCTCTTCGGGGCCGGCGCGCCTTCCCCGTCCGGCGGGATTGGGGAGGAGACCCGCCCCGCGGCTGCCGCTCCCCTCAAAAAGGCAGGCGAGGCGACCGCGCGGGCGGCTTTCCTCGCCTGCCTTTTCACTCCCGGCCGATGCCGGTATTACTTGGTGTTGACAATGGCGTCGATGAGTTCCTGTCCGCCCTTGATCTGCTTGGCGAAAATCTGCCAGGTGGCGCGGGTGGCGTCGGCAAAGGCCTTCAGGTCCACGTCGTCGTTGACGACGCTCTTGCCGCTTTCGGTGATGTTCTTGATGTATTCCTTGTCCAGGCCGCGGCACAGGTTCCGCTGCCAGCCCACGGACTGGGCGGCGGCTTCTTCCACTGCCTTCTGCTGGTCGGGAGAAAGTTTCTTCCAGGCGATCAGGCTGATGAGCAGCGGCTCGGCCGAATAGGTATGCCCGGTCAGGGAGATGTACTTCTGCACTTCAAAGAAGCGGCTGGTCCAGATATGGGCCAGGGGGTTCTCCTGCCCGTCGATGACTCCCTTTTGCAGGGCGGTGTAGATTTCGCCGAAGGCCATGGGCGTCGGGCTGGCGCCGAGCAGCTTCATCATTTCAATGTATACGGGCTGCTCCATGACGCGGACTTTCAGTCCCTTCATGTCGGCCGGCGACTTGATGGGCAGGCGGCTGTTCGTCATGTGCCGCACGCCGTTTTCCATCATGCCCAGGGTCCGGATGCCCCGCACCTCGCCCTTCTTGGCCACTTCCATGCCGATGGTATCCAGCACCTTGTAGGTGTGGGCGATGTCGCGGAAAATGAAGGGCAGATCGAACACGCCCATCTCCGGAACAAAGTTTCCGAAAACGGCCGTGCTGGTCATCGTCAGGTCCACTGTGCCGAAAGTCAGCCCTTCCACCAGGTCGCGCTGGTTGCCGAGCTGGCTGGAGGGAAATACCTGGATTTCGACGGTTCCGTTGGTTTTTTCCTTTACCAGATCGGCGAATTTTACCGCGCCTTGGGCGTAGGGGTTCTGCGGATCGGCGATGTGTCCGAGTTTCAGGGTGATCTGGGGAGCGGCGAAGGCCGAGGTCGCGAAAAGCAGCAAGGCTGCGGCTGTACAACAAAGCAGGCGAAACATGGAGGCTCCTTTGGTTGGCATGGGTGGCTCGGGTTTTGGCGAAGGCCGGAACTTGACCCGAAAACTTGGCGGAAGTCCGCCTCTTGAAGATAATTAGCCTTCTATGCCCCAATGAAGGACAATTGTCAAGATTGGAACCGCGATTCCGCGATTGGAACCGCTGTTTCCTGTCCGAACAAGGGGGGCCACATCTTAGAGCATTTGTCATTGAAAGTATCTTTCCGATAATCTCAAGCGCAAAATGCTATGGAGAACTCCCAAAACCCCTTTTGGGTTTTGGGAAAATATGGTTAGATGGCGCTGTGAAGCGGTTGGAGGGAGATCTTATTCGAATTTCAAAGCAAAATCGCGTCCTTACAGGCGGCAAACCGACCATCCCCATGCCGGCGCCCTTTCTCCGTCCCTCCGCCTTTTTTGCCGCCGCTTTGGCGTCTTTGGCAAGTTCGCGGGAAAACCTCCCCATATCCGGTTCTTTTCCCCGCGTCTTCGCGTTCGTCCTCGCCGCCGTCCTGGCGCTTTGTTCCTGCTCGCTGAAAACATCCCCGCCGGACGGAAGGGGAAATGCGCTTTTTCAGCCCCTGGAGCGTTTCGGGGCCTTTCCCCTGAGCCGGGACGAGGCCCGGAGCGTTGCCGGGCGCATGTCGCCCTTTCTGCGTAACGAACGGTCCATGCGGGCGCTTTCCGTCGCTCTGGAGCGCAGCGCCGCCCATGTGTCCGCGCGGCCGCCCGGGGCTTTGGCCCTGAGTATGCCGGGGCTGGACCTGACTTACGGGGAACTCGGCGCGACCCTTGCGCGTCTGCGCGCGCTGGCCCCGCAACTGGCGGCGCATCCCGAACTGCTGGCCTCGGAGTTCAGGTGGCATCGCCTGGGGCCGGATTTTCTCTTTACCGGCTATTATGAGCCGACCCTGCGGGCCGGGCGGGAAAAAAGCGCCGCCCGTCCCCATCCCTTGTATAAACCCCCTCCGGATTTGCGCAAGGGCGTGCCTTACCACACGCGCCGCGACATAGACAGGAAGGGCGTCCTGGCCGGGCGCGGCCTGGAAATCGCCTGGGTGGAAAGCGAAACCGAGGCCTTTTTCCTGCATATCCAAGGCTCCGGGCGTTTGCTTTTCGAAGACGGCAGCGTGCGGCACGTGCTCTATGCGGACAAGAACAACCGTCCCTACGTGCCCATCGGGCGGGTGCTGCGCGACCGGGGACTGCTCCCCGAAGACGGGGTGAACATGCCCGCAATCCGCGCCTGGTTGCTTGCCAATCCCGACAAGCGCGGCGAACTTTTTGACGCCAACCCGGCTTACGTGTTTTTCCGTCTGGCCGGGCAGGGGCCGGTCGGGGCGATGGGCAAGGTCCTCACCCCTTATGTGAGCGTGGCCGTAGACACCTCCGTTCTGCCTTTCGGAACGGCGCTTTTTTCCATCCTGCCCCTGCCGGACGGGCAGGGGAGGGATGCGCCTTTCTACGGGCTCGTTCTGCCCCAGGACAGGGGAGGGGCCATACGGGGGCGGCGCGCGGACCTTTTCTGCGGGGCTGGAGAAGAGGCGGGGAATACGGCCGGACATCTGAACGCCAAAGGCGCGGTATACGTGCTGATCAAAAGATAGAGCGCGTCAACTTCAGATGTTGACACGCACGGCAAGGATTTGCCGCGCAAATCCTTGCCGCGGGACTGTCGCGAGGCGAACAGGCTTTGCCGTCAAGCGACAGGCTCCTGGAGCAGCCCGACTTTTCAAGGTTGAACCACTACAGACGCTATAAGGAGGCGATTCATGGACAATCCGCTGGTGCTTCTGGAGACGACGGCCGGAGACATTCTTCTGGAGATATTTCCGGACGAAGCGCCGCTTTCCGCGGCCAATTTTCTGGCTTATGTCGACGAGGGCTTTTACCGGGACACGATTTTCCACCGGGTGATAAAGGGCTTCATGATCCAGGGCGGGGGACTGACCCTGCGTCTGGAGGAAAAGCCCACGCGCGCCCCGGTGCCCAACGAGGCCGCGAACGGCCTGAAAAATCTGCGCGGCAGTCTGTCCATGGCCCGCGCGGCCGATCCGCACAGCGCAGCCGCCCAGTTTTTCATCAATACGGTCGACAACCCGGAACTGGACTTTCGCTCCCCAGACCCGGAAGGCTTCGGCTACTGTGTTTTCGGCAGGGTGGCGGACGGCATGGAAGTCGTGGATAAAATTGAAAAATCCAAGGTGAAGGCGACGGGCGTACACGAGGCCCTGCCTGCGGATTCCGTGCTGATCGTCAATGCCGGGCGCTTTTGAGCGTCCCCGCCAGACCCCCGCTCCCCACACTCCGCCACGGTTTCGAGGGTATTCGCCCGGACCGGCGAAATGCGCCTGTTTGTGGCGCCGTGTTCAGCTTTTTGGCGTATGGCTTGCGAGTTGGGGTTGCATTAATTTTAAATCTCTGTATTGTTGCATGTAACAAGGAAATTTTATGGCAACTACGCATGTGAACGCACGAGTCCGGAAACACCGCGATGCTTTGCGTATGGCCGGACTGCGCCCGGTACAGATATGGGTTCCTGACACGCGCCGGCCGGATTTCGAGGGGGAATGCCGCCGGCAATGTCTCGTAGTGCGAAACGACCCGCAGGAAAAAGAAGTCCTGGATTGGCTGGAGGCAGCCGCTGATACTGCGGGCTGGCGATGACTCGTGGAACCGTGGTAGTCGTCGCCTTGCAGGGAGGCTACGGCAAACCGCGACCAGCCCTTGTAATCCAGTCCAGCCTGTTCTCGGCGTTGCCCTCTGTAACAATACTCCCTATTACCGGCGAACTTCGGGACGCGCCGCTTTACCGTATCAGCGTTGAAGCTGCGCCGGAAACAGGGTTGCAGAAGCCGTCGCAAATCATGGTGGATAAGCCGCAAACTGTTCCCCGCGAGAAAGTTGGGCAGGTAGTTGGTCACTTGGACGGCAAAACCATGCTCGCCGTCAACCGGTCGCTGGCCGTATTCTTGGGGATAGCCGGATGACCGTCAAACTCGCTTGAGATTCGCGGCGGCGGCGAAGCCGCCTTGCTCCTTGTGGATCAGGGGCTTGAGCCTGCCTGAGGAATGGCTTATGGGAACCTCTATAAACCGTCTCCCCTGGCGGCGTCAGGCTCCTTTCGCCAACGGGTCGAATATGTTGAATATACTCCCCTTTGTCGAAACTCGCCTTCCTTGCCAGGAAACAAAAATCCTGGTTTGTAGAGGTTCCCTTATTATTTGTCGGTAAAAGGAGATTACCCATGACTCAACGGATCCCTTCAACGAAAGCGGCCTATGACAAAATTTTGGACCAGGCAAATCACGCCTTTGCCATAGGGAACGATGATGAAGGCTATCGCCTGATGAAACTATTGCCGCTCCCCAAGCACCTTGCAAAAGCGGCTACCGGGCTTTGGGGCGAGGAATATCTGCAATCTTCCGGTTTTATGGTAGAGGAAATGAGTTATGCCGATCTCCCTGAAAGATAGGCTCCTCACTGGGTTAAATAAAGATTGGCTGAATCGTCAAAAAGCGTTTGGAACAAAAGCTGCTGTTGATTATCTCCAGGGCCTGGCCAAAACCACAGCGGAACTACGAAATATCCAAAGTTCAGACATTCGAACCATCGTTGATATGGAAATTTTAACACTTGAGCATGAAAAAGAACTTTATGGAGGAGAAGATCCAACAGTCATACCATCTTTACAATCTGCAATAGATTCTCTTGCAAAAGATGTGAAAGGAGCAATCAATACCGCTGAAATTCCAGAAGATTATCGAAAAGCCGCTTTGACGCACAGCAGTAAACGTCAACATCATGGTGTCCCGATTGATGGATGCCATGAAGCTATCAATAGTCACATTACTCGTCTGGAGAATCGAATCCGGACTGTAGGTGTTCCTGTTCCTGAAAAAAGCAGCCTAATTGCTAGAAAAGAGAATATGAAACAAGCAAAACTACTTTATATTGCAATGCAAAAAAAAGCAATATGTAAATAAAACATTATTCGCATATTAAGAAGTAAGGTATTATACAATATTACGGTAAACCCTCAAGCAAACGACGAAACCATGCTCGCCGTATATACGGCTTACCGACTCTCATTTGAAGTGGATCAGTTTATGGGGAGCAGGCCAACATCAAATCTGACTTGTTGCTGGTTTATAAGCAACCGGGAGAGTCGGGCGTGTTGGAACTTGTCCGGCTTGGTTCGCATTCGGAGGTATTTAGCTACTAAAATTTATATTGTTAATTCAGAATATTATGATATATACCTTTTACGAAGCCTGCGGCTTCGGACGATGCTTGCGCATCGCCGCAGGGCAGACCCAACAAGATGCGTCGGCCCCGGCCCCGCTTTTTCCGCCTCTTGCCAAAAGGCGGAGCGGGCGTTATATTGGCATGTAAAGCAACTCATTCTAAGGAGACTTCAATGGCTACGCAAAACAGCGCGACCTTGCGCAGGTCTGTCAGCCGGGCGGAGGTCACCAACGCCTTTCTGCGCTCGGTGTATAACTGGATGGCCGCGGGATTGGGGCTTACGGCGGCAATTTCTTTCGCCCTGACCTACACGAGCCTGGGCGACGCGCTTTTCACCACGGCTATCGGCCACTATATCGGTCTCGGCTGCGTCATTGCCGAGCTTGTGCTGGTTTTTACCCTCAGCCTGCGTATCAACAAGATTGAGGGGAGCACGGCCACGACGCTCTTTCTGGCGTACAGCGCCTTGAACGGAGTAAGCCTTTCCTTTCTCCTGATCAGCTACACCGCGGCTTCGGTGGCCCAGGCCTTCATCGTCGCGACCTGCATGTTCGGGGCCATGAGTCTCTACGGTCTGATCACCAAGCGGGACCTCACGGGCATGGGTTCTCTTTTGTTCATGGGCCTGATCGGATTGATCATCGCCTCCGTGGTGAACATTTTTCTCGGCTCCAGCGCCCTGGAATTCGGCATCAGCATTGTCGGCGTGCTGATTTTCCTCGGCCTCACCGCCTATGACACGCAGTTCCTGCGGGAAATGGGCGAGACCGTGCCCGCGGACGATGCAACGGCCGTGCGCCGGGGGGCGATCATCGGGGCTTTGCGTCTCTATCTTGATTTCATAAATATCTTTATCATGCTGTTGCGCTTGGTCGGCGACCGCCGCTGACCCAAGCCGCGACCGACAGGGAGCGAATCGGCGGGGTTGAAGGCAAAGCCTTCAGCCCCGCCGTCACGCAGACGTTTCAAGGCAAAGATTCGCAGCGCCCGCAATCCCCCGCAAGGTCCGCGCCAGAACAGTTCAACTTTGAAAAGTCGGACTGCTCTGTAAGGATTTGCTTGCAAATCATTGCGCGAAATGCTTGTGGGCGTGCTTTGCCCGCCGTCAAGCAAGCATTTCAAGCGTAAAATGCTCCAGGCAGGACGGCCGCAAAATCCGCGTCGGCCCCGGCGTCCGGCAAAACCGGCCCCGGCTCAATGCCCGTCCTCTCCAGACATAACCCCAAACCGCAACGCACCGTGTTCTTCCAAGGACGAAAACCATTACCGGTCCCCGTCGCGTCGCCCGTGCGCCTGCAGGAAAAAATTCCCAGCCAGAACTCGGCCATCCGCCGCCAGCCGTACTCGTCCGTGTGATGAAA
>JAITRF010000096.1 GCA_031288535.1 Desulfovibrio sp. | reverse complement strand
TTTGTCCGATGCGGGTTTACATGGTGAAACGCTTTGGCGGCGCGGAACATCCTTTCGCGCCGCCCGGGAGATTGACGCAGGCGGGCTTCGCCCCCCGTCAGGCGGCAATCTCGGAGCGGACTTGCTCCGCCCTTAAGCCGGCAATCTCAAGCGTAAAACGCGCTGATGGAGCCTGAATGAAAAAAGAAATACGCGCCGAAAACGCCCCCCGCCCCGGCGGGCCTTATGCGCAGGGTATAAAGGCCGGCGGGCGCATCTATGTGTCCGGGCAGCGCCCGGCCCGGCCTTCGGACAACTCCATTCCCCCGGATTTTCCTTCCCAGGTCCGGCAGTGCCTGGACAATGTGCGCGCCGTTCTGGAGGCGGGCGGGGCGAGTCTGGAGGATGTGGTCCAAGTGGGCGTCTTTCTCACCGATCTGGATAACTTTTCCGCCTTTAACGATATCTACTCAAGCTACTTCAAACCTCCCCATCCCGCCCGCACGACCGTGGGCTGCGCCCTGCGCGGCATCATGGTGGAGATAAACGCCGTGGCCGAGTTGTGAGGCCGGCGCGTTTCGGCCGTGGAAAATCCGCGTTTTCTGGAAATGATGCATGAGTGAATTTCTTCCTTTTTCCCGTCCTTCCATAGGCGACGAGGAAATCCGCGCGGTGGAAAAGGTCCTGCGCTCCGGCTGGATCACCACAGGCCCGGAAAACCAGAGGCTGGAAGAGGATTTTTGCCGGGTTTTCGGCTGCCGTTACGCCGTGGCCATGTCCTCGGCCACGGCTGCCATGCACGTCACCTTGGCCGCGCTTGGCGTCGGTCCCGGAGACGAGGTGATAACCCCCTCCCTGACCTGGGTTTCCACACCGAACATGATCACCCTGCTTGGGGCGATCCCGGTGATGACGGATGTGGACCGCGAAACCCTGATGCTTGACGCGGCAAGGGTGGAAACAGCCATAAGCCCGAAAACCAAAGTGGTGGTGCCGGTGCACTATGCCGGAGCGCCCCTGGATTTGGACCCCCTGCGCGCCCTGTGCCGGGAGCGCGGGCTTTTTCTGCTTGAAGACGCGGCCCACGCCGCGGGAACGCTGTATAAGGGGCGCCGGGTCGGCGGGCAGGGCACGGCGAT
Organism: Desulfovibrio sp.; assembly: GCA_031288535.1. GTDB lineage: Bacteria > Desulfobacterota > Desulfovibrionia > Desulfovibrionales > Desulfovibrionaceae > Frigididesulfovibrio. The sequence goes on along the minus strand of JAITRF010000096.1, from coordinate 26,404 downwards.
TTTTTCCTTTCACGCCATCAAGAACGTCACCTGCGCCGAAGGCGGGCTTCTGGCCACGGACGACGAGGCCCTGGCGCTACGCGTCCGCCGCCTCAAGTTCCACGGGCTGGGCCAGGACGCCTTTGACCGGGAAACGCAGGGACGCAAGCCCCAGGCGGAAGTCCTGGAACCAGGGTACAAATACAATCTCTCGGATATCCACGCCGCCCTGGCCTTGACGCAGCTTTCGCGCCTGGACGGCATGAACGCCAAACGCAAAGCCCTGGCCGCGCGCTACCTCGACGCCCTGGCCGGGTCGCCCTATCTGCCTCTCGGGCTGCCGTCTTACCCGCACGAGCACGCCTGGCACCTTTTCATGGTCCGGGTGAACGAGGATCGCTGCGGCTTTGGCCGCGACGAACTCATGGCAAGGCTTAAGGACATGAACATAGGCACGGGTCTGCACTTCATGGCCGCGCATACCCAGAAATATTACCGCGAGCGTTTTCCGGGGCTCTCTTTGCCGAACAGCGAATGGAATTCCGAACGCCTCTGCACCCTGCCTCTTTTCCCGGACATGGAAGAGAGCGACGTGGACCGGGTGACGGAGGGGCTTTTTTCCCTGCTGGGGGCATAAATGGACTGCGCCGATCCGATCCGCACCCTTTCCGTCGTCATCCCCGCCTACAATGAGGAAGAAAGCCTGGGCGAGCTTCTGGAACGCACCACCAAAGCCTGCCGCTCCCTCAATCTGGACTATGAAATAATCGTGGTGGACGACGGAAGCGCGGACCGCACGGCCGAGATACTCGACGCCGCGGCACAGGCGCCGGACAGCCGTATCGTGGCCGTGCTGCTCAACCGCAATTACGGACAGCATGCGGCGGTCATGGCCGGCTTCAGCCAGGCCGCGGGGGACCTGATCATCACCATGGACGCCGATCTGCAAAACCCGCCCGAGGAAATTCCCCGGCTGGTGGAAACCGCCGGGCAGGGTTACGATGTGGTCGGCAGCGTGCGCGTCGACCGCCGCGACACCTGGTTCAGAAAATTCGCCTCGCGTCTGATCAACGCCCTGATCAAACGCTACACGGGCAAGGAAACCGGCGATTACGGATGCATGCTGAGGGCCTACCGCCGGCACATCGTGGACGCCATGCTGAGCTGCCGCGAGCACAGCACCTTTATTCCCATCCTGGCCAACAGCTTCGCCGGGCGCGCCGTTGAAATCAAGGTCCGGCACGACGAGCGCAAATTCGGGGATTCCAAATACGGCATCCTCAAGCTGATAAACCTGATGTTCGACCTGGTTACCTGCCTCACCACCACTCCCCTGCGTCTTCTGAGCATGTTCGGCCTTTGCGTCGCCTGCTCCGGGTTCTTCCTGGCCTTCATCCTGGTGTTGCTGCGCCTGCTGCTCGGGCCGGAATGGGCGGCGGAAGGGGTGTTCATGCTCTTTGCCATCCTGTTTATCTTTGTCGGCGCGCAATTCATCGGCCTCGGCCTGCTCGGCGAATACACCGGGCGCGTCTATACGGACGTGCGCGCCCGGCCGCGCTGGCTTGTCCGCAAAAAAACCGGTACGCCTCTTTCCGGGCGGCCTTTTCCCGAGACCCCGGATATTGGAGGCAAACAATGAAAACGGTCGTGTTCGCCTATCACGACATAGGCTGCGCGGGTCTTGAGTCCCTGGCGGGGGCGGGGTTTGACGTAAAGGCTGTCTACACCCATGTGGACAACCCCGGCGAGAGGCGCTTTTTCGCCTCCGTCGCCCAGTTGGCCGTAAAGCTGGGGTTGCCCCTGCACGCCCCGGAGGATGTGAATCATCCCCTGCACCTGGAGGCGATCCGCGCCCTCGAACCTGACGTTTTCTTTTCCTTCTACTACAGAAACATCCTGAGCGCGGAACTCTTGTCCATAGCCCCGCACGGGGGTTTCAACCTGCACGGCTCGCTTTTGCCGCGCTACCGGGGGCGGGCGCCGGCGAACTGGGTCCTGGTCAACGGCGAAACTCAAACCGGCGTGACCCTGCACAAGATGACCGCGAAACCCGACGCCGGGGACATCGCGGGACAGATGGCCGTTGCCGTGGACGAGACGGATACCGCCCTCAGCCTGCACGGGAAACTGTGCGCCGCCTCGCGCGTGCTTTTGCGCGAAACCCTGCCGCGTATAAAGGACGGGAGCATAAGGCTCAGTCCCCAGGACGAGAGTCGGGCCAGCGTATTCGGCCGCCGCGGGCCGGAGGACGGAGAAATCTACTGGGACAACCCGGCGCGCGCCGTCTATAACCTGGTGCGGGCGGTGACCGAGCCTTATCCCGGCGCCTTTACCCATGCCGGGCGGCGGAAAATGATCATATGGGAAAGCCGCGTATGCGGGGAGGCCGTGGAGCGGTTTGACTCTGAAAATGCCGGACCTCGGGCGCAAAATGCCCTGGGCGGGCCGCGCCCGGAACCGGGCGCGGTGCTTGGCGTCGACCCCTTGCGCGTGGCCTGCGGCGAGGGTTGTCTGGAAATAGTCAGCGGGCAGGCCGAAGGCGGGGTTTTCCAGAGCGGAGCGGCCCTGGCCGCGGAGATCGGACTGGCCCCGGGCCTGCGCCTTGGCCTGAAACCGGGGAGCGCCGCCTGGGAAAAAGGAAGAAAAAAGATCACCCGCGTCCTGATCCTGGGCGCGAACGGCTTCATCGGCAACCACCTCACGGAGCGGCTTCTCGCCGAAGGCGGCTATGAGGTCTACGGCATGGACATCGGCTCCGAGGCCATCCGCCGCTTTGAGGGCAGCCCGGACTTTCATTTTGTGGAAGGCGACATCAGCATCCACACGGAATGGATCGAATATCACATAAAAAAATGCGATGTGGTCCTGCCCTTGGTGGCCATTGCCACGCCCATCGAATACACGCGCAACCCCCTGCGCGTCTTTGAACTGGATTTTGAGGAAAACCTGAAGATCGTGCGCTATTGCGTCAAATACGGCAAACGCATCGTCTTTCCGTCCACCTCCGAGGTCTACGGCATGTGCGCGGACGAGGAGTTCAACGAGGACACCTCGCCCCTGGTGCTCGGGCCAATCAACAAGCAGCGCTGGATTTATTCCGCTTCCAAGCAGCTTCTGGACCGAGTCATCTGGGCTTACGGGGAAAAGGCCGGTCTTGCCTTCACCCTGTTTCGACCCTTCAACTGGATAGGTCCGCGTCTGGACAGCCTGGATTCGGCCCGCATCGGCAGTTCCAGAGCCATCACCCAGCTCATCCTGAATCTGGTCGAAGGCACGCCCTTCAAACTGGTGGACGGCGGGGCGCAGAAGCGCTGTTTCACGGACATCAAAGACGGCATAGAAGCCCTCTACCGCATCATTGAGAACAAAAACGGCCGCTGCGACGGCCGGATCATCAACATCGGCAACCCGGACAACGAAGCCGGCATCCGGGAGCTTGCGGAAATGCTTCTGGACTGCTTCGAGAAACACCCGTTGCGCGGGAATTTTCCGCCCTTTGCCGGGTTCCAGACTGTGGAGAGCGGTGAATATTACGGCAAGGGCTACCAGGATGTGCAGCACAGGCGTCCGAGCATCAAAAACGCCCGCCGTCTCCTGGGCTGGGAGCCAAAGGCGCCCTTGCGCGGAACCGTTGAGGATACCCTTGACTACTTCTTGCGTTCCCGGTGACGGGTCCGTAAAGACATGAAGATGGATGCTTCGCTTCGCTCAGCATGACAATGCGATGATATTGGTGATTGGCCTCGCTCAGCATGACAATGCGAGGTTATTGGTTATTAGCCTCGCTCAGCATGATAATTCCCGGGGTGGGAGCCAAAGGCGCCCTTGCGCGGAACCGTTGAGGATACCCTGGACTACTTCTTGCGTTCCCGGTGACGGGTCCGTAAAGGCATGAAGATGGATGCTTCGCTTCGCTCAGCATGACAATGCGATGTTATTGGTGATTGGCCTCGCTCAGCATGACAGTGCGATGTTTATTGGTGATTGGCCTCACTCAGCATGACAATGCAGGATTATGGGTGTTTCGCTTCTATCAGCATGACAGTGTGTGGTTATTGCAACATCGGCATGAAAGGGAAGGGTCATTCTGAGCGAAGCGAAGAATCCATCTTTCAGTGTCTGATGTTCAGACGCTGACGGGGTCCGCCCGGCAACAGTGAAAATGGCGCTCGGGTGAACGCTTCCGACGCATCCATCTGCCCCCTTGGGAGAACAGAATGACCCTGCCATAGAGCGATTAACATTGAAAATATTAGAGCAGATCAACTTTGAAAATTTGGACTGCTCTGCAAGGATTTGCTTGCAAATCCTTGCCGTGAAATGCTTGTAGGCGGGTCTCGCTCGCCGTTAAGCAAGCGTTTCAAGCGTAAAATGCCTAAATCGTTCTGCATTTATCTGCAAATCCTTGCCGTAAGATTGTCGCAAGACAAACTTGCTTTGCCTTTAAGCGGTAATATCAAGCGTAAAATGCCCCAGGCGCGTAGAGGGGAGAATGCGGAAGATCGGTCTGAGAGTGGACGCCGACACCTATGCCGGGACCAGGGACGGGGTGCCGCGTTTGCTGGATTTGTTGGCGCGGCGCGGGATATGCGCCAGCTTTTTTTTCACTCTGGGGCCGGACAACATGGGACGGCATCTCTGGAGGCTGCTGCGCCCGGCTTTTTTTTGGAAGATGCTGCGCACCGGGGCGCCTTCGCTCTACGGATGGGAAATAATATTCGCCGGAACCGCCTGGCCCGGACGGCGCATCGCCCCGGCCCTGGGGGAGATTATGCGCGAAACCCTGGCGCGGGGGCACGAGGTCGGCCTGCATGCCTGGGACCACCAGGCCTGGCAGGCGCATCTGCCGGACTGGAGCGCCGAGGAGACGGCCCGGCAAGTCCGGCTCGGCCTTGAGGCCCTGGAAGGAGTTCTGGGGCGGAAGGTCCTGTGTTCGGCCGCCCCCGGCTGGCGCGCCAACGCGCGGGTGATCGGGGTCAAGGAAGGATTCTCCTTCCGCTACAACAGCGATTGCCGTGGCAGCCGCCCTTTCCGGCCCATGCTCGCGGACGGAAGACCGGGGACCCCGCAGGTCCCGGTGAGCCTGCCCACCTATGACGAGGCGATCGGCGTGACGGTCGGGGAAGAGGGATTCAACTCCTATATCCTGGATGCGGCGCGCCTTTGTCCGGGGACTCCGGTCTATACGATCCACGCCGAAGTGGAAGGGAGGGCAAAGGCCGGGCTTTTCGCCGGACTTGCCGACACGGCTTTTGAGCGGGGTTTTGAATTCTGCCCCCTGGGAGATCTTTTGCCTGAAGACGTGGAAAGTCTGCCTTCGGGAAGGGTGGAATGGCGTCCTTTCCCAGGACGCGAGGGCTGTCTCGGCGTGCAGGTCGAGGCGGGGGAGGGGGCGTGAGGGTTGTCGCGCTCGTTCTTTTTTTTGTTCTGCTCTACCTGCTGCCTCTCGGCAACGCCCCCCTGCGCCAGCCGGACGAGACGCGCTATGCGGAGATCAGCCGGGAAATGTTGGAAAGCGGAGATTGGGCGACGCCACGTCTGCTCGGTCTGCGCTACTTTGAAAAACCCGTCGCCGGCTACTGGGTGAACTGCTTAAGCCAGAAACTGCTCGGAGAGACGACTTTCGCCGCGCGTCTGGGTCCGGCCCTGTGCACCGGGGCAAGCGCCCTCATGGCAGCTTTCCTGGCTTTTGTTCTTTGGCGGCGGCGCGAAACAGCATTCCACGCCGCCCTGATCTACCTTTCCATGCTCATGGTTTTGGGCATCGGCACTTACAACGTGCTGGACGCCATCTTCAGCATGTGGATGAGCGCGGCCATGTGCTGTTCATGGTTCTGTTTCAGGGCTGAAACGGCGCGCGGGCGCGTTTTGGCCTATGCCGCCCTGGGGGTGGCCTGCGGCATGGCTTTTCTGACCAAAGGGCTGCCCGGGCCGGCCGTGGCGGTCTGCGCCTGTCTGCCTTTTGCGGTCCTGCGCGGGCAGACGCGGAGACTTTTCCTATACGGTCCGATAGCTGTGTTTTGCGCCGTTGCGGTCGCCCTGCCCTGGTCTTTGTCCATTGCCGCGCGCGAGCCGGATTTCTGGAACTATTTTTTCTGGGTGGAACACATCCAGCGCTTTGCGGGAGAGAAAGCCCAGCACCGCGAGCCTTTCTGGTTTTACCTGCCCTGGTTTGTCGCCGGGGCCGCCCCCTGGATCGGATTTCTGCCCGGAGCGCTCAGGCTGGGTCTGGCCGGACGCCGGAAGGATACCGGCCTTTTTTTCCTGGCAAGCTGGAGCATTATGCCGCTTTTGCTTTTCAGCGCCGCGGCGGGCAAGCTCCCCACCTACATTCTGCCCTGCATGGCGCCCTTGGCCTTGCTTTTTGCCTTTTACGCCGGCAGCCGGGCCGGCGCCGTGGATGGGACCGGGTCGGGGGAAGGGAGTCCGGAGGCGAAAAGCGCGAACAAACGGAGAACGAGCCCGTTTACGGCCAACGCCCGCATCAACCTTGGCCTGAGTCTGGCGGGGCTTGCCGCCTTTCCCGTCCTTTATTTCGACTTGCCGCCCGGTCCTCCGGTCTATGTCCCGGAGGAAAAATACAAGCTTTTGCTTTGCGCCCTTGCGCTGTCCTGGTGGGCTTTGTGCGCGCTTGCCGCCCTGGTCCGGGGGGGGAAGTTCTGGCCGCTCGCGGCGGCCTCGCCCCTGCTGATCAGCCTGCTCGGCGCCTTTGTTCTCCCCTGGCGGATCACGGATCAGCGCGAGCCTGAGCACATCATCACCCCGCATCTGGCGGAACTTGCCGACTGCCGGCATGTGCTGGCCGGAACGGTCGGGTTGGGCGCGGGGCTGGCCTTCATGCTTAAAAGAAGCGATGTCCGGCTCTACAACGAGCAGGGCGAACTGGCTTACGGCCTGAGCTATGCGGATGGAAGGGAGCGTTCGGTAAACGCGGCCGGGTTTCCGGCCTGGCTTGAGAGCGCGCGCGCCCAGGGTCCGGTGGCCTTGCTGGTGCGGGACAGGGAGGTGCCGAAGGAACCGTCTCCGGACGCCGTCTATCGGCGCGGACGACTTGCTCTGCTCTTTTTTCGCGAAAAAAAACCGGACTGAGGACCGGTCCGGATCGAGGGCCAGGCCGCTCCGCTTTCCATTTCCAGACCAAAAATGAGAGCATTTTTGGTCTGGAATATGGAATAATAGGACGCCTGTTTTACGGAAGCATCCACTTCAAGGCGTAGGCTTGCAGATAGGTCAAAACGCAGATGACCAGGGTCATGGCAAGCGAGTGCAGCAGGGTAAAGCGGAAGAGGTTGCCCTCCTGTCCGATCATGCCCGTGGCCGCTGTAGCCACCGAGATGGACTGCGGCGAAATCATCTTGCCGGTGACGCCGCCCGATGCGTTCGCGGCGACGGTCAGGTTCGGATCAACGCTGACCGCTTCGGCGGTGGTGCGCTGCAAGCCGCAGAACAAGGCGTTGGACGAAGTGTCCGAACCGGTCAGGAACACGCCGAGCCAGCCGAGCAGGGGCGAGAAGAAGGGGAAGAAATGCCCGGTCTGGGTAAAGGCGAGACCGAGGGTCGTGCTCATGCCGGAGTAGTTCATGATGTAGGCCAGACCCAAAATGGTGGCGATGGTCAGTATGGGGAACTTCAGTTGCACCACGGTGCGCGCCAGGCAGGCCAGGGCCTTGCCCAGTCCGTAGTTCGGCATGATGAACGATGCGATGATGCCGGAGAGCAGAATGGCCGTGCCCGCGGCCTGCACTATGTTGAAGCCGAAAACGGCGGCATAGGGCGTATCTTTGGCGACAATGGGAGCGGTCTTCATGACCAGGTTATGCAGACCGGGCCACTGCACGGGGATGTTGAATCCGGCGGTCGCCGCCTTGAACCCGCCCGTGCCCCAGATGAAGACCATGACCGCCAGGATGATATAGGGAGACCATGCGCGCAGCACCTGCCCGAACGTGTAGCTCTTACCTGCTCCAGCTCCGGAACTGGGCGCTTCGTCGGGAAAATGCCAGATGTTTTTGGGTTTCCATACGCGCAGCAGCAGCACCATGCCGACGATCGTCACCACGGCGGAAAGGATGTCAGGCAGATACGGGCCGTGGAAGTTGGAGGAAAGGTACTGGGTTATGGCAAAGCAGAAGCCGCTGACGAGAATGGCCGGCAGGACTTCCAGCGAGCGCTTGAAGCCGCACATGGTCACGCATACCCATAACGGCACGATAACGGCAAGGAGAGGAAGCTGGCGTCCGGCGATGGCGCTTATATGGTTGACGTCAAGGCCGGAAACACTGGAGGCGACGATGACCGGGATGCCGATGGCGCCGAAGGCCACAGGCGCGGTGTTGGCAATGAGACAGATGCCCGCCGCGTACAGGGGGTTGAAGCCCAGCCCCACGAGCATGGCCGCGGTGATGGCGACCGGCGTGCCGAAGCCGGCGGTTCCCTCGATGAACGAACTGAAGGCAAAGGCGATGAACAGTGCCTGCAACCGCCTGTCGTCGGTCAGACTGGCCAGAGAGCCTTTGATGGTTTCGAACTCCCCGCATTCAACCGTCATATTGTAAACCCAGACCGCCGCAATGACGATCCAGATGATGGGAAAAATACCGAAACACATACCCATGACGGTAGCGCTGACGGCCATGCCGACCGGCATCCGCCATACGGCGACGGCCAGAATAAGGGCAGAAAGCGTGCCGATGACAGCCGCGTAATGACCGGGAGTTCTCCTCACAGCGAGCATGTAAAACAGCAGGATCAAAGGAATTGCGGCGATAAGCGCGGATAGCAGTATCCCCCCGATGGGTTCGTACGCCTGGATCCATGTGTTCATACTTCCTCCAGATTATCGGGTTTTCGGGTTATGAGAGTTTCGTGAATCAGGCCGGCATGGTTTCTCCCTAGCGCACCAAGAGATTTTTGGACTATAACATTTTACGCTCAAGATTGTCGAGCGTTTTACGCTTGAGATTGTCGCTTGACGACGAGACAAGTTCGCCTCGCGACAATTTCGCGGCCCGATTGCGTGGTTGTTTTTCGGGTTGGTCACACCTCCTTTCCGTCTCATCCGACGGAGTTTTCTCCTCATACCAAAACGCATCCTGTCCGGCATACGCCGCGAAATCGGGCGAGGGCATTCGCCATATAGCGTGAAAATAAATTTATTGCACCAAAAAACTAAGCGGAGAGGAAGGGGACGGCTGGCGTGTAACCGCTCACAGGGTATAATTATACTGAAATAACTGAGAAAGTCAGTTTTTTTGCGCTCTGGGCTACCTTCCAGCATATTCAATAATATACTGTTTTTATTTGAATTAACTGTTTTTTTTTAAATGCTTTTTCGATTGCAGGCTTGCGCGCAATGTTTCCAATGATTTCGCGTGGTTTACCGCAACTTCGAAACACGGGCGCCGCCGGGGAAGAACCCCGGCGGCGCCGCGACTGCGCGCGCTCAGGCGATCAGAGGTTGGACGAGTAGTTCATGCCGATAAGTATGTAAGTGACTATGCCTACCACTATGCCGTAAAGCACGAAGGGCCAGAAGGTTTTTCTGAGGACTTCGCCTTCGCGGTTCAGCAGGCCCACAACCGAGCAGCAGGCAATGATGTTGTGAATGCAGACCATGTTGCCCATGGCGCCGCCGGCGACCTGGGACGCCGTAACGATGATGCGGGAGAAGCCGAGTTGTCCCGCGATATCCCACTGGAACATGCCGAAGAGCAGATTGGACACGGTGTTGGAACCGGTGATGAAGGCCCCGAGACCGCCGGTATAGGAAGCAAGGAACGGCCAGGCGTCGCCGAAGATGTTGCCCATGGTGGTGGCCATCGCCAGGGGCATGGAAGGCAGGTTCTTGGCCGTGCCGGCCGCGACCTGGGCGGCCAGTTCCGGGTTGACGCCAGAACCCTGGAATATCTTCACCAGGGCCACGGAGGCGCACAAGGCTATGGCAGCCGGCCATATCTTCATGGCCGTGTCTCTCCAGGCTTTGGCCACCTTGTCTCCGCTCATCCTGTGCATGAAGACGACGCACAGGGCGATGAGGATAAAGGGTATGGTGCCGGGCAGATACAGTATTTTGAGACTTTCGTTGACGTTGGAGTAGCCGAGTATGCCGGTGAAGGAAAGCACGGCGTTGTTGTTCAGCCAGGCTTTGATGGGCAGAAACTCCAGGCGGGTGATCACCAGGATGCCGCCGACCAGCACGTATGGCAGCCAGGCCAGGGTCTGGCTCATGTGCGACTTGAATTCCTTGCTGCCTGAGAAGGCTATGGTGCCGGTCCAGGCCGGGTCCCACTTCTCATGGTCGCCGAAGGTCCAGACCTTGTCCGTGGGCATGCAGATGCCGTGCTTGGCGCCGTAGAATATGACGCCGAGGCCGATCAGGGCGCTGACCAGGGTCGGCGGTTCCGGGCCGACCAGCCAGGCCAGGAGCAGGTAGGGCACGACAAAGGACAGGCCGGCGAAAATGCAGAATTTCCACGCCGCCAGACCTTCGGACCAGGAACGGTTGGGGCCGAAGAACCGCGTGATGAAGCCGAGCATGAAAACGGGCAGGATCAGGGCCATGGGAGCGTGCATGAGGGACACAGTCTCGCCGATGAGTTTGAGGAAGGCGTCAAAGGATCCGACTGTGCCGGCGGCGACCAGGGCGTCACCCACGCTTTTCAAAGCCGGACCTATGCCCACGATGATCGGGATGCCCGCTCCGCCGAAGCTGACCGGGAAGGAATTGAAGCACAAACAAATGACGGCCGCGGCCATGGGCGGGAAACCCAGGGCGAAGAGCAGCGGCGCGGCCAGGGCGGCCGGGGTGCCGAAACCGGCGGCGCCTTCGACAAAGGCCCCGAACATGTAACCGACGATGATGGCCTGGACGCGCATGTCCTTGGTGATATTGGCCATCCCGTACTGTATGGTTTCCATGCCGCCCGAATATTGCAGCGTATGCAGAATCAACAGGGCGCCGAAGACGATGATCAGGATGCCGAAGGCGCTGATCACCCCCTGGATGCTCAAGGCCGCCACGTAACTGCCCGGAAGCTTCCAGACCATGATGCCGATGACGGCACAGGCCAGCCAGGCGATGGGCATGGCTTTCATCGCGCCCATGCGCAGCCCGACCATCAACACCAAAGCCGCCACAATCGGTATAGCCGCAAAAATCGCCAAAACTGCTAATGACATATGCCGCTCCTTTTTTTACAGGTACGATTGTTCGTCGTCCACCGGCCTGATCGCGCGCGGCGGGCTTGTTACATGGCATCCGGTTGTATGCTTGTTTTTCGGATCGGCCGCACCTCCTTTCCGTCTCACCCGACGGAGTTTTCACCCCAGGGGTCGCCCGGGGAATGTTTTCCGCCCCCAAACATTTGACGCTTGAGATTGCCGTCTTTGTCCGGTTGTGGTCCCGTTACTGCGCGTTAAGGGGTGGAAGTTCGGAAAGCTGTTTCAGGATCGTGTACCGTTCAAGGTATTCCCTCTCAATGGCGCGGCGCAGCACCTTCGATTTTTCCGGGTTGGAAACGGCGAGTTGGGCGTAGCGGTTTTCGCCGGCGAGAAAGTCCTGCAGGGTGCCGTCCGGGTGCTTGTATTCGAGGATCAGGGGATTTTTGCCCTGGGCGGCGAGTTGCGGGTTGAAACGATACAGGGGCCAGTAGCCGGAGTCGACGGCCATGCGGCTTTCTTCCATCACCTTGGACATGCCTTTGCGTATGCCGTGGTTGATGCAAGGGGCGTAAGCGATGACCAGGGAAGGCCCTTTGTGGGCTTCGGCTTCGCGCAGGGCTTTCAGCGTCTGGTTTTTGTCCGCCCCCATGGCGATTGAGGCCACATAGACGAAGCCGTAGCTCATGGCCATGCGCCCGAGGTCTTTCTTGGCCACGGCTTTGCCCCCGGCCGTGAACTTGGCCACCGATCCGGTGGGACTGGCCTTGGAAGACTGGCCGCCGGTATTGGAATAGACTTCGGTATCCAGCACCAGGACGTTGATGTCCTCGCCGGACGCCAGCACGTGGTCCAGGCCGCCGTAGCCTATGTCGTAAGCCCAGCCGTCGCCGCCGAAAATCCACACGGATTTTTTGGTGAACTGATCTTCCAGATCGGACAGTTCGCGCAAGAGGGGACTTTTGCCGGCAAGCGAGGCCAGTCTGGCGATCACCCTGTCACCGGCCTGCTTGGAGGCGGGCCCGTCGTCCTTGACGGCCAGCCATGCCTCAAGGTCTTCGCGCAGCCCGGCGGGCAACTCTCCTCCCTTGCCGTCCATGGCGTTCCGAACAGCGTCTTCCAGCCTGGAGCGCAGTTGCCGCTTGGCCATGAGCAGGCCGAGGCCGAACTCCGCCGCGTCTTCGAACAGGGATTGTCCCCAGGCCGGGCCCTGGCCTTCTTTGTTCAGGCAATAGGGCATGGACGGCGGGGAAGCCGCCCACACGGCGGTGCAGCCGGTGGCGTTGGCGACGACCAGACGTTCGCCGTACAGTTGGGTGACGAGCTTGATGTATGGTGTTTCCCCGCACCCGGCGCAGGCCCCGGAGAACTCCAGCAGGGGCTGGCGGAACTGGGAACCTTTGACCGTGTCCGCCTTGACCAGGTCGTCCTTGATGCCGATGTGTTTTTCGGCAAAGGCCAGATTGGCCGTCTGGGACGCGATCTGCGTTTCCAGGGGTTTCATGGCCAGGGCTTTCTTCTTCGCCGGGCAGACGTCGGCGCAGGAACCGCAGCCCATGCAGTCCTGGGAGTAGACCTGCATGCGGTACTGCAGGCCGGCGAGTTCCTTGCCGAGGGCTTTCACGGTGACGAAATCCGCCGGTTTGCCCCGCAGTTCGTCTTCGTTCGCCAGATAGGGGCGTATGGCGGCGTGGGGGCATACATAGGAACACTGGTTGCACTGGATGCAGTTTTCCGGGATCCATTCCGGCACGTTGATGGCCACGCCGCGTTTTTCATAGGCCGTGGTCCCCAGTGGGAAAAAGGCGGCGGGATGGAAGGCCGAAACGGGCAGGGCGTCGCCCTTCTGGGCCAGTATGGGCCGGACGACGTCGCGGACGTAGGGAGTGTCGCCGTCGTGCCGGACGACGGCCCCCTCTGCCGCGTCGGCCCAGGAGGCCGGGTACTTGACTTCCTCCAGAGCCGCAAGCGCGCCGTCCACGGCCGCGACGTTCATGGCGACGACCTTGTCGCCCTTGTTGCCGTAGGTCTTTTTGACGGAACCCCGGAGCAGGTCCAGGGCCTTGTCCAGGGGCAGCACATTGGACAGTTTGAAGAACACCGTCTGCATGATCATGTTGATGCGCCCGCCCAGACCCAGTCCGGCCGCCAGGTTTACGGCGTCTATGTTGTAGAAGCGCAGCTTTTTCCGGGCTATGGTCCGCTTTATTTCGGCCGGCAGTTCGCGCTCCATGTCCTCCATAGTCCAGGAGGAATTGAGCACGAAGACGCCGCCTTCCCTGATCACGTCCAGTATGTCGTACTGGGTGACGTAGGCCGATTTGTGGCAGGCTATGTAGTCGGCCCCGGTGATCAGATAGGTGGACTGGATGGGGTCTTTGCCGAAGCGCAGGTGGGAAACGGTGAACCCGCCGGATTTTTTGGAATCGTAGGCGAAGTAGCCCTGGGCGTAGAGATCGGTGTTGTCGCCGATGATTTTGATGGCCTGCTTGTTCGCGCCCACGGTGCCGTCGGCGCCCAGGCCGAAGAACTTGCACTGCACGGTTCCGGCCGGGACTGTGTCCGGGGCCGGGCCCAGGGGCAGGGAGCTGCCGCTCACGTCGTCGTGGATGCCTACGGTAAAGTGGTTTTTCGGCTGGTCGAGGCGCATGTTGTCAAACACGGCCTTGACTTCCGCGGGCGAGAATTCTTTGGAGCCGAGGGCGAAGCGTCCGGCGAGCACGCGCGCCCGCCTGCCGCTTTCGGACAGCGCGGCGTTGACGTCCAGAAACAGCGGATCGCCCGGAGCTCCCGATTCCTTGCAACGGTCGAGCACGGTGACGGTTTTGGCCGATTCCGGCAGAACCGCCAGCAGGCGTTCGGCGGAGAACGGCCGGAAGAGACGCGCCTTGATCAGGCCGAATTTTTCTCCGGCGCTGTGGTTGATGTATTCCTCAACGGCTTCGCAGCCGGAGCACATGGCGACGACGACGTGTTCGGCATCGGGCCGGCCGCTGTAGTCAAAGGGTTTGTAGAAGCGGCCGGTGAGCCTGCCGATTTTTTCCATCTGCGCGGCGACTATGCCCGGCAGCTCCCGGTAATAGGGCGAGACCCTTTCCCTTCCCTGGAAATAGATGTCGGGATTCTGCACAGTGCCCCGGATGGTCGGGTGGCGCGGGTCCATGGCGGCTTTGCGGAATTCGGCGATTTTTTCGTAATTGACGAGTCCCGCTATGTCTTCGTAACTGATGACCTTGATCTTGTTGATTTCGTGCGAGGTGCGGAATCCGTCGAAGAAGTGCAGAAAGGGCACGCTGCCTTCAATGGCCGAAAGGTGGGCGACCAGGGCCAGATCCATACACTCCTGCACGGAAGCGGAGGCCAGCATGGCGAAGCCGGTCTGGCGGGTGGCCATGACGTCCTGATGGTCGCCGAAGATGGACAGCGACGGCATGGCCAGCGAACGGGCCGAGACGTGAAAGACGCCGGGCAGCAGCTCGCCGGCGATTTTGTACATATTGGGGATCATCAGGAGCAGCCCCTGAGAGGCGGTGAAGGTGCTGGTCAGCGCCCCGCCCGCGAGCGCGCCGTGCACGGCTCCGGCCGCTCCGGCTTCGGACTGCATTTCCCGGACCTGGACGCACTGTCCGAAAATGTTTTTTTTGCCTTCGGCCGACCATTCATCCACGACTTCGGCCATGGCCGACGAAGGCGTAATGGGAAAGATGGCGGCGGTATCGCTGAGGGCGTATGCGACATACGCAGCCGCCGTGTTTCCGTCCATGGTTTTCATAGTTTCCATAAACACTCCATGTTGTTTGGTTTGGAAAGGCAACTGCGTTGCGTGCCGACAACTCGGGCCCCCGACAATGTACGCCTGGCTTGCCGTTCAACGACAGGCAAAACGCCGTTTGTGACGGCTTCGTGCGTACTCTGTCGCGGTCGGCTTCTCGCCGTACAGGTTATGGTGACCCGGGAAACTTGGCGGCCATGAGGTAAAACGGCGGCCTCCCGACATATAGCTGAAAAAAATTTCCGGTACAAGGCAAAAAAACAAATTAAGCGTCAAGGGAACCTCTAAACCGTCTTTTCGCCCCCTGGCGGCGTCAGGATCCTTTCGCCAACAGGTCGAATATGTTGGATATACTCCCCCTTGTCGAAACCCGCCTTTCTTGCCGGGAAACAAAAATCCTGGTTTGTAGAGGTTCCCTCAATTAAAAGTTAACCCGCTCTACAGCATTTTGCGCTTGAGATTGTCGCTTGACGGCGGGCGCGGCCCGCCTTGCGCCAATCTCGCGGACGGTGGCTTCGCTTCACACCGTCAGAGCAGTTAGCAGTTATCGGAAAGATGCTTTCAATGACAAAATGGTCTAATATTGTCTCAGATCCGCCATGATCTGCTGAAGATGCTCGACCTGCCGGGTCAGGGTCTGAAGCTCCCGCACCGTGTTGGCCACCATGTCGCTGTTCGCCTTGGTAATGGAATAGACCTGCTCTACCGCCGTATTGATATTGTCCGCGGAGACGATCTGCTCTCCGGCCGCGCCGGTGATCCGGTGCACTTCCTCCTCAGTGGAGCGGGCCAGGGCCACGATGGAGGTCAGGCCCTGGTTGGAGTTTGCCGCGATATCCGCGGCCCGGGTGAGGTCTTCCATCGTGCTGTGCATGTTTTGCGTGTTGACGGCCGTGATATTCCGGATGTCCTCCACGGCGGAGCCCACGTCGCTGGTGGCCAACCGGGTTTTTTCCGCCAGCTTGCGCACCTCGTCCGCCACCACGGCGAATCCCCGTCCCGCTTCGCCCGCTCTGGCCGCTTCGATTGCGGCGTTCAGCGCCAGCAGGTTCGTCTGTTCCGCCACGTCCTCGATCAGGGTCATGATGGAGCCTATATCCTGCGATTTTTTCGACAGGACGCCCATTTCCCGGACGAGTTCCTCCGCCTTGGCATGGACCTGCAGCAGTGCATCGGTGGTTCCGGCAACGCTGTCGGCCCCGTTGCGGGCTTGTTCCATGGAATTGCGCGCCGCTGTGTCCGCGTTGTCGGCGCCTGCGGCCACGATACGCGCGCTGTCGCGCATCTGCTCCACCGTTTCGCGCATGCGGGCGATTTGCCGGGTTTGATCGTCGCTTCCCTTCTGGATCTCATCGGCGTTGGCGTTGATAATCTTGCTTACTGCGGAAAGGCTGTCCGCCACCGACGACAGTTTTTTCGTAGCCGCGAGAATTTTTTCCTGCCGGGCGGTCTCCGCCTGCAGGCTTTCCTCCGTCTTTCTCTGGGCGGCTTCCGCCACTTGGGCCAGCCTGGTTGCGGCGTCGCTCTTTTCCGCGGTGTTCCGCAGTTCTTTTTGCAGGCTGCGCACCATGCTCTCAATGGCCCGGCTCAGGATGCCCATTTCAGCGGTGAAGACGCCTGTCAGCCCGGAATCGAAGCGTCCTGCTTCGATATCCGAGGCGTAGGCGGTCAGATTGCCCAGCGGTTGCATCAGCCATTTGCGGAAGGCGAAGATGACCACGCCGGTGATAAGGCACATGATCAGGCAGGCGGTGGCCCCGGTGACGATATTGCGCGCCAGCAGCGCGTCCACCGCCTGATACAGTTCCGCATGCGGGATGAGTACCCCGATGCCGATTCCGGAAGAGTGGACTTGGGCAATCAGCGTATGCAAGCGTCCTCTGAACGGAAAATTCTCGTTGCGCAGGGAATCTCCGGGCTTCATGTCCCGAAGCGCCTGCAGCCATGAATCGGCGGGATACGGAAGGATCGCGAAGGAATCGTGTTCCGTGGAAGCGAAGGATGCGCGGTTGGCGGTGGAAAAGGCAACGATGCCGGAAGCGGGAGTAGGCAGGGAGAAGGCGCGTACCATGCGTTGCAAGGTTTCCAGGGAAATATCCACCGTGCCCACGCCTATCAGTTTGCCGTCGCCGCCGGTCATGGGCATGCACACGGAAACCATCAGCGCATTGGTGGCCGCGTCGACATAGAGTTCACTCCAATACCTGCGTTCCGGCCGGGGCCGCAGAACATCCCATCCCTCGGGAAAGGCGATCTGATACCAGCCTTCTTCATAGGTGGCGGTTTCCCACTCCCAGGAGATGTCCACCTGTTCCGGCCTGTTGTCGGAGGCTTTGCCTTTGGCCGCAAAAAGGTGGTAATCGGTAATTTCGGGATAGAAGGCGTTGGCGGCATAAAAAACGCCCCCTCCCAGCATGTTCGGCTCACGCGCGAAAAAGGTCCGGAAGGCCCGGGTCATGTTTTTTTCCAGAACGGCGCGGGGCAGGTCGGCGCGAAGATCGTAGAAACTTTCGCCCAGGGCCTGGGAAACAGTCGCGCCGGCCTGGATTTCCTGCAGAAAGCCGGAAAATTTCGCCAGGTCTTCGGCGACCATCGCCCGTATGCCCTTCTCCGTCAGACTGTGGGACACGCCCTGCATGCGCGCGGCGTTCAGGAAGAAAAGTCCGAACCCGATAAAAGCTGTCAGGGAAATGGCCGAAATCAGCAGCATGACTTTCATGCGGATGTTCATAGCGCCCTCTTGCTTTTCAATGCTGATGTACGCAAGCGACAGGACCGCACGGCGAAACCGTGTTTTTTACTTTAGGATATTATCGCTTAACAGCGAAACGAATGCACAGTGTCAAGCAGTACAGGCTCCTGGAGCATTTTACGCTTGAAATGCTGCCTGACGGCGGGCGAAGCCCGCCTGCAAGCATTTCGCGGCAAGGATTTGCAAGCAAATCCTTGCGGAGCAGTCCAACTTTTCAAAGTTGAACTGCTCTAGCGTCATCGGTGCTTCTTATGCCATTCCGGCGTCTTTTCTTCCTTATTCCCCAGCAACTGGCAGAGTCTGATGCAGCGCGATCCCCCGCAGTAGGGACAGCCCTTGCGTGCCTGAAAAGCATAGAGGTCGGAAAAAAAGCCCCTGAATTCCCGGCCGGGAGGGGTATTGCCCAAGGCGCGCCAGAGCGCGCCGAGTCTATTGAACAGGTCGGCGGGGGAAAAGGATGTCGTCCAGAGTTTGCGCAAGAGGGAAGGCATAAAATCCCGCCCGGAAAGGTGTGCTCAAAGCCCGCCTGCAAGGATTTCGCGGCAAGGATTTGCAAGTAAATCCCTGCCAGAGTGGTCCAACTTTTCAAAGTTGAACCACTCTAATAATGTGTAGCATGTTGTCCCGGCTTTGTATATCCGAAGATTTTACATCCGAAAGGCTTTGCCGGGAAAAGCCGGGAGAATGAGGTCGAAACACAGCGTCCGAACGCTAAAATTGGTGAACCGGCTCTCGAAAAAAGTTCTTGACTGTGCAGCCTGTCTTGCCGATGCCGCTTAACGGAGACCGGTTTGCGCGGGCTTGGCGAAAGGCGCGACATTTTGTATCATGGCACCCTCGGCCGTTTCCCGCTTCGCGGTCCGGTCGGGAGCCGCGCAATCCTGCCGGAGAGAGCCACATATTGAAAACTTTGCCTTTCAACACGAAGTATTTGAGAATCCTGCGGCTTGGAGCCGGTCAAAAAAAGTACAGTCAGCGGCTGTAAAGAGTTTGGACGCGATGATCTTGGGAATCGGCCTTGATTTGGTGGAACTTGAGCGGATGCGCCGGTCTCTTGCGCGGTTCGGCCGCCGCCTCACGGAAAAAATTCTGCATGAGACGGAAAGGGGAGGCCTGTGTCCGCGCGAAGGGGAGGAACCCGCCCCGGCCCTGGTCAGGCACGCCGCCGCGCGTTTCGCCGCCAAGGAGGCTGCGGCCAAAGCTCTGGGCAGCGGCTTTTCCGGCGGCATAGGCCCGCACGACATCCGCGTCTATTCTCTGGACTCCGGCAAACCCGAGCTCTCCCTGCACGGCGCCGCCCTGGAGCGGGCCAGGACCCTGGGAGCGGGGCGGGCGCATCTGTCCATCAGTCATACGGAAAAGACGGCTGCCGCCTTTGTAATTTTAGAGCGTTCCGACATTGAAAATGTATAAACCGCACCCGCAAGATGCTTGCAGGCGGGCTTCGCCCGCCGTCAGGCAGGCAGCTCAAGCGTAAATAAATGCCATAGAATCCGGCGGCGCCCATGCTCAATTCTGATTGTCTCTACGCGGATCTCGCCCTGCCCGAAGAGTTGCGCCGCCGCGATCGCGTAGCGCGCGAGGAATTCGGCATACCGGCGGCTGTGCTCATGGAAAACGCCGCCCGCGCCGCTCTGGAGGAAATCCACCTGCGCCTTGCCCCACCCTTCCGGACTCTGGTTTTTATGGGCAAGGGTAACAACGGCGGCGACGGCGCGGCCCTGGCCCGCACCTTGGCCGGAAGAGGGGAAGAGGTGCTGGTGGCGGCGCCGACGGACTTGTCCGGCCTGCCTGACCCGGCGGACGCGCATACGGCTGCCGCCCTGAAGACGGGCGTGCGGTTTCTGATCGGGGAGGGCGGCGTCCCCCCGCAACTGCCGCAGGACTGGCTGTGTCCGGATCTGGTAGTGGACGCCGTAAGCGGGAGCGGTCTTCAGGGCGAGTTGAGGGCGCGGGAACTGGCCTATGTCCGGGCGATCAATTCTTTCCGGGAAAAGTCCTTTGTCGTCGCCCTGGACATCCCCTCCGGCCTTTGCGGATATACGGGCAGGGCGATGCCGGAGGCGGTGCGCGCCCGGCTGACCGTGGCCTTTGAGGCGGCCGCCCTGGGGCTGCGTCTGTCCGGGGGCGCGGAATACGCCGGGGAAATTGTGGTGCGGGACATAGGCATCCCCGTGGCGGCCCGGTCCCCCGCGCCCGCCTGCCGTCTGCTCGCCCCGCGCCGGGGCGCGCATTTTCTGCCGGACAGGGAACTGCACAAGGGCCGGGCCGGGAAAGTGCTGGTCATAGGCGGGTCGGCCGCCATGTCCGGCGCGCCCTGCCTGGCCGCCGCGGCCGCCTTGCGCGCCGGGGCGGGCCTTGCGCATCTGGCCCTGCCGGGAGGCGTGCGCGCGCGCCTTGGCTCTGTCTTTCCGGAGTTAATGGTCCACGGTGTCGGCCGGGGCGACAGTTTCGAAGCTGAAGACGCTGCCGCGCTTCTTGAGCTTTCCCGCGCCCTTGCGCCGGACGCCCTGGTTCTGGGGCCGGGGGCGGGGCGCGCAAGCCGGGCGGTTTTCGCCGCCCTGCTCGGGGAAAACCCGCGTCCTCCGGCCGTCGTGGACGCCGATGCCCTGGATTTTCCCTTCCCCGACCGGTCCGGGATCAGGCAGACAGATGTCCTCACCCCGCATCCCGGCGAAGCCGCCCGTCTTTTGCCCGATGGCTGGTTCGCAGGCCGGGGGGAGCTTTCCTGGAGGGAGAAAGCCCGGCTTGTCCAGGAGGACCGGACGGGCGCGCTGGCTGCGCTTGCCGATCTCTACCCGGCCTGCGTGGTGCTTAAGGGGGCGCGCACCCTGATTCGGCAGGGGAAGGGGCCGCTCACGGTTTCCCCCTTTGCCGTGCCAACCCTGGCTGTCGGCGGCTCCGGGGATGTGCTCGCCGGGGCGGTAGGCGCCTTGCTGGCTTCGGGGCTGCCAGCGTCCGATGCGGCGGCGCTGGGCGTATACCTGCACGGCCGGGCGGGGGAACTGCTTGAAGACAAGGCTCCCTGCGGGCATACGGCAGGGGAAATCGCGGCCGCCCTGCCGTCGGCGCGGAAGGAATTATGCCAGGTTTGAAGGTCAGGCTGGCCGGGCTTGAGGATACGCAAAGACTGGGCCGATGCCTGGCCCGCGCCGTTCTGGAGAGCAATCCCGGGGCGATTCTTCTCCGCGGGGTTCTGGGCGCCGGCAAAAGCGCCCTGGCCGGGGCGCTTGCGCGCTCTCTCCCTGGAGGAGAGCGGGCTGAGCCCTCAAGCCCGAGCTTTACCTTGTGCAATATTTATTGTACCGTTCCGCCGGTTCATCATTTTGATCTCTACCGTCTGCCCGACGGTTCGTATTTTGAGGCGCTGGAGGAATCCTTCGCGGACGCGACCGTCCTGACCCTGGTCGAGTGGCCGGAGCATTTGGCGCAAGACGCCTGGCCCGAGGACGGGATATCTCTGCTCCTTGCCCGCCCGTCCGGGTTTGCGGACAGGGCCGGGCCGGATTTGTCCGACGAGGCGCGGGTCGCGGAAATTTCCGCCATAGGCCCTGGGGGCGGTTTTTTTTTGCGGCGGCTGGAGCGGTTTGACTTTGAAAATGTATAAACCGCTCGGCGGGGAGTTGCAGGCAAATCCCCGCCGCGAGATTGCCGCGGGGCGGACTTGCTTCGCAGTCAGGCGATAATCCCAAGCGTAAAACGCCCTGGTTGGGAAGCGCTGTTTTTCTTTTAACCGCGAGTGAAGCGCATGCGTATAATAGTGCAGAAGTTCGGCGGCACCTCCGTCGCGACCAAGCAGCGTATGCTTGTGGCGCTGGGAAAGGTCAGGAAGGGTCTGGAAAACGGGCGTAAGGTTGTGGTGGTGCTTTCGGCGCGGGCGGGCGACACTGACAGGCTGCTTGCCCTTTCCCGCGAGTGGTCCGCCGATCCGGACCCGGCCGAGCAGGATGTCCTTGTCGCTACCGGAGAACAGGTTTCCGCCGCCCTGTTTTCCATGCTGCTCAGGGATGCGGGCATAACAGCCCGTTCCTGCACCGGCGGCCAGATTCGGATACTCACTGACGGGGTCTGGACCAGGGCTCGCATCCAGAGCATAGACGCGCAGGTGATTTGCGGGCTTTTGCAGGAGTACGACGTGCTGGTGGTCACGGGTTTCCAGGGTGTAACCACGGACGGCAGGATAACGACTCTGGGGCGGGGCGGCTCGGATACCTCGGCCGTGGCCCTGGCCGCGGCCGTCAAGGCTGAACTTTGCGAAATATATACGGACGTCGAGGGTGTCTTCACCACGGACCCGAACATCTGCGCCAGGGCCTGCAAGCTGGACCGCGTCACTTACGACGAGATGCTGGAAATGGCCAGCATGGGGGCCAAGGTGCTGGAAATCCGCTCCGTCGGATTTGCCAAGAAATACAAAGTTCCGGTGCGGGTGCGCAGCACCTTCGGCGATGACCCGGGCACGCTTATGGCCCAGGAGGATCAGGGGATGGAGAACAAACTGGTTTCAGGGATCGCCTATGACAAGGATCAGGCCCGCATAACCATGCGTTCGGTCAAGGACGTTCCCGGCGTTGCCGCCGCCATTTTCGGTCCCCTGGCGGAGGCCGGCCTGTCCGTGGACATGATTGTGCAAAACCCCAGCCGCGACGGGGTCACGGATGTAAATTTCACGCTCAGCCGCAAGGATTTAAAACGGGCGCAGGCGATCATGGAGGAGGTGCGCGGGCGGATCGGCGGCGTGGAAGTGCTCTATGACGCCAATGTGGCCAAGGTATCCGCCATAGGCGTGGGCATGCGCAACCACGCCGGGGTGGCGGCCAGGACCTTCGCCTGTCTGCAAGCCGAGAACATCAACATCATAATGATCAGCACCTCGGAAATAAAGATAAGCTGCGTTATTGAGGAAAAGTACACTGAACTGGCCGTGCGCGCCCTGCATTCCACCTTTGGTCTGGATGCGCCGGAAGCGTCCTGAGGCGCGCGCTTTTGACCGGAAGGCCCGGCCTGAAGCTTCTCCTTCTCAAGCGCAAAATGCTCCAGTACGCTGTTATGTGTGTTATTTTGGGAGTTACAGCATAGCAGCGCCATGACGTTCTGTGAATGAATGGCGCGGGCCGCAAAACAGCAACGCCGGAAAACCGGTGTGGACAGGAGATGGCAAATGTCCGTAAGAAAAGATCTGCTCTACTCGCCGACCCACGAATGGGTGCGCCTGGAAGGCGAAGAGGCTGTTGTGGGGATCACGCACTTTGCCCAGGATCAGTTGGGCGATATAACTTTTGTGGAGCTTCCCCGGGTCGGCGACGTCCTTGTGGCGGGAAAGGAGATGGGCTCGGTGGAATCCGTCAAGGCCGCCTCGGATCTCTTCAGCCCGGTCTCGGGCGAGGTGGTGGCCGTGAACGAAAGTCTGGCGGACGCCCCGGAAAAGGTCAACGCCTCCCCTTACGACGAGGGCTGGATGGTGCGCCTGCGCATAAGCGGCGCGCCTTCGGGCTTGCTGGACGCCAAAGCCTACGAGGACCTGGTGCGCTCCGAGGCCCATTAGAGCATTTTGTCATTGAAAGTATCTTTCCGATGAAATGCTCTGACGGTGTGAAGCGAAGCGTAACACCGTAACTCAACCCGATGCTACGGCCGGGGAGCCGGAGGAATAAAGCCATGCCCTATATCCCGCATACTCCGGAAGACGCCGGCGCCATGCTCGAGCGCATAGGGGCGCGCAGTATAGACGATTTGTTCGCGGACATCCCGGCGGATATGCGTCCGAAGAGTTTTGATCTGCCGAAGGGTCTTAGCGAGCATGAAACCTTGCGCCGCATGGCCGATCTGGCCGGCAGGAACAACTCCGGACTGATCGGCTTTTTGGGCGGCGGAGCCTACGATCACGCTGTCCCGGCCGCCGTCGACGCCCTTTGCGCGCGCGGGGAATTTTACACAGCCTACACTCCTTACCAGCCGGAGGCCTCCCAGGGCACCCTGCAGGCGATCTTCGAGTATCAGACGGCGGTCTGCCGGCTTATGGACATGGAAGTCGCCAACGCTTCCGTCTATGACGGCGGTTCGGCCCTTTTCGAGGCGGCCATGATGTGCGCGCGCGCCGCCAGGGCGCGGCGGCTTGTCGTGGACGAGTGCGTAAACCCTTTTTACCGGGCCATGCTCGCCACCTTGTCCGCCAACGTGGACGTGGAGATTGTCGTGGTGCCGCACAAATCCGGCAAGTCCGACCTTGAGGCGTTAAGCGCCGCCCTGGACGGGGAAACCGCCGCGGTGCTGGTGCAAAATCCCGGTTTTTTCGGATCCGTCCACGATTTTTCCGTCCTTTTCGCGGAGGCGCATGAGAAAAAGGCCAAAGCCGTGCTTCTCGTCAATCCCTTGATGCAGGCCGTGCTGAAAACCCCGGGCGCGATGGGGGCCGATGCGGCTGTGGCCGATGGACAGCCTCTGGGGATGTATCTTTCTTTCGGGGGTCCCTATCTGGGCATGATGGCCTGCAGCAGGGACATGGCGCGCCAGATGCCCGGCCGCATAGTCGGGCGCACCGCGGATCTGGAGGGCAGGACCGGCTATGTGCTCACTCTGCAGGCGCGGGAGCAGCACATCCGCCGGGCCAAGGCCACTTCCAACATCTGCTCCAACCAGGCCCTTTGCGCCCTGCGCTGCATCGTGCATCTGTCCCTGCTCGGACCGGCCGGGCTGGCGCGCACGGCGGAAACCGCCATGCTGCGCGCCCGCGAGGCCGTTTGCGCCCTGACCGCCATAGAGGGCGTGAGCCTGTTGAGCGACGCGCCTTACGGCTACGAGTTCGCGCTCCGCCTGCCCAAAGATGCGCGGGAGGTCGCGGAGAAGCTGCTCGGGAAAGGGATCGCCGCCGGCCTCCCCCTCGGCCGCTACGGAAAGGGTCTTGATCGGGTGCTGCTCTCGGCCTGCACGGAAAAAACCCGTCCGGAGGACATAGCGCGTTTCGCCGCGGCGCTTGCCGAAGTTCTGAACTGAACCGGAAAACCCCGCCCGAATATTGAGAGGAATCCCATGCAGACAGTATTCGCCAAATCAGTGCCCGGACGTCTTGGAGTGGTCCCGGAAAAACCGGCCAGGTCGGCCGGAGACATGTTGCCGGCAGACCTTTTGCGGACCGGCGCCCCGGCTTTGCCTGAGCTTTCCGAACTGGACGTGGTGCGGCATTATTCCCTGCTTTCGCGTTTGAACTACGGGGTGGACTCCAATTTCTATCCTTTGGGGTCCTGCACGATGAAGTACAACCCCAAGTTCACGGAGGTCGCCGCGGGTTTTAAGGAGTTCAGCGGCAGCCATCCGCTTCTGCCCGAGCTTTCCGGCGGAGAGGGACAGGCGGCCGGCAACCTGGAGGCGGTCTGGCTTACGGAGCGGCTGCTTGCGGAAATCACCGGAATGAAGGCGTTTACCTTGCAGCCCATGGCCGGAGCCCAGGGCGAACTCACCGGCATTCTGCTCATCGCCGCCTATCACCGTGCCAGGGGCAACCGGAAAACCCGCATCATCTGCCCGGATTCCGCGCACGGCACCAACCCCGCCTCGGCCGCGCTGGCCGGATACGAGGTGGTGAACATAGAATCCAGGGACGGCCTTGTCGATCCCGAGGTTTTGTCCGGGGCGCTGGACGACTCCGTGGCCGGACTGATGATGACCTGCCCGAACACCCTGGGACTTTTCGAGAAGAACCTGCCGGAAATCGTCCGGCTTTTGCGCAGGGTAGACGCCCTGCTTTACTATGACGGGGCGAACTTCAACGCCTGCATGGGACGTCTGCGCGTGGGCGACGTGGGGTTTGACGTGGTGCACGTAAACTTGCACAAGACCATGGCCACGCCGCACGGCGGCGGCGGCCCCGGATCAGGCCCCGTGGGGGTGTCCGAGCGCCTGCTTCCCTTCCTGCCCGGCCCCAGGGTGGTCAGGAACAGCGACGGTTCTTTCGCCCTGCAAAGGGACCTGCCGCAGAGCATAGGCCGGGTGGCGCCTTTCTACGGGAACTTCGCCGTCTGTCTGAAGGCTTTGGCCTACATGCTGCGTTGCGGGAAGGAAGGGCTGGCCAGGGCCTCGGATTACGCGGTGCTCAATGCCAATTACGTCCGCGCCCGTCTCGGCGGTTATCTGGAAGTTCCCTATGACCGCGTCTGCATGCACGAATTTGTCTGTTCGGCGGCTTCGCTCGGCGAAAAGGGCGTGCACGCCCTGGATATCGCCAAGGCCTTGCTGGATCGCGGCTTTCACGCCCCGACCATCTATTTCCCCCTGATCGTCAAGGAATGCCTGATGATTGAGCCGACGGAGACGGAGAGCAAGGAAACTCTGGACGCCTTTTGCGACGCGCTGATCTCCATCGTCAAAAGCGCGGATTCCGATCCCCGCTCCCTGCTCGACGCCCCCCTGACACTGCCCGTGCGCCGCCTGGACGAGACCAGGGCCGCGCGCTCCATGGTGCTGACCGAGGATCTGGACAAGGGAGCATAGCGTCAGGTCATTCGCAGAATGCCATGACACTGACAGGTCAGGCGTGACATCTCGATAGAGCAATTTCACTTTGAAATTGCTCCGGCGGCCGCGCGAGCGGATGCCCGCCGCGAAGGCGCAATTTATTTGCGCGGTTACGCGCCGGAGCGGGCGCGGCCTGAAGATAAACCGTGTATAATCTCAAGGTTAAAGTGCTCTAGAAATGTCCCGTCCGGCCTTCACCATCTGCATCTGCCCGGACAGCCGCCTTTTGCGGC
>JAITRF010000040.1 GCA_031288535.1 Desulfovibrio sp. | reverse complement strand
CTTATTCGAATTTCAAATCAAAACTGCATCCATGCAGTTTTGATTTGGCGGCTGCGGCGCAAGCGCTGTTTCGCCTTGCCGCTCGAAATGCTTCGCATTTCGGCGTGACATCTTGTCACGCTTTCCATTTTCAGATCAAAAATGAGGACATTTTTGATCTGAAAATGGAATTATGCCCTTGTCGGAAAAAACTTTTCAGACTGCGCCGAACCCGGCGTCAACGCCCAAAGGTTCGAAAAGGCCTTTGCACCAGGTTCGCATTGTAGAAGCGCGTATCTCCCGTAACTTCCACCCCTGCCCAGTCAGGCTTCACGAATTCGGCGTCCGCGGAGGCGAGTTCGACTTCTATAAGCACCAAGCCGCTGTTCTCGCCCAAAAACTCGTCCACTTCCCAGACAAGTCCGGCAAAGGGAACGCAATGGCGCAGTTTTTCCACCAAAGGCCGTAGCGCAAGATATTCAAGCATGTATTCGGCATCAGGCAGGGCGATGGGGTACTCGAACTCAATCCTGACCGCGCCCCTGTTTTTGCCTTTTACCGCAAGGAAAGCCCGGTCACCGGATATGCGCACACGCACCGTCCGTTCCGGGTCGAGGCAGAGGTAGCCCTGGCGGATCGGCCTGCCCGGCGCAAGACCGCGCCAACTCTCGCCGGCCGGGAGAAATTTCCTCTCAATTTCAAGATGCCCGGGTTCAGAGCCGCTTATGCCGATCTGACTGCTCATGCCGATTTGACTTGCCTTTTTGTCCTTTATGTTTCAAAGTGCCCTGGCATAATGCGCTGCGCGAAAGGGCCGGGTGGCGAAACGGTATACGCATCGCACTCAAAATGCGACGTTCTCTGAACATGAGAGTTCGAATCTCTCCCCGGCTACCACCCCCATAAACACAATCGACGCTGAAAGTACGGATTGAATCGCAAAAACGGCTATTTCGCTCTCTGAAAAAGTCTCTTCCGGCGGGGGGGCGCCTCCCGGGATATCAGCGCGTTGCCAGATGGTGACGCAAGATAGCGAGCAGATTGTCCAGGTTGATCGGTTTGCCGAGATGTTCGTTCATTCCGCTGGCGAGGCAGCGTTCGATATCTTCACGAAAAACATTGGCGGTCATGGCGACGATGGGTACCAGCGCGGCCTGCGGGCTGCTCCCGCTCCGAATGCGCTTCGTCGCGCCGTAGCCGTCCAGGATCGGCATTTGCACGTCCATCAGGATCAGACTGTAGCGCCCGGGGTTTTCTTCAAACATCGTTGCGGCCTGCTCCCCATTCTCTGCGCATTCGATACTGAGTCCCGAAGTTTCAAGCAGCGCCATGACAATCTCACGGTTGATCTCCACGTCATCCGCCAGAAGAATGGTACGGCCCGCGAACTCTCCGTCCTGCAATTTCACGCTTGTGTCCGCCCTGACCTCCTTCATGGGCTCTCTCTCGACACGCCGGGCCCGGATCGTAAAACCGAAGACCGAGCCTTGGCCGAAGACGGAATCCACCCAGATGGAGCCGCCCATCAGTTCGACAATCTGCCTGGAGAGCGCGAGTCCCAGACCCGTGCCGCCGTATTGGCGCTTAGTGCCGCTTTCCGCCTGCTGAAACGCGGAAAAGAGCTTCGCCTTTTGTTCTTCCGTTATGCCGATGCCGGAATCCGCCACCAGAAAACGCAGAGTGCACAGTTCGTCCTCCTCCCGGTCAAGTCCGACCGTCAGCGCGATGCGGCCTCCTTCCGGCGTGAATTTTATCGCGTTGCCCAGAAGATTCGTCAGCACCTGCGCGATGCGCATGTCGTCTCCGTACAGCGTTTCCGGCACGTCATCCGCTATGTTGACGGTGATCTCCTGTTTTTTTTCGTCCGATTTGAAGCGCATGACGGTTTCCACGCGCGAAACGATATCCCGCAACGGGAAGGTTACCTCCGACAGTTCAAATTTACCCGATTCGATCTTTGAAATGTCCAGAATGTCGTTGATGACGTTGAGCAGATGCTCCGAGGCCTTCTTGATGTTGGCGAAGGCATAATCCTTGCGCTCCGCGTCCTTGGATATAAAGCCGATCTCCGTCATGCCGATGACGGCATTCAACGGAGTTCTGATCTCGTGGCTCATGTTCGCCAGAAAATCCCCCTTGGCCCGTGAAGCGGACTCGGCGATCAGCACCTGCTCTTCCAACTCCCGCGTGCGTTGTTCTACCGTCGTTTCCAGCATATCGTTCAGTTGCGCCGTCAAGGCGAAGCGGTTGGCATACTTGCGGGCGAGCGTGAAGGACATGCAGCACAGAAAGGCGAAAAAGCTGTAGCGCGAGGCAAAAAACCCGGTATGGAAAAAATTTGCGTCAAAGATGTCAAAGGCGCCTGTGCATATACAAATAGCAATAAATATCAGTATATTGCCAAGCTCTGTGCGGCCCAGATTCCTGAGCAGCAGGACGGAAAACGCGCACGGATCGCCTTGCTCGCGCGCCAAAGCATGTTTTTCCCCCGTCTGCCGCAGAAAACCATGGATGGCGCCCGTAGTAAACGAGTAGAGAAAAAAAAAGCGCCGTAAACATACCACAGTTTCAGCAGATCATAGGCGAACCAGATGGGAAAGACGCTTTGCAGCGTGACAAGTATGCAGCAGGAGACCCCGTAGCCTATGGTAGCGGGCTTGAGCCTGTTGATGCTGAGCGTTTCCAGAAAAATCGTCAAGGAGAAGACAAGCAGATAGAGCGCGCCGAATTCGATTCTCTGGGCGTCGGCGCTGTCCGCGAACATGGAATAGATGGCGGGACAGCGGGCAAAAAAATACACGGCGACGATGTTGGAAAAAAGGCCGAAGAGCAGGTTGTAGTTGTCGGTTTTGCGCAGGAAATAGAGGAGAATGTGGTAGAGTCCCAGAAAAATGTACACTGCGCATACCGCGATGGTCTGCAGGCTTTCGCTCTGGGTGACCATGCGCGTGAAGTCGCCGATATAGTAGGGAGAGGAATAGAAAAGTCCCGTGTACTCGCTGCCGGGAGCGCCGACAATGTGGATGACGAGAAAATTGTCCCCTTCCCGGAGTGCCCGCCTGTCGAGCGGAATGCTGACGCCGCGCTTGCTGCGGAAAGAAACGATTTCATCGCTCTTGTCCAGGTACAACTGCCTGGCGACGACGTTGCCGTTGATGTATATTTCCCAGTTCTCGCCGATGCCGGCCAGATACAAACCGGGAGTTACAGGGTTCGCGCCATACAGCGACGCGATCACCCCCTCATGCATGGTGAAGGGAATCAGAAGGGTGTAGTCCTGTACCATGCGTTTCCGGGGAGATAAAAATTCAAAAGTCTGAGGAGATGTCAATCCCTTTCCGGACAGTTGGGAGATGAGGATGCTTTTGCCGTGCCCAGCGGGCAGTTGCACTTCCCATTCCGTCATTTTCGGATCAGTCAATGAGGCGTAGGCCGGTTCAAAGCCGTTTTTCACATACGCCGAATATGACATCAAATTTACGTGGAGGGGATCGCTTTTTTCCGCCCCGCCGCCGCCCAGGCTGAGAAAAACCGCCAAAGCGGACGTCAGCATGACGAGCAGTATCGTCCAGGAAAAAATGTCAGTACGCACGCGAGAGTATTTCCTCTTTGCTGATGGTGGCCGCATCAAACGCCCTTTCATCCACATGTTCGACTTTAGCGGGAATCTGGCCGCTTTGCAATTGCCGGATGATTTTTTCGACCCGTGGGCCATGCAAGGGGTTGCACTCTACATTGAAGCTGATGTTTCGCGCGAGGGTCTGCTCCAACCCGGCGCGCGTCGCATCGAAAGAGATGATTTGCACCCCGCCTTGCGCTCCGTACGGCACATTGGCCTCGTGCAGAGCCTGGATCGCGCCGAAGGCCATATTGTCGTTTTCACAATAGAGCACGTCAATATCCCTGCGTTCGCTGAGAAAACGCTCCATGACCTCCTTGCCGTTCACTTGCGTGAACTCCCCGGAAGCGCTGAGTACGATTGTCCAGCCGGCGTTTCCGGCCACGCCCTCCCGCAGCCCTTCGCTACGGCCGATCTGCGCGGAAGAACCGATCGTTCCCTGCATATGCGCAATTTTCAAGTCCTTTTTGCCGGTAAATGTTTTACCCATCCAGGCCACGGCCACGTCGCCTTCCTTGCGAAAGTCGGAACCGACCCACGAGACGAAAAGAGCTTCATCCCGGATCTGGATCATCCTGTCCATGATGATGACGGGTATGCTCGCGCTCGCGGCTTCCTGCAGGACCTCATCCCATCCGTGCTCCGTAACCGGGGCCAAAACAATGAAATTAACCCGTTGTCGGATAAAATCGCGGATCGCGGCGACCTGCCTCTCCTGCTTTTGCTGCGCATCCCGGATGATCAGTTTGTAGCCTTTCTTCTCGGTAAAGGTGTCTTTCATGGATTTTGTGTTCGCCATACGCCAGGTGGATTCCGCGCCGACCTGCGAAAAGCCGACGACAATCAAACCGCCGGGCTTTTCGGCTTCCGGGGCGGGCGCGCTTTTTTCGGCGCCGTTTTCCCCGCAGGACGCAAGCGTACAAACAAACAGGAACAAGCCAAGCAGGGCAAACAATTTATTCATGGCATCTCCTTTTCCGAGCATTGTATGTTCATTATCAGCCTTCCGGCAGTGTAGTGGTAGTAGTAGTAGTAGTAGTAGTAGTAGTAATAGTAGTAATAGTAATAGTTCAGACTTGATCCGACAATGCTCTTTGCAACACCTTTCACTCCTGACCCTGGAAAATTTCATCCACCGCGGACAGCACCGCCAGCGAAGGGTTCCATCCTATCAGCATCGCCGTCCGCAAATTAACGGCCAGGCTCATCGGTTCCTCATAATCCTGCTTCTGGGAACGCGGGGATTCTCCCTTGACTATGTTGGCGACGGCCCTGGCCGCGAACAGCCCCTGCCCGCTGAAGTTCGCCTGGGAAATGCTCATCAGCACCCCGTGCCTGACTTCATCCACGCCATTCTGCGAGAACGTGGGCAGGCGTTTTTCCAAAAGCGGGCGGAGTATCTCGCCCATATTCTCAGTCTGCATACCGTTGTTGACGGTCATGTACACCGCATCCGCTCCCGCCGCTGCCAGCCTCTTATGACATCCGATCAGGTTCTCAACGGCAGGCGCGGGGTTGTCATAGTAAAGCGTGTCAACGCAAGTCAGGAGATCGAAATCCGAATCCGCGGCGGCTTTTTGAATCTGCGTCAGCGCAATGCTGCCCCGCCCCTCTTCCGTATCTTCATAGGCGATGCCAAGCCGTTTAAATCGGAAAATATCATGAAAAATACCCACTTGTCGATAATAACGGTTGTATTCCACCATAGCGAAAACATGGTCGCGGCCTGAATCCTCCGGACTTGGAATGATGCCCGCCGTCACCGCGTCGGTCACAGACAGCACGGCCACCGGCGTGTTATGGTCGTCCGCGGCCATCGCCTGACCCGCTTTTGTCCCAAAAGCCAGCACCAGGTCAATATCCCTGACGCCGTTCAGGCGCGCTATCAATTCGGCGCGTTTTTCCACGAAAACGGCGTCATCCCATCCCGCCGAATAATACCCGTCGGGAACGAACCTGATTGTGTTTCCGCCCGCGTTGGCGCACAGCCATTGCCATATTTCCGCTGTGCTTTCCACATGTTCCGGGAGAGGCGCGTTCCCGTCCGCAATAATGCCGAGTCCCGCCAGCCCTTGCGCCAGAGCGACAAGTATCTGCGCATAGTCCGTGTAAAAACCTCCCTCGATGTAGGCGACCCGCACAGGACGCCCGGACCTTTCCGCAGCCCCGGAATTTTCCGGGCAGAAGACGGCCCCCGCAAACAGAATGCCCAGGAAAACCGCTGAAACCCGCATGAATTTCTCAACATTACGGCACATGGGCCTTTTCTCCGGTTTATAGGGAACCGCTGATTTACTCGGGGGTCCGCCCCGAACCCCGTCGAGGGAGCGTCAGCCGTAAGCAAGTCTTCGATCCGTACGGATGACTACAGCAACGATAATGATTTCTCCCGGACTCCCTCGATAGTAACAAATTGAAATAGTGATTTGAAGTGCAAGGGATAAAGCCTTCTCAAAAATAAATCAGTGTTTCCACAACTTGCGCTTTGACCAAGATAAATTACCCCGCTCCGGGCGCGGATGCAAGCCGGGGAGAACTTGTCGGCCGCGCGGCGGGAAAGAGTTCCAGGCCGTATCCGCGCCGTAAGGCTTCCCGCCAGCCCGGCATCCGCTCGCCGGACGGCATCACAAGCTCGTAAATATAATCGAAAGATGAATCCAGCGCTTGCGAAACCGTCAGGGATCGCAAGGTTTCCAGGTTTTCAGCGGACAGACCGCCCGAAGCGAACATTTCGACACCCCCCGCCGCATAAGGAGGGTTGATCCCGTTATTGAAGCCAATCGGGAGAAAGCCCGAGGTCAGAGGCGCATCGGGCAAGGCCTCCAGGCAGGCGGCCATGTCCTTGAACCCGGTTGCGGCCAGGCAGGCGGCGGTCCCTTTGCGCATGCGCCGCAAATACCCTGTCTGGAATACTCCCCCACAGCACAACAGTCCCCTCGCCAGGGCCATTGCCGTAAACCCCATGTACAAGCCCGGCAGAATGCTGTTTTCGCTGAGAGCGCACGCTATCGCGCCGGGAGTGAGCTCCGTTCTGAACGAAGTGTGCAGAGTGGAAAAAAGACAGTTTTTTTCCTGGTCCAGATTTAACGGAAACATCCTGCCCTCCCGGTCGATCCCCCAGAAAAACAGGGTCCCCCGCACGAGAGGCGATCGATCGTCCAGGCTTTCGCATGTCCAGCATCCCCTGTCTCCGTTCAGGCTCCGCGCGACAAGGTATCTCAGGTCCGTGTCGAAAAGTATGGCATAGGCCAGACTGTCCTCGTTTCTCATGTCCGCTATCAGCAGATCCCGCTCCAGTTCCAGCTTGTCCAGCATGATCAGGCGGGGAATCGGAACTTCAGGCTTGAAAAAACGGGGCCAGAGTTTCGCATTGATCACGGTGCATTGGTGTGAATAAAGGCGCTGCCCAAGCACCTCCGGCCCGGCCAGGATGTCGGAAAGAATCGCGGCCAGGGCCGTTTGTTCAAACCACAGCCAATCCCCGGTCGTGAGCCGCGAACCCGCCTTGGCGACGTCTTCGGCACAAAACGCCGGCTGCCAGTTGACAAGCGTTTTGCGGGCCAGGGGCTTGAACAGCCTGAAACGCTCCCCTGCCGTGGAATTCAGGTTTCTGGGCCTGCCCAGCAATACCCCGGGAGGATATGTAAAATCACTCATGGGAACGCCGCCCGCCGCGAACACCGGCAGGGCTTTTCCGCCGTGTCCGCCGCCTTCCGCAAACAGCCGCAACGCATAGACCAGCGTTCCCTGGGTGAAATCCGGCAGCGTGTTTATGGCGTGATGGTTCGCGGTCAAAGCGGTGAACGACTCTTCCAGGGACATCACGAGCGCCCGCGCCGCGTCGGCGCCAAGCAGCGCGCCGGCCTTCTCTGCGGCCAGAGCCGTCAGGTCGTCCCATCCCTGTACGGTCGGCGGCGGGACATACCCGGCCAGGCCGTCGCTCAGCGAACCCAGTGTCCGGCTTCCGCTCTCACCGCGGCAATTGGAAAACACCGCCGGCACGAAGGTCTCCAACTGCCGCAGGTAGGGAGAAGCACCGTCCATCGTCACTCCTTCAGTCTGGAGGCGTAAAAAGCCCATGTCAGAAAAAACAGGAAAATCCCTCCCCACAACGCGATGTCCCGAACCGCAAACGCGCTCATGAGCAGGCCTATGGCAATAGGCGCCACGGCCTGCCCCACGCGTTCGACCACGTTCAGCAGACCCAGCGCCTGGTTGCCGCCCAACTGCCCGGTTATGTCCAGCCGGAGCAGATACTCGGCGTGCGCCGGAATATTGACGGCATTTGCCAGCCCCAATATGAAGGCGCAAACCACAGTGGCCCACGGGCTGTCGAAAATCGCCAGGGGAAGGATGCTCAACGCGCCCAGGAAACATCCGGCCGTCACGCCCGAAGCCTTGCTGCGCGCCCGGAGCACCAGCCCGCCCAGCAACGGCCCCAGATAAATCAGAACCAGGCAGTACACCATGTAGACGCGTCCGATGTCGGCCTGCGCCACCGCCGCCCGGTTGAGATATACCGGCATGAAGTACTTGGTGAACCCCATCACGATAAAGGTGGCGGGCACCAGGGCGAACAGGGACAAGGCAAGAAATTGCCCGTCGGCCGCCGCTTTCAGCGTGCGCATAAAGTCCGTCTTCTCCGACGGTTTGGGCGTCCCGCCCGCCTTCGCGGCATCGCCCGAGCGCAGCAGCGCATACGGCAGTGCCGCCAGCAGGAGCATCATCGCACCGGACGTGTGGAACGCGGCGCCGAATCCCAGCTTTTCCGCCAGCATGCTGCCAGCCGCGCCGCCGCACAAGGACCCCGCGAACACCCCGGCAAACAGTCCCGCCAGCCCGCCGCTTCTGAACACATAGGCCTGGGCCGCCATGATGGAGGCGCCGTAGCCGGCCCCGGCCAGAGCGCGGGCCAGGATAAAACCCAGGGGTCCGGAGGCCAGGGCCGAGGTAAAATACCCCGCGGCGGCGAGCGTGAACCCGAACGACATGGGCAATGCCGCCCCATATCGTGAAATATACCGGCCCGTCAGAAAGATGCCTATGCCCGCCATGGCGACTTCGGCCGACACGGGAAGCCCCATGACGACATCACGGGGCAGCCCCCAAAAATCGGACGGGAGTTCCGCCATACGCAACGGAATGAACGTGACGGACATGTCCAGAGCCAGCATGAACAGAAAAAAAACAGCCCGAAGCACCGTATTGTAACGCACACTGTCCGTATCCCCGGCCGCGGCACGGGCCGCCCCCGCCCGGCGCTCCAGAAACAGGCAGAACAGTAGTAGCAATTCAAACAGCAAGGTCAATGAGACAATACAGAGACTCGCGGAATTGAGAATGTCCTCCCGAACGGCGGCGTCAAACGCATCTTGGGAAAGGCTTGTCCTGATCGTCCAGGGAGCGGCGCCTTCCGGGCGCGCGGCGTCGCTGAACCCGGCGTCGCCGGCCGACCCGGGAACGGTTTTTTCTCCGAAAAAAGCCCTGCGGCTGCTGAACGCCAGAACCCCATCCGGCCGGTAAAGCTCGATAAGCACCGACCCGGCCGTTTTGGCGGCGGCCGTTTCAAAATACTCCTCCACGGCCTTGAGAAGAGAAACTGGCACTCCTTTGCCGATGGTCCTGCGCAGGGTTTCGCGCATGGTCTGCCCCAAGGTGCGGGAGTTGTCCATGGCTATGGAGAAATACTCCTGCCGGAACGCCATATGGTTGCAGATCGAACTGGCGAGAAGCACAACGGCGAACAACATGCCGAAAGACAGATAGACGCGTTTCCGGTCAAGCGCGCCCCGGGCGGTAAAAAAAGGCGCCAGCCGTAGAATCAGCAGGGTGGCGGCCATCGTGGCGGCCATGGCCAGGAGACTGTTGCGGGCAATCGCAGCGACGGCGGGCGTTATGCGTTTGTCCAGCACGGAAGCCTTCAGCCGGATTAGCACATACCCCAGCAAAACATCGTTCCGCCCCAACAGAGGCTTGTCCGCGTAATACAGGGCATCCGCACCGAAGCGCGAATCCCGCCCCCGGGAGCGGTTCAGAAATTTTTTATCCACAGGGATGAACGCCTGCCCCGTCCGCATTCCGGGCACGGCTTCAACAAGATTGCCCGCCGCATCCGTCACGCAGATGTCGTGGGCCATCGGAAAGGTTTTACGCACATCCCGGAGCAGGTTCTCCAGGTTGTAAAAATTCCGCAAGTGCTTGCCCAGGCGCAAGCCCATGGACAGGTCGTCCGCCAGGGTCCCGGCTACGGTGTCGGCGATGCCGATCACCCCGGTGCGCAGTTTGGTTTCCAGCGACGACAGTTGCAGCAGGCCGAAAAAGATCTGGCACAACAGCATCAGCCCCACCGCCCCGGCAAAAAGCAAAAAAGACAGACGCTCGGGACGCTTGCCGGGAACGGGAGAGACAACTCGGAAGTCCAGCATAAGAAGGCCAAACCGGCTGGCGGCCGGTAATCGCGCGCAACGCCTGCATCAGCCGGCCAGACGGGCCGCCTGTTTCCTCCACCAGTCCAGATCATTCAAAAAACATTCTGCGATTCCAGGTAGTTCCTCAAGGGCAGTCTCCTTATCCCGGACCACTCTTTGCAAAACGAGGGTGTTTCCTTCCAGGGCAAGCGTGCTCTCGCGCTCCCTGCAAGCGGCCACGGCCCTCCGCGCCTGGGCCAGGAGCAATTCGTCGCGCGCGCGTTCCTCCTCGGGCAAGGTCTGGACGGCGGAGCAAAATACGACCGTGCCGCCGCCGTCCGGAGAAAACATGCGCATGTCCAGATCCCCCCGCAGAGAAAATCCGTATATTCCCCTTTCGTCCGCCTCGGGCCGCTTCCAGCCGGCGGCGGCGGCGACCGCAGACGCCGCGCTGTCCAGAAAAGACGCCATAAAAACTCCGAAAGGAAGAATGTGTTCAATCACTTCAGGCAGTCGTCAGAGCGTGTCAGGTTTGAGCGTCAACACGCCCGGCAAGGATTTGCCGGGCAAATCCTTGCAGCGAGACGCCCGCAGGCTGGCTTTGCCCGCCGTAAAGCAGCATCTCAAGCGAAAATGTCGCCCTTTATGGCATCAACCACGACCGGGAAACGGAAATCCCGGGACTTGCGCTTCCACCGGTCCGGAAAACCGCATCCGCCAGTTTTTCTTTCCAGCGGGCAAGTTGAGCCAGGAAATCATTGAGGGTTTTTTCCAGCGCAATGCGATCGGCGAATTCGCCGCAACGCTTCCAGAGGATGACGCTGTTGCCGTATAAAGCAAAGGCCGCGCCTCCGGTATCCGCTCCAAGGCAGGATGCGGCCAGCAGAAGACGGCAGGTTTCCGCCTCGCGCAGGGCCTCCGCGCCGGCGACAATGCCGTACAGAAAAACGGCGTCCTCTTCCCTGTCCTGTATGAGCGTGACTTCCTGTTCCCCGTCAAAGTTCAGGCAACATCCTCCGTCGGCGTCCGGAGCCAGGCCGTCCAGTCCCGTGGCCCTGCCGAGTTCCGCAAGCACGTTGTCAAAACGCATGGCAATCTCTCCTGTGCGCGTTCGGGTTTGCGCCGTCAGGCCGCGGCTGCGGCGGCATCGGCATAATATCTGCCCAGCATCGGGAAAAGATCCCTGTTCATGCGGATCACGTCTTCCACGCCGCGCATGTACTGCTCGCCGGATTCGGACCAGCGCCTTTCGTATTCGCCGGCGATATCCTGCCGGATGGCGACGGCCTGCTCCATCAACTGATCCGTGTGCCTCCCGCCGGGATCGTTCATGGCTTCCATCGTGATCTGCTGTAGAACGTTGCGGAGCATGCAGTAGGGATCAGTGAACCGCTGGAGCAGATCCGCCTCCCTGGCCAGCTGGTTGCGCATGCGCGCGGCCCCGTCCGAAGGGACTTCCCCTGCCCGGCCCTGCAGAAAGGCGAAACGCTCCGGGTCAAAGCTCTGGGTGCGGCCTATATCCAGGGAATCCGCAGCGTTGAGCAGCAGACCCTCCAGAGTCTGGCTGCGGTGGGCCGCAATGCAGTCGCCGACGGCCCTCTCGTAGTCCTCGCCCATGGAGTCGCCGCCGTAATCGACCCGCATGGCCGTAGTCAGCATCTCCGCGCTACGTTCCTCCCAACGATCCTGCCCGCCGCCCTGCCGGCCCATGTCATGCCCGGCAATGCCGCAGAGCACCGCGTTGCGGTCCACGGTTACGCCCTGTCCCTCCAAAATATTGCACATGGCCGTCGCAAAAATGTAGGCCCTGGCGATATGCCCGCGCCCGTGGGTGGAACGACCCAGTTCGAAGGTTTGCTCGTGATTGAGATAGGGATCCAGGTGACTGGTCAGAAAGTCCCGGCGGGCGGCGTCGCTTTGCGGCAGATATTCCGGGTTGGCCGGAACCGCGAAAGGAGGATAGCCGGGATGCGTCTGATCCAGACGCTCCACCAGATCCGGAGCGAAGGCGCGCAAGGCTTCCCGCGTGGAGTGCGGAATCAGGGACAGCTCTCCGATAAACCGGGGCGGAGCGGGCGACTTGCGCCCGGTGAGCTGCGCCGCGGAATCCCGCGTCATTTCCAGCAGCAGATGGGTCACGTTGGACGTGCTGTACCCGCGAAGAGCCGCGAACTCGCCCTCGCCGCTCATACTCTCCATCTGCGCGCTCACCTGCAACTGCTCCGGCCGGTTCAGCAGCCCTTCCAGACGGCTCAGGGCTTCCCCGCCTCCCTCGACGTTCCGTACAAGGGCCAGTGAGAGGAAGGCGATGCGGCTGATCTCCGTGTTCTTGTCATCCGGGCCGAATTCTCCGTTCCGGCCGGCCTCTTCGCAAAAAGCGTCCAGCGCGGGCTGGGATTGCGCCATGGAAGTGCCGAAGGCCGCCAGCAGAGCTTCCGGCGAAGGCGGAGGAGCGGCGTTTGCCATTTCGCGCAGCACCGCCGCCTGCCGCACGGAGCACGCGTGGATCATGCGCAACTCCTCCGGCGAAGTCAGCGCCTTGGCGCTCATGACCCACCCGGCGAAAGCGGCTTTCTGGGCCTCGTTCTCAAAGGGAAGCGAGTCCAGCTCCCGCAACAGGGCGCCCTTCAACTCCAGCACCGGCTTGAAGACATGGTTGAAGGCCAGCTTGACCAGTTCCTCTTCTGAATGAACCTCGATGTGGGGGGGTTGCGTCCTTTCGGGATGTTCGCGCCACTCGTTCACCAGAGCCTGAAATTTTCCCAGGGCATGGCTCAGGCTGTTCCCCTTGAGCTCCGCTGTCCCCTCCGGCAGAGCCCGCAGGGCGGGGGTTTCCGCGCGCAGTTCCCTTAACAGAGGCAGGGGATTGTCGACGGCGTCCTGCGCCGCAGCATTCACCCTCCCGCTGTGGAAATGTTCCTGAATGAATCTCTGCGTTCCCACATCATCGGGCGTCGGCGCACTGCCGCGATGTTCGAAAATCACCGGGATGCCGGTCCGCTGCTCAAAGGCGGCGGCCCGTTCCCTGGCAGCCGCCAGGGCCTGTGCGTCCACAAACACCTCCGCGTCCACGCGTATTTCCGCTATGTCCCGCGAAGGCACAATGCCCCCGGATATCTGGGCTTCTATGTAGCGGGCGCCGAGCAGGCAGGGCCGGCTTTCCCCGGTGCCGACGCGCAGGGCGGCGAGGGCCGTGGAAGCGACGGCGGGCGTAGTCATGCCCGGAATGAGCGCCTCAAGGGAATCATGGGTGGCTGTGCGGGCGCGGGCCTTGGTCCGGTCGCCGAGAGCCCCGCTGATATCCGCCTGGAGATATTCCTGAAGACTCCGCTCCGGGAGCGCCCTCAGGAGTTCCTCCGGCAATTCCGCCACCATGCCCGAATTCGCTCCGGGCGTGCCGGCCAGCTGGTCCAGCAGACGGTCCAGCGTCTGCCGTACGGGTGAATCCGCCTTTCCGGCCTCTTCGAGAAAGGCCGGCGGATACCTGTCGGCGGCCCCATGCAGCAGGCGGTTGTAAAAATTCTCGCGCCTTTCGGGGGTAACGGTAAAAGGAAGGCTGTAAAAGCTGTCGTCCACCGTATAGGTGGCGCGCTGGGCGACCTCGGGTTTGAAGACGATGACCCCGTATCCGTAGGTAAGCGCCGCGCCATATTCGCTCCTGTTCACGTTCAGGGCGGCGTATGTCGGACGTTCGGCCGCGGCCGCCCCGGTTGTCAATTCCGGAAAAAGAACGGCTTCCGTTTCGCGCCTCACGGCCATGTAGCCCCGGTCAAGCGTCGGATCGCCTCTTTCCTCGCGGTCGAAGATGTTCTGCGCGCGTTGATCCGGGTCGGTCAGTATGGAAGAATCGCCGAACAGGAAATCCTGATCGATGTTCATGGTCAGCGGGGCGGAGCGCAGGACGTCGCCGACGGCCCGCGCGGAAAGGCCGGAAATATTGCGCGCGGCCATGTCGCGATTGAAATCCCCGGTCATCCGTTCTCTGGCGGTGGCGCTTTGCGCGCCTGTTTCCACCAGAACGCGCGCCTGGCCGGGGGTCATCCGCCCTTCACTGCGCTCCGCGGGGGCTGTTCCGCCCGCCGTGAGCGGCCCGAGATTTTCGGAAAGGGGAGGCAGCATGTCCGCGCCGGGCATCGGTTCTCCTTTGGCCACGCGGTCACTCACCTCTTTCAGCACCAAGGCCTGAAGATCGAAAAGATCCGAGGCGGCTGCCCGGGCGTCCGCGCTGCCCTCGCTCTGAAGCGCGGTTTGCAGCAGATCCGCTTCCGCGCTGGTAAACGACTGGTATACGGCGGCAAGCTCCTCGTTGCTCATCCGCTCCACCAGAGGGGCATAAGCGCGCAGAACGGCCTCACTCCTCGGCCCTTCGAGCCGGCC
>JAITRF010000132.1 GCA_031288535.1 Desulfovibrio sp. | reverse complement strand
AGAAGCCCATGATGCGGCAGGCTTTGGAGATATTGCCGAGTTCCGCGGCGAGATTGAGAAGTCCGGTCTTGTGTTTGATGACGTTTTGATTGAAACTTTCCATGGGGAAACTCCGTGGGTATAGCGCCCGGTTGATGGTTCGTTTGTCCTTCCATCAAAACGGAGTTCCCCTTCTTTAGCAAGGGCACTGTCAGATCAAATCTGAACTACTACATTTTATAGCCCAATGCCTTTCGCGTTCGTTAGATTTTTGACCACCCCTTTGACGACCAATAATTTTTAGCTACACCCTCTCCCAGAATTTTTCGAGCTATCTCATGCGAAACATCGGGCGCTGCGGTTCCGGCGTTCGTTCCTTCTCCGCTTCCAGTCGCTCGGCTTCCTGATGGAAACTCAAAATTTTCTCCGGCGTGGGTCGGGCGGCGGCAATATCAATATCCCCGGCAGGGCCGAAGGCGTACCAAGACATTCTGCGGGCATACTCTTTCCAGTCCCGGCTTTCCTTGCGGAGCGGTTGGGCCTTCCGGTACATCTCGTTGGCGACATCCGCGCGAGTGTAGCCCGCAAGACGCATGCGCAAAGCGATCATGGCGTCCATCCGCGAGGCGTCCAGTTTCTCCGGGCACTGTTTCAAAATTACTTCCCGGTACGCCTGATATGGAGAAGCCATATCACCAATTTTGGGGAACTCAAACGGCTTCACAGCCATGCCGATCAGAATGCGCCGCCGAAATTTCCACAACCCCGCTGCCGACAAGTTGCGAGCCTTTTGGCAGGCTGTTCTTGATTTTTCATGTAAGTTCTCAATGAGAGATCCCGCAATACATCAACAGCTTTACCCAAAGATTATTTTTTTGTTTTTTTCTTTCTAAGGAGATACAATATTACTCCGATAATACAAATAAAAATACAGATAGAGAGTAGAATCACGACTATCTGGATAATATCATCTTTCAGCATTGCCGTACGCATGCCTGCAAAACCTTTGCGTACTTGAGTTCCGCTTTGTAGTAAATCACTCGCGACGCTGGACAGGCCTGTGGACACGTTTGTAAGAATAAATAAGATTGTTGTTATTAATATCGCAATGCTCTTTGTCATATTGCCCTGCCACTCAATAATGGTTACTCGAAAATTCTCTATCAC
Organism: Desulfovibrio sp.; assembly: GCA_031288535.1. Taxonomy (GTDB): domain Bacteria; phylum Desulfobacterota; class Desulfovibrionia; order Desulfovibrionales; family Desulfovibrionaceae; genus Frigididesulfovibrio. The sequence goes on along the minus strand of JAITRF010000132.1, from coordinate 16,581 downwards.
TTGTTCTCCCATGTTAACCATGTGAAATTTCCATTCTGGCCGCTCGTAGTATCCCTGATACCTATTCTCAAAGCCTGATTGACAGTATTAAGCATTGCGCCAATCGAGTTTGTGAACAATTCTGAAAACTACCAGATTCCGCGCCATCAGCGGCGACCAGTTCACAGGTATGCCCTACAAGGAATTTATCATAGCTTACGGAGATGCCGTTTCGGAAATGGCGGCTGTTGTGTACTGTTCTTTCATAATCAAGAACGAAGATATGTTTGCCTTCGGGAATTTGGACGGATGCCCAGATATCCATCAGGCCCGCCGTCCATTCCACGTTCTGGCCGTCAAAAGATGTGATGGTCAGCGTGGCAATTATATTGAGCGTGCAGTTTTTTTCAGGCGGCGCGGAACTTGTGAATAAGATCGGAGTGGACGACATACAGCTATGGATACTCGATTATCTGATACGGCTGGTTTCATGACATAGGCCTTGCCCGCTTCAAATGTGTAGCTGTATCGTATGTTGCTGGCATAACGAGTGTAGCGTCTGCTGTTCCCGTCATAATCCATGACGAAGCTGTGCTGACCAGCAGGTATTTGGACAACAACACCAGATTGAGGAAAGCTTTGATTCTATTTTACCTTCAAAAATAAGGGTCATTTTTAGGGGTAAATCTATATGATGTTTTCAATATATATGTGCACTTTATATTTTTTTATTTAATTCAATACCTTTCATGAAATGCTTGCAGGCGAAGCTTTGCTCGCCGTCAGGCAAGCATTTCAAGCGTAAAATGCTCTAAAGTCCCCAGGTGTTGGGCTTGCTGCCCGGCCTCTGGCCGCCGTTCAGTTCCACTTCCTGCGGAAACACGGGCAGGTAGCGGTAGGACAGGCTCAGAAGGATGCCGCCGTAGGCCAGCACCAAAAAGCAGGGCGCCCATTCGACCCAGTTCGGAACATAAGTGGCCCACTGGTCAAAGGGCATGGAGGGCATGGCCAGGGTCTGCACGGTCAGCACATAGCGGTTGATGACCACCCCGGTGCAGTCCAGGACGGCCGCCGCATAGAGCAGCCTGGGATTGGCGCGCATCGAGGCCGAGCAGAGCATGAAGCAGGGCAGGACGCCGCAGAGGGCAATCTCCGCGAACAGCAGCCATTTGCCGTAGATCCAGCCGTAGAAGAACTGGTCAAAGGTAAGGCCGGCGCTGGGGGCCAAACCGCAGATCCAGGCGCCCGTGTCCAGAATTTTAAAGACCGTGTAGACCAGGAGCATGGTGCCGGCTATCTTGCCCATCAGCATCTTTACGTCTTGGGAAACCAGCTTGCGCCCGGTCATTTTTTCCATGAGCGCGGCGATCAGCATGGTCAGGGCCGGGCCTGAGGCCACGGCGGAGAGGATGAACAGGAAAAAGGTCCAAGGCCAGATGAAAAATCCGTCGCGGAAGGCATAGGGTCTGCCGAAAAGCACCCCGTACATTCCTCCGAGCGAGCCCTGGTGGAAGGTGGAAAGGAAGGCGCCCATGCCGGCGAAAAGGGGCATGACCACGTGCAGGTTGTGGGCTATGGCATGGAACAGGGGCACGCGGTTGATCTGCTTCTGCTCCAGGATAAGCGGAATGTATTCTATAATCAGGACGATGCAGTAGCAGGTGATGCAGAAGATGACCTCGGTGAGCATGGAATGGACGTTGGCGTGCCAGTAGCCGAACCAGGCCCGCAAAGGCTGGCCTATGTCCAGAACCAGGACGATCATGGCCCCGGTATAGCAGATGAACCCGATGATCACCGCAAGGTTGATGACGTTCTTCAAGGGATCGATATTCAGGATATAGCGCAGAAGACCGGTGAAAAAAGCCCCGGCGCCGAGGGCTATCACCCCGAGATCAAACGTGATCCAGAGGCCGAAGCCGAAGTAGTCGTCAAGGGCGGTCATGCCGAGACCCCGGCTTAAAACCAGATAGGCGGCATAGACGCCGATCAGCAGAATGACGCTGAGCGCCCCCAGCCAAAGCGCGAAACAGGACAGGGGGCCGCGTTCGCAGTCTTGCGGAATCAGGGCCGCGTCAGCGGGAGGAATGTAGTTCGGTGCCATGCTCGCCGCTCCTTAATGCCTTTTGGGCAGGATTTGCTTTGGTTTCTGAGTGTCCTCGTCCGGCAGATAGTTGTCGCCGAGACGCCTGACCCACTCCCGCCTGCTGATGTAGTAAACGGCCGTGTCCGTTCCCAGCCTCTCGAGCAGCCGGAAGGCATTGGCGTTGCCCGTGACCAGCCTGTGCACCCGGTGCTCCGGATTGTTGAGGTCCCCGAAAACTATGGCCCCGTTCGGACATACCTCGGCGCAGGACGTGACGTAGCCGTCCTCGGGCACGGCGCAATGCAGTTTGTTGTCCGTGCCGCGCACGTAGACCTCGCCCCCGCCGGCGCGAACCTTGTCCTTGGCCTGCATGAAACGGTGATGGCAGAAAGTGCATTTCTCCACAACGCCGCGCGGACGCGTGGACACGTCCGGGGTCAGGGCCTTTTCCATGCCCTTGGGCCAGACCGGATCAAACCAGTTGAAGCAGCGGGCGTGATAGGGGCAGGCGGCCATACAGTACCGGCAACCTATGCAGCGGGGATAGATCTGGCTGACTATGCCCCCTTCCTCGTTCCTCTCCGTGGCCACCACCGGACAGACGGTGGCGCAGGGCTGCTCGGCGCACTGCTGGCAGGGACGGGGCAGGTAGGCGATCTCATGATCGGGAAAGCTTTTTTTGTTGGAAAGCTCATAGACCACAAGCCAGTTGGGCACACGCTGTTTGTTGGAGGCGTCGGCAAGCGGGGCCAGATTGTTCTCCGCCTGGCAGGCCACCATGCATGCCCCGCAGCCGGTGCATTTGTCCAGATCTATGGCCATTCCCCATTTGACGTTGAAATGCTTGTTCGCTGACATGGCTGGCAGTCCTTATGCTTTTTTGATGTCCACGCCGGCTTTGGCCCAGAAATTCAAGCCGGTTTCAGGTTCAGGGACCGGCCGCACCACTTCCATGACATTGGCGCCCTTGTCGCGGCTGAACTCGTCAAGGGCGGTATGGCCGAAACCCCGGCACACCCCGGCCGTATCGTTGATTATCCCTTCGAACACGCGCACCCGCGCTACGATTTTCCCGCCGCCCGACTCCAGGGAAACCTTGTCTCCGTCGGCGAGATTGTTGCGCGCGGCCGTGGCCCTGTTCAACAATACGGACATCAGGCTCCCGGCCAGTTCGTCCGCGCGCAGGGTCTTGTTGTTGTATGGAGGTATGCCGGTCTTGTCCGTGCCCAGGCTCGCCCGGCCGTAGACCGCGAGCCGCAGTTTGCCCCGGGCCTCGTCCGGGGCGAGGGCCTTGCCCAAAACTTCCGGCCTGAAAGAAAACGCCCCCGCTTCCGCCCTTTCCGCGCTCTCCACGGCAAATCCCCCGGCCAGAGGATCGCCGCCCTTGCCGTAAAGTCCGGCCTTGGCCTTCAGGATGTCCGCATAGAGCTCAAAACCCAGGTCTTTGCCCAGGCGGCGGGCGATATTGAGAATGACGTTCGCCGTATTCAGCACTCCCGCATCCGGCCGCCCGACGGCCGTGGAGATACAGTAGCCGATCTTTCCGCTCCCGTACGGGGTTTCCACGTCGTCCAGCCGCTCAAGCCCCATGCCCAGGGGAAGAATCAGATCGCAAAGAGCCGCCGTCTCGTCCATAAAAGTGCTGAAACAGACCTTGAAAGGCACCGCTTTCAAGGCCGCCGCGCAAGCCTGCGCATTCGGCAGGGCAAACGCGGGGTTGGCCTCGTGGATCAGGAGCAGCGCGGGCTTTTCCTCGCGCTCGAAGAATTTGATCAGGTCGTTGCGGTAGATTTCCGCAAGGTCCGAAGCCCCCTTGAGCACCTTAGCGGCCTTGGGCAAAAGCACGAGACCGCCGGGTTTGTTGATGTTCCCGAGCAGGGCGTTCACCGCGACCCCGGCCATAATCGGCCCCGCCCCGCCTCCGGCGGAGGAGCCGACAATCAGCAGGGGCTTTTGCGCGGTCAGAAGCCTTGCGACCTCGGCTTCCAGTTTTTTTCCGTCCACGCCTGTCAATTCCGCTGTTTTCTCCGGAGTATAGGCGGACGCCAAGGCCTTGAATTCCTCAAAATCGCGCGCGGCGACCGTTTTCCCGGCCTCGATCAGCATGTTGGCCATACCCAGCGCCAGAATGCCCTCCGTGCCCGGATAAACGGGCAGCCAAGCCCCGGCCACGGCGGCGGTGTTGTTCTGCACGGGCCCCGCATAGACCAGGGAGAGGCTGTCGCCCGTCTCTTCCCCTCCGTCCTTGCGGAAGGAATGGGGCCTGGAGTTTGCGAAAACGCGCCGGTTGCGCAGCACGGTTCCCCAGTTTTCCAGGATGTTGGCCCCGACGGCCAGCAGATGATCGCTCTGTTCGATATCATAGCCCAACCTGGCGTCTATGCCCATGAGCTCCGCGGCCTTCGCCGCGCTCTGCGCCTCCGAGGGCATGAGGTACATGTCCTCTGATCCTAGGGCGTTCGCAAAGGCGCTCAAAACCTCGGTGACCGAACTCGTCTCGTCCCCGGAGATGAAAGCGGCTTTCCCTCCGGCGTTTTTAAGCTCGTCCTGAAGTTTTTTCGAGGCCTGGGGCCAGGAAATCTCCGTCAGTTTCCCGTCCGCGCCGCGCAGGAGCGGGCGGCGCAGGCGGCCGGGGCTGTAAAGCATCTGCACTTCCGCGATGCTGAGCGGGGAAAGTCCGCCGCCCAGAGGATGCTCCGGCAGGGGCAGGACGCGGACAGGCAGACCGCCCACCTTGCGGATTTTCATGGGCACCCCGAAGGGGTCCATCTTGCTGAAAACCTCGGCGTATGTGGACGCGCCGCGCGCAGGGACGGGAATCCAGGACCAGTTCTGGGACCAGATGGACACGTCGTCCAAAAGCTTCCAGGGAACGGGCGTGACCATTATCCCGGCGCTCGCTCCGGCGGCGATTTTCAAGAATGCTCGTCTGTCAAAACCCATTTCGCACCCCTCTACTTATGGCAGGTGAAGCAGGCGTTGTTGGCGAAAGTCCGTCCCCTGCCGTCGGCGTAAAAATGTCCGGGATTGGCGTGACAGCGTTCGCATTCCGACATCTTGAGCGTCCCGCTGCTGTAGCCGGTGAGTATGTTGGTCTCCACCGGGGCGTCCCTGTCCAGCTTTTCCAGGGAAACATGGCAGGTGGCGCAAAGTTTTTGCGGATTTTCCGGGGTGCCGAGATTGAGCCTCCCCTGCATGGTCAGGTGGCAGGTATAGCATTTCTGGAAATGCGCGGGATGGCTGAAAAATACGTTTTGGGGCTGATACTGGTGCTTGCGCCAGGGTACGGGCTTGCCGGGATTCAGGTAGTTTTCGACAAAACTTTTTTCCGCCTGATAGGCGGCCTTCTCAACCGGAGAGGCTCCCTGCCCCGGCTCCGGCGTAAGTATGCCGTTGTGGCAGGACATACAGACGTCGTTTTGGGGGATGCCGGTAAAGGAGCCGTCGGAACGCACGGAATGGCAATCAAGGCAGACGGCCCCGGCTTTCTTCATATGCGTCGCATGGCTGAAAAGTAAAGGCTGCGTCTCGGAATCGAACAGGAGGGAGGGAATCACAAGCCACCCCAGGACCAGGGCCGCGATAAACCCTCCGAGAAACGGGAGAAGCGCGGCCGCGCACTTTTGGCGACACGCCGGGCTCTCAGTACAGTTTGTCTTTTCCTCCATACCCCGCCTCGTCTTTTTGTTGAACGGCCGCCGGCCCTGCCGTCTTTTGTTGTAAATACAACAGAATTCCCGCTCTTGATACCCTATGCGGCGCAGGGGAGTCAAGAAGCCGGCGGCGATTTCAAGGCGAAAGTGCGCAAGGAAATTCCCTGTCCGCTTGAATGCGGACCGGCATCAGACAAAAGGAGAGTGAAAATCTTTCAGACGGGGGAGGCGCCTGTCCCGCTCCGCCATGACCGGGGCGGCGCCCGGCCAGGCGATGCCCGTATCCGCGTCGTCAAAGGCGATGCCGCCTTCATGTCCGGGGCTGTAATATGAGTTCACCTTGTAATTGAACTCGGTCTCCGGCTCCAGAGTCATGTAGCCGTGGGCGAAACCTTCCGGGACAAAAAAACGCAGCATGTTTTCCTCGCTGAGCACCAGGGCGTGCCAGCGCCCGTATGTGGGCGACCCGCGGCGCAGATCCACGGCCACGTCATAGACGGCCCCCCGGCTTACCCAGACCAGCTTGGCCTGGGCGGCGGGCGGCGCCTGAAAATGCAGTCCGCGCAGCACGCCTTTTTCCGAGGATCGACTCAGGTTGTCCTGCACGAAAGGGCGCGCAAGCTTCAGCTTTTTCCCCCACTCCTCCCGCCAGGTTTCCGTGAAAAACCCACGCTGATCCCTGTGCGGATCCAGTTGGACGACCAAAAGTCCGGCTATTTCCGTCGAAATAATGTTCATGGCGCACCACCGGCTGTATAGACGCGGGAAAATCCAGCGCCTTTGCCGATTTTGCCCCAAGAACGCCGCTTTGGCAATGCCCGAAGGATTTGCAAGCAAATCCTTGCCGCGAAACGCTTGCAGGCGGGCTTTGCCCGCCGTCAAGCAAGCATTTCAAGCGTAAAATGCCTATAAAGAAATTTCTGATGAACAACGCTAAAGAACTATAAGATTTTTCCGATAGGCGGAGTACGGGGAGATTGAAATGAACACTGACACGTTTTACACGCGCCGGATGCTGTTGCGCTACAGCAGACAATTGGTTGCGGCCAGACGGCTGGCCAGGTACGACAGGCTTGTGGGACGGGAAGAAACGGTGGACAACGCCGTCCGAAAGGCCAGAAGGCGGACCCTGATCGAGCGCGTGGCGCGCGAGATCATGGAAAGTCTGATCTTTTCGGGCGTCGAAAATTCCGTCGTTCGGGAAGTCCGGGGACGCCTCAGCGCCGAGCTGGGTGAAGAACTGGTTTTCCGCTATCCTCCCGACGATCCGGATTTCAAGATTTTCAGACCCGGTACGGGAGGCGGAGAAACCGAACTCGCTCCCGGAGAAAAACAGGCGGTCATGGGCCGCTTGTGGGATGTGACCTTGAAAACCGTGGACGCCACCATGTTGTAAAATCAGCCGGCAGAGGGTAGAGTCCTTTCCGATGCGGCAATCCGTATGGAAACGGCTTCCACGGCATTTTGCAATCGCTTCGCCCGCTTGCGGCCGACTGTCCAGGGCGTATTGATGCCAGGTCGCAACCGGCAGGGAGCAGACAGGTATCGGCTGAAGGCAAAACCTTCAGCCCGCCGCGAAGGCGCAGGCGGCATCGGCTGCCGCCGTAAAACGCCGAAGCGGGCATGCCTTTCCGCATTCAAATCCGTTTGAATGCGACAGTTATGACGCGCCTGCAGGGGTTTGCCGCGCAAATCCCTGCGCAACGGCTTGAATTCGCAAACTTGGAACCGATCCGCTTTCGCCGGTCCGCTGACCCACGGAGTTATGACATGGAAGTAAAAAATTCGCTGTTGAAGAACCAGATTCAGGATCTTTACCTGACCCGGACCGCCCAAGCCAACGACCCGGCACGGGCCGGCGAGGAAAAGTCGGGGACCAGGGCCGCCGGGGTCTCCGCCGAAGGAGACCGGGTGAGCCTCTCCCAGTCCGCCCGCCTGCACACCCTGGCGTACGCCGAGGCCGGCAAGGCCCCGGACGTGCGCAAAGACAAGGTGGAAGAGCTGAAAGCGCGCATCGCGAGCGGCGATTATACGACGGACGACCGGAAAATAGCGGAAAAGCTCGTGCAAAACGAGGCTTTTCTGGCCAAGACCCTGAGCGGATGAAGCGGCGCTGAATTTTATGCCCGATGCCCTGATCCTCGGCTTCGCCCGCTTGGGCATAGCCGGGAAAAGCAAAATCATGCCCGGAACCTGCGGGTCCCTTGTCGCAGTCCTTCTCGCCCCCTTCATTTTCATTCCCCTGCCCCTGTTCGGGCGCGTCCTTGCGCTGCTCGCCCTGCTGCTTGCCGGGGTGCCGGTCTGCACGCGGGCAGAGGCGCTTCTGGGCCGCAAAGACCCGCCGGAGGTCGTGCTGGACGAGCTTTTCGGACAATGGCTGGCCCTGCTGCCGTGCGCCGACCCGTCCACCGCGGACTATTGCGCGGCTTTCGTCTTGTTCAGGGTCTTCGACATAGCCAAACCCCGGCCCATACCCAAGCTGGAGGCCCTGGACGGCGGCCTGGGGATTATGCTCGACGACGCTGCCGCCGGCATCTACGCCCTGCTTTGTCTCTTTCTTATCAAACGGATCGGGTTGCTCTGATGTTCAGGGACCTTTTCGCGGAAAGACGGGAAAAACTGCGCCCCCTGCTCGCCAGGGCCGATCTCGCCGCCCTGTTGGTCAGTTTTGACGCCAACCGCTATTACCTCAGCGGATTTGAACTGCATGACACGCAGATGGACGAAAGTTCCGGCCGCCTCATCATCCGGCCGGACGGAAAGGACCTGCTCTGCACCGACTCCAGGTTCGCCGACGCCGCCGCTCGCGTCTGGGACAAGGAACGCATCTTTGTCTACAAGAACGACGGTCTGGAACAGATCAACGCCCTGCTCAAAGACACCGTTTCCGGAAAGATAGGCTTCGAGGCGGGGCATGTGAGCGTGCAGGCCTTCGCCAGTCTGGGGGACGGCCTCGACATGGAACAGGCCGACGGGCTCGTGGAATCGTTGCGCATGATCAAAAGCCCGGAGGAGATACTGCTGCTTGAGAAGTCCTGCCGCCTCAACCACCGGCTGATGCAGTGGCTGCCCGGAGTTCTGGAACCGGGACGCAGCGAGATGGAAATATCCTGGGAGGTGGAAAAATTTTTCCGCGAGCACGGGGCCGAGGAAATGGCCTTTCCAAGCATAGTGGCCGTGAACGGAAACTCCGCCCTGCCCCATGCCCGCCCGGGCCGGGACCCGCTGGCGGACGGATGCTGCCTGCTTGTGGACACAGGCTGCCGCCTTGAGGCTTACTGCTCGGATCAGACCCGCACCTTCCGAGTGGGCGACAACCCCGACCCGCTGTTCCCGGCTGACCTGGACATGGTGCGCGAGGCGCAGGAACTGGCCATCGCGCGCTTGCGTCCGGGCGCGCACGCCGCGGAAATTTACCGTCTCGCCCGTTCCTTTCTGGACGAAAAAGGCGTGGGCGCGCTTTTCACGCACGGCCTCGGACACGGCATCGGCCTGCAAACCCATGAAGCTCCCGGCCTTAACCCGAACTCCCGACAGGTTTTGAGGCCCGGCATGGTGCTCACCGTGGAACCGGGCATCTACCGCCCCGGACAGTATGGGGTGCGCTGGGAATACATGGTCCTGATCACCGAAGACGGGGCGCGCGTCCTTTAAAACTGCTCTAGATCATTTTACGCTTGAAATGCTTGCCTGGCGGCGAGCAAAGCCCGCCCGCTCCAATCTCGCCGGCGTTGCGAAGCAATGCTCCGCAACGCCGGAGCATTTATCGGACTGGATACTTGCAATGACAAAACACTCCAGCCGGCCGCGCCGCCTGCGCTTCACCGTCCAGGGGCAGGTACAGGGCGTGGGTTTTCGCCCCTTTGTCTTCCGTCTGGCGAAAGAACTCGGGCTTTCAGGCTTTGTGCGCAACGAAACCCATGGCGTGCTCATAGAGGTACAGGGGAAAAGCTCCGACCTGCGCAGCTTCTCCCGGCGTCTGGAAACCGATGCCCCTCCCCTGGCCGGACTGCGCGCCCTGCATTGCGAAGATGCGCCGCCGCGCCCGGAAGAAGCCGGTTTTCTCATTCTCGCAAGCCGCGACGGGCAAAGACATGCCGTGCTGGTAAGCCCGGACACGGGAACCTGCCCGGAATGTCTGGCGGAAATCCTGGATCCGGATAACCGGCGTTTCTCCTATCCTTTCACCAACTGCACGGCCTGCGGGCCGCGCTACAGCATCATCCGCTCCGTTCCCTACGACCGCCCCGCGACCAGCATGGCCTGTTTTCCCCTTTGCCCGGCCTGCCGGGCCGAATACGAAAACCCCCGCGACAGACGCTTCCACGCCCAGCCCAACGCCTGCCCGGAATGCGGGCCGAAGCTCAGGCTCGTCCATGCCTCCGGCAAAAACGCGCCTGATGCGGAGCAATCCGGAAAAGACGCGGGCGACCCGCTCGAAACCCTGGCCGGTCTGCTGCTCGCCGGCGAAATCGCCGCCATAAAAGGCCTGGGCGGCTTTCATCTGGCCTGCGACGCCCAAAACCCCACGGCCGTGGCCGAACTGCGCCGGCGCAAGCGCAGGCCGCATAAACCCTTCGCGGTCATGGTTCCGGACCTGGAAGAGGCCGAACGCTTTGCCGACATCGGCCCGGCCGAAAAAAAACTGCTTCTTTCCCCGGAGAAGCCCATTGTCATCTGCCCCCTGCTCCCGGACGGGGCGGGCAACGCATCAGGCCTGCCCTCCCTGGTCAGCCCGGATACGGAGGGCGTGGGGCTGATGCTTCCTTACACCCCTCTGCACTTTCTGCTGCTCCGGCGTTTTCGGGAACTGTCGCTTCGGGATGGGAAACGCGCGCGGCTGCCCGCCGTTCTGGTGATGACCTCGGGAAACGCGCCCGGCGCCCCCCTGTGCCTAGGCAACCGCGAGGCCGCCTCCGGGCTGGCCGGGCTGGCGGACGTCTTTCTTTTCCATAACCGGGACATCCTTGTCCGGGTGGACGATTCCGTCCTCAAGGCGCGTCCGGGAGCAACACGGGCGCCCGTATTTTTCCGGCGCGCGCGCGGCTATGCGCCCCGGCCCCTGCGCTTCGCCCCGGACGGTTTTTCCGCTCCCTGCGTGCTCGGCGCGGGCGCGGACCTGAAAAACACCATTTGTCTGACCAAAGGCCCGGACGCCTTTGTCAGCCAGCATATAGGGGACCTGGAACACTTCGCCGCGACTGCCTTTCACGCCGAGGCGCGGGATCATCTGGAAGCGCTTCTGCGGGTGAAACCAGAACTGGCGGTGCGCGACCTGCATCCCGACTTCCAAAGCAGCCGGGCCGCGGAAGAGTTCGCCGCGCAACGCGGCCTTCCCCTTCTCTCCCTGCAACACCATTTCGCCCACGCCCACGCGGTCTTGGGCGAACACGGCTTTTCCGGGAAGGCCCTGGTCATGGCCATGGACGGCCACGGCTACGGACCGGACGGCACTTCCTGGGGCGGGGAAATCCTCTATCTGGACACCGGGGATTTTCGCCCGCAGGCGCACAGACGCCTCGCCCACCTCGCCCCTATGGACCTGCCCGGCGGCGACGCGGCGGCGCGCGAGCCCTGGCGCATCGCCCACGCCCTGCTCGTCCGCCTCGGGCTGCCGACCGGAAGATACGGCGCGTTCACTCCCCCCTGGCTTCCGGAACGGGCCAAAGAGACGAGGATGCTGGCCGACATGCTCGCGCGGGGTCTGAACTGCGTCTCCGGCACAAGCTGCGGACGGCTTTTTGACGCCGTTTCCGCCCTGCTCGGGCTTTGCCTGGAAGCCACCTACGAGGGACAGGCGGCAACGCGCCTGGAGGAAGCCCAAAAACAAGGCGAAACCCGAAAATCGGGCGGGACGCGGACGCAAGCAGATACCGCTCCCTACCCCTGTCCCTTTTTCCCGAAACCCGAAGACCCGCGGGTTATGCTTGTCGACAGCCACGCCCTGTTTCGCGCCGTATATGAGGATCTGGCCGCCTCCGTGCCCCCGTCCGTCGTAGCCGCGCGCTTTCACCGGGGGCTCGCCGCCGGGCTCGCCGCCTGCGCAATCCGTCTCGCCGCCGCCAGCGGCGTCAGGCATGTGGGCCTGTCCGGAGGCTGTTTTCAAAATCTGTCCCTGAGCTCGGAGATCCGCACCCTGCTCGAAAAAGCCGGGCTTGAAACGCTTGAACACGAATTTCTCCCCCCGGGCGACGGCTGCATCAGTTTCGGACAGGCCGTCTACGGAGCCATGACCCTTTCCCGCGCCGTCCCTGTAATCCCGATCCCGGATGAACTTCCGGCGGCGCAGGGTGGGAGTGAGGAAAAGAAATTTTTCAAATGAATTTGACTTTCACTTTCTGTTGACATATAATCACATACCCCGTAAAAATAACATTGCCGTTATGTATGGTCGGCCCTGAACAACCGGCCGGCATCGCCGCGAAGCGGCGTAAGCCGGCCGGAAGCCGCGCAATCCGGCCGGCGATCCCCCCGCATGGAAATCTTTACTTTCCAATGCGGTTATCTGTAATGTGCGCAACGGAATTTTCCATTCCACAATGCAACCCCAGGAGTACAAAATGTTTACCGGCAACTACTGGAAGTACGGCCTCGCCCTCGGCGCGGGCGTGCTTGTGGGCGCGGTCGCGGCGGTGCTGCTCTCGCGCAACAATGTGGATTTGAAGGGCGCTGCCGCCTCGCTTATCAGCCGTGGCATGGACCTGAAGGACAAAGCCGCGGAAATCGTTGAAACCGCCAAAGAGAACATGGACGACCTCGCGGCCGAAGCAAGACATGCGCAGGCCTCCCGCAAGGCGGGAGAAGCGCGTAAGGTGGAGGGAGCATAGCCGTGAAGAGCGCGGCGGTTCGGTCCGCGCCTGTTCCGGTCGCAAAGCGCGGCGCCTCTGCGCCCGTTGCGGCGATCAGGGAGGAAAACCGCCTGATCCGGGAAGCCCGGCCGGCAAAGGGCATCTCCGATGCCGGGTTTCCCGGAGGAAACAGCGAAGACGCCGAAGCACCGCGGTATTTGCAAGCGCGCGCGAAGCCCGGCGCGGACGCGGCAAGCGAGGTTTTACGCGGGTACAGGGTGGTTCATGCCGTTCCCGGCAGGATGCGCCTGCGTCCCGCGGGGAAAGGACGGGACCCGGTCGAAACGCGGACTCGGCTGCAAGCGCTTTGTCCCGATGCGGAAATCAAGATTTCCCCCGTTACCGGGAGCATCCTCGTCCTGTACGCCCGGACCGGAACCGAAGCGATACGCGCGGACGGGGACCCGCCCTTTGCCGAGGGCCGGATCGCGCGCAACCCCATTCCCGGAAAGGCCAGGAGCTTTTTTTACCCGCGCGTTCTGGTGTACGCCTTCGCGGTTTTGCGCGCCGTCCCCTATATTTTCAAGGGTTTGACATCGCTGCTCCGGGGCAGGGTCACTCTTGACGTCCTGGATGGGGCGGCGCTTGTCGTCTGCGTCTTGCAGCGGAATTTCAGGCTGCTCTCCTCCATCACCTTCTTTTTCGCTCTGGGCGAATATCTTGCGGACTGGACCAGGAAAAAGTCCCGGGCGAGTCTGGCGGAGAGCTTGAGGCTCACTATCGACCGGGTATGGATTCGCGCCGACGGGGTGGAATGCCTTGTCCCCTTTGCCGATCTGCGCAAGGGGGATGTGGTGGTCGTCCGGGCCGGGGCGGCAATTCCCGTGGACGGGACGGTCGTGGCCGGCGAAGGCATGGTGAACCAGTCCTCCATGACCGGAGAACCCCTTGCCGTGGCCAAGGCGTCCGGAAGCAGCGTGTATGCGGGTACGATCCTTGAGGAAGGGGAACTGGAGGTGGAAGCGAGGCAGGTGGGCAACGAGGCCCGCATCCACGCCATTCTCGCCACAATTGAGGAATCCGAGCGCGCGAAGTCCGTTGTGCAGGGACGCTACGAACACATAGCCGATGCCATGGTGCCCTATAATTTTCTGCTCAGCGGAGCGGTCTACGCTGCGACCCGAAACCTTACGCGCGCCGGTTCCGTGCTGCTGGTGGACTACTCTTGCGCCATCCGGCTCGCGGCCCCCCTGTGCGTGTTCGCCGCCATGCAGGAGGCCGCCGCGCACGGCATTCTCATCAAGGGCGGCAAATTCATGGAGGCTGTCGCCGAAGCGGACGTGCTGGTCTTTGACAAAACCGGCACGCTGACCTGCGCGAAACCCGAACTGGCAGGGGTCGTCCCCTTTGGCAAGAGAACGCGCGAATCCGTCCTGCGCCTCGCCGCCTGCCTGGAAGAACACTTCGCCCATCCCGTGGGACAGGCGGTTGTCCGGGCTTCCGACGCGGAAAAGCTCAGGCACCGGGAAGAACACACCCAGGTGCAGTTCACCGTGGCCCACGGCATAGCCTCGCTGTGGCGCGGGGAGCGCGTGTTGATCGGCAGCGATCATTTTGTTCTGGAAGACGAAGGCGTCCGCCTTTCCCCGCAACAGGCGGACATTGTGGCCGAAGAAAGCGGCAAGGGCCGTTCCATTCTCTATCTGAGCGTAGACGGCGAACTGGCGGGGCTTTTGCTGATTGAGGACCGTATCCGCGAAGACGCCAGGGAGGTGGTGGGGCTTTTACGCGCCGACGGCGTGCGGCGCGTCATCATGCTCACGGGCGACGGCGAACAGACCGCGGCGAGCATAGCCGCCCAGGCCGGCATAGACGAATACAAGTCGCAGATGCTGCCTGAAGACAAGGCCGCCTTTGTTGCCAAGCTGAAAAGGGAAGGCAACAAGGTGGTCATGGTCGGCGACGGCATCAACGATGCGCCCGCCCTGTCGGCCGCGCATGTCGGCGTCGCCATGTCCGAGGGAGCGGACATGGCCCGCGAGGTGGCGGACATTGTGCTCATGAACGGCAGACTGGACGGACTTCTTCTGGCCCGGCGCATATCGCGCGGGGCGTTGCGGAGAATCCACGCCAATTTCCATGCCTCGCTTTTCTGGAACAGCGTCTTTCTCGCGGGCGGACTGCTCGGGGCGATCGGGCCGGGATTGTCCGCCTTCCTCCACAATGCGACCACAGCCGCGATCGCCGCTTCAAGCATACGCCCGCTTCTGCCTCCGCCGGCGCCGCAGGATGGTCCCGCCCCCGAAAACCGACAACCCCAGTGAGAATGAGATGATCGCGAGTTTCATCGACGGAAGAATCCGCATCCGCGCGAAAGCGCTTAAGAACGCCGCGCTGATGTCCCTGGTCACGGAGGCGATCAGCGGCCGGGAGGGCATCCTGGAAACGCGGGTCAACCTGAAAACCGGCAGTCTGCTTGTCCGCTATGACCCCTCGATTATCTCGCCGGAAGACCTGCTGGCGGCGGCCCGTATGCTGGAAAGCGGCACCCCCGCCGCAACGCGCGCGAAAGGGCGCGACTTCAAGACGGAGACGCTGCTCCTTGGCGCCGCCTGGGGCATTACCACCATAAGCGGCGTGCTGAACAGAAGGCTGCACGCGGCCTTCGCCATTCTTTTTACCGCTCTGGCCGCAAAGCACATCTACGACTACAGAAACAGATTTTAGACATCAGAGCGGTTCAACTCGGTGCTCAATACTCCCGGCGGCCAAAGAACAGTAACCGGCGACTTGATTGCCTGAGCAGACGACATAGGTGCGGCTAGCGCCGGAAGTTTCATTCTTCGTCGCCCGCCTGCGCAGCCAGTCATCCAGTAAAGGCTCTCCGCAGAAGAAGTCGGCAATATCATGCGCCGCGGTCAGCGGCATGGGGGCGGAAAGCGCCAAGGCCGTTGTTCCTACCACGGAATCCTGGTGGTGAAAAGTTTGCCCAAGCTCCGGACTTGTTCCTCGGAAGCCGGATTATCCAAGGCTGCGTTCAATTCTTCCCACTGTTTGCTGTCGAGAGTAAAACGTACGCGATCAAGGATAACTTCTTCGGCTACCCTGAGGGTATTTTCAAGAATGAAAGCCGTACGGCTTTTCCCCATGCTCCGGGCGGCCTGATCGATCAAGGTTTTTTCCTCGTTGGAAATGCGCAGATTTATGGATGCTGTAGCGGCCATGGCATCGTCTCCTGTGCGAAAAGGATATGAGTCACAACTTTGCAAGATGCCGCGCTGGAAGAGTTGCGTTTCATAATGCCGCGTGAGAGCCGCCGTCTGACGGAACAAGCTCAATACGCAATTTTGAATGCGTGGCCTCAGCAACACGCTTCAATGTGGACACGGAAGGGGTATGTTCGCCGGATTCCAGGCGGGCGACGACAGATTGCGTCGTGCCAATTTTTTCCGCCAGTTCTTTTTGCGACATTCCGGCGGCAACGCGGGTACGAATAATTTCACGGGCAATGGAGAATTCCTCTCTGGTTTCCTCCCATGCGACGGCAAATTCTGGGTCCGCCATCATCTTCGGCAGTTTATCAAGCAAACGTCTGGACATGGTTTATTCCTCCACTATCCGCATACGCTCCAGGGCAACGACAATTTCATTACGCGGCGTCTTTCCTGACTGCTTCTGGAAGTACCGTAAAACAATCACGCGCCTTCCGGCTACCGTGCAGTACAACCCCCGTCCCGACCCGGATTTTGCCTTGACACGTAACTCCCACAGTTTTCCCTGAAGGTGCTTTATATAGGGTTCGCGCAGGGCGGTCAGGCCGACTTCTTCCACAAGAGCCGCCAAGTGCATGAATTTTGCCTGAATGTTTTTGGGGAGAGCGTCAAATTCCGCGTCCACAAGCTCGTTCAGGTTCTCGACAATCCATGAGGATCCAGATTCAGGCATATGCATCCTTTTGTTTCTTATATAGCATTTTTGCGATATTTGTCAATGTGGGTATCCGCCCCCGTCCGGTTTCCATCCATCACATATACGCACATCACGCTGACGGGTGCTTCTTGCTGAAATTTACCAC